>NZ_JBJHAB010000002.1:0-304242 GCF_054050815.1 Blastococcus sp. SYSU DS0552
ATATTATTATTGGATTTTGTTTTGTTGTCGGTCTTGGGTGTGGTGGGCATGGGGGGGCGGGCGCGGCCCGGCGCCGCCCCCCCCCCCCCCCCCCCCCCCCCCCCCCCCCGCACGCCCCGGCCCCGCCCGTGCCTTCCCCGGAGACCTGGATGTCCAAGCAGTTGCACCGGATCGCCCCCTTGATCCTGGTGCTCCTCGGTGTGGCCGCGATGCTGGGCGCCCGCAACCTGGGGCTCGGCGAGATGAGTGCGCCCGGCCCCGGCCTCTGGCCGTTCATCGTCGCGCTCCTGCTCACCCTCACCGGCGTGGTGCTGCTCTTCATCGACGACCCCGAGGACTACGAGCCGTGGACCGGGGGCACGCTCAAGATCGTCCTCGGGCTGGCCGGCCTCGCTGTGTTCGTCGTGCTGTTCCAGACCATCGGGTTCTTCGTCTCGGCCGTGCTCATGCTGCTCTTCTGGCTGCGGGTGTTCGCCCGGGAGCCGTGGCGCTGGGCCGTCCCCCTCGCGGTGATCGGAGCGCTGGTGTTCCACCTGCTGTTCGTCGAGGCGCTCGCCGTGCCGTTCCCCGACGGCATCGTCTTCGCACCGGTCGGGAGCTGAGCGATGGACGTCCTCGACGGCATCGGCCAGGGCTTCTCCGTCGCCCTGGACCCGGTGAACCTGCTCTACGTCTTTCTCGGCGTGCTGATCGGCACGGTCATCGGCGTGCTGCCGGGCCTCGGCCCGACGGCGACGATCGCGCTGCTGCTGCCCATCACCTACGAGATCGAGCCGGTCACCGCGGTCATCCTGCTGGCGGGCATCTACTACGGGTCGATGTACGGCGGCACGATCACCTCGGTTCTCCTGCAGCTGCCCGGTGAGGCCGCCTCGGTCGTCACCACCTTCGACGGCTACCAGATGGCCAAGCAGGGCCGGGCCGGGCCGGCCCTGGGCATCGCCGCGATCGGCTCGTGGATCGGTGGCACCGTCTCCGTCATCGGGCTGGTCCTGCTCGCGCCGCCGCTGGCCCAGCTCGCCGTCTCCTTCGGCTCCCAGGAGTACGTGGCCCTGACCGCGCTCGGCATCCTGCTGGTCACCTACCTGGGCACGCGGCACCCGGTGAAGAGCCTGTCCATGGCCGCGCTCGGCCTGCTGCTGGCCACGATCGGCCAGGACCTCGTCACCGGGACCACCCGCTTCACCTTCGGCGAGATCTCGCTCTTCGACGGGCTGGACTTCGTCGCGGTCGCGATGGGGCTCTTCGGCGTCGGCGAGATCCTCTACAACGTCGAGAAGACGGAGAAGGCCCAGTCCGTCATCGGCAAGGTCAAGAACATCTGGCCCAGCCGCAAGGACTTCCGCGACTCCTCCGGCGCGATCGCCCGCGGCTCGGTGCTGGGCTTCTTCATCGGGGTGCTGCCCGGCGGTGGCGGCGTCATCTCCTCGCTGGCCTCCTACGCGATGGAGAAGCGGCGGGCCAAGGACCCGACCCGGTTCGGCAAGGGCGCCATCGAGGGTGTCGCCGGCCCGGAGACGGCGAACAACGCCTCCTCCACCTCGGCGTTCATCCCGCTGCTCACCCTCGGCATCCCGCCCAACGTGGTGCTTGCGCTGATCTTCGGCGCGCTGCTCGTCCAGGGCATCACGCCGGGATCGCAGCTCATCACGAACAACCCCGACATCTTCTGGGGCGTCATCGCCTCGATGGCGATCGGCAACCTGATGCTGCTGATCCTCAACCTGCCGCTCGTCGGCTTCTTCGTGCAGCTGCTGCGGGTGCGCGCCGGCATCCTCGCCGCATTCGCTCTCATGGTCACGATGGCCGGCGTCTTCTCGGTCAACAACGACCCCTTCGACATGTGGGTCGTGCTGGTCTTCGGCGTCATCGGCTGGCTGATGAAGAAGACCGGGTTCGAGCCGGGCCCGCTGGTGCTGGCGTTCGTCCTCGGGTCGATCCTCGAGACGAACTTCCGCCGGTCCATGCTGCTCTCCGGCGGCGAGTGGTCGACCTTCTTCACCCGGCCGATGTCGGGCACCCTCTTCGCCCTGATGGCCCTGCTGATCATCTTCAGCACCGTCGCCGGCATCCGGCGCCGTCGGCGCAGCCGCCCGGCCACGCCGGGGGAGGAGGACCTCGCGGCGACCGGGACCACCGCCGAGACCGAGGGCAGCCCGGGCGCGGAGACCACCGACGACGCCGAGGGCGCCACGACGGGGGCGCCGCGGGACGGTGCCGGGGGCGCGGGCTCCACCGGGGCGACCGGCTCGACCGGGTCGACGGCGCAGGGCAGAGGGCCGGGGCCCGATCGTTCCTGACCGATCGCGGCGGGTACCGCCGTCAGCACCCGGTCGCCCAGCGCCGGCACCACCCCCGGGGGGGACAGTGATCGACAAGAGGGTCGGCTCGCTCGCGGCCGCCGTCGAGGGCATCGCCGACGGCGCGACCGTCCTCGTCGGCGGCTTCGGTGCCGCCGGTGTGCCGGTGGAGCTGGTGCACGCGCTCCTCGAACAGGGCGCGCGTGACCTGACCATCGTCACCAACAACGCAGGCAGCGGGGAGACCGACGTCGCCGCGCTCATCCGGGAACGCCGGGTGCGCAAGATCATCTGCTCGTACCCGCGGTCGGCCGGCTCGATCTGGTTCGAGGAGTTCTACCGGGCCGGCGACATCGAGCTGGAACTCGTCCCACAGGGCACGCTCAGCGAGCGGATGCGCGCGGCGGGCGCGGGGCTGGGCGGCTTCTTCACCCCCGCCGGCGCGGATTCGCTGCTGGCCCGCGGCAAGGAGGTCCGGATGATCGCCGGACGGCGGCAGGTCTTCGAGGAGCCGTTGCGGGGCGACGTCGCGCTGGTCAAGGCGCTGCGCGCCGACCGCTGGGGCAACCTCGTCTACAACAAGGCGGCCCGGAACTTCGGTCCGACCATGGCCACCGCGGCCGAGCTCACCGTCGTGCAGGTGCGGGAGTTCGTCGAGCTGGGGCAGCTGGACCCCGAGGCCGTCGTGACCCCGGGCATCTTCGTCGACCGGGTCGTGGAGGTGGGGGTGTGAGCATCTCCCCGCTGTCGCAGACCGAGATGGCCGCCCGGGTGGCCCGCGACATCCCCGACGGCTCCTACGTGAACCTGGGGATCGGCATGCC
Source organism: Blastococcus sp. SYSU DS0552 (assembly GCF_054050815.1). Lineage (NCBI taxonomy): Bacteria > Bacillati > Actinomycetota > Actinomycetes > Geodermatophilales > Geodermatophilaceae > Blastococcus > Blastococcus sp. SYSU DS0552. The sequence continues at coordinate 3,125 of NZ_JBJHAB010000002.1, forward strand.
CACGCTCGTCGGCGACGTCGTCTCCGCCGGCAAGGAGATCGTCTTCCACAGCGAGAACGGCATCCTCGGCATGGGGCCGGCGCCGGCGCCCGGCGAGGAGGACTGGGAGCTGATCAACGCCGGCAAGGCGCCGGTCACGCTCGTCCCCGGCGGCTCCTACTTCCACCACACCGACTCGTTCATGATGATGCGCGGCGGCCACATCGACGTCACCGTGCTGGGCGCCTTCCAGGTCTCCGCGCAGGGCGACCTCGCCAACTGGGCCACCGACGACGCGCACCTCCCGCCCGCGGTCGGCGGGGCCATGGACCTCGCCGTCGGCGCCAAGCGGGTGCTGGTGCTGATGATGCACACCACGCCCGACGGCCGACCCAAGCTCCTGCCGGAGTGCACCTACCCGCTGACCGCCGCGCGCGTCGTGCACCGCGTCTACACCGAGCTCGCGGTCATCGACGTGGGGCCGGCCGGCCTCGTGGTGCGCGAGATGGTCGCCGGGCTCCCCCGCGAGGAGCTGCAGCGGCGCACCGCCGCCACCCTGCACTTCGCCGAGGAGGTCGGGGAGCTGCGGGTTTCCTGACCCCGGGCGCCCCCCGATCGGCTGACGCGGGGAGAACACTTCAAGCCCGTAGTGTTTCGCCCGTACGAGAACGGGCAGGACGCGATCATGCTCGCGCAGTGCACCGTCGTCGTGCCGACGATCGGGCGACCCTCGCTCGACGTCCTGCTCGACGCGCTGGCCGCCGCCCCCGGCCCGCGCCCGGCCGAGCTGGTCGTCGTCGACGACCGCCCCACCGGGGAGCCGCTGCACCCCGACCGCCCCGGCCTGCCGCCGGTCCGGGTCGTCCGCACCGGCGGCGGAGGCCCGGCCCGGGCCCGCAACCTCGGCTGGCGCACCGCCCGCACCGAGTGGATCGCCTTCCTCGACGACGACGTCGTGCCCGACCCCGACTGGTACCAGCGGCTCGAGGCCGATCTCGCCGACCTGCCGGCCGACGTCGCGGGCAGCCAGGGCCGGGTGCGGGTGCCCCTGCCGGAGCACCGGCGGCCCACCGACTGGGAGCGCGGCACCGCGGGGCTCGCCACCGCCAGCTGGATCACCGCCGACCTCGCCTACCGCCGCAGCGCCCTGGCCGCGGTGGGGGGCTTCGACGAGCGCTTCCCCCGTGCCTTCCGCGAGGACTCCGACCTCGCGCTGCGGGTCATGGACACCGGTGCCCGGCTCGTCCGCGGGCAGCGCTGGATCACCCACCCGGTCCGGCCCACCGACCGCTGGGTCAGCGTGCGCGTGCAGGCCGGGAACGCCGACGACGTCCTCATGCGGCGCCTGCACGGGCCCGGCTGGCGGGAGCGGGCCGACGCCGCGCTCGGTCGCCGGCCGCAGCACACGGCCGTCACCGCGGCGGCGCTGGCCGCGCTCGGCCTGGTCGCCGCCCGCCGGCCCCGGGCCGCCCTCGCCGCGGCCGCCGCCTGGGCGGCGGGCACCGCCGAGTTCGCCTGGCGGCGCATCGCCCCCGGCCCGCGGGACCGCGCCGAGGTCACCACCATGCTCGCCACCAGCGCGCTCATCCCGCCGCTGGCCACCTGGCACTGGATGCGCGGCGTCGTGCAGCACGTGGGTGTGCCGGCGTGGCGCGGGCTGCCCGACCTGGTGCTCTTCGACCGCGACGGCACCCTGGTGCACGACTTCCCCTACAACGGCGACCCGGAGTGGGTGCGGCCGGTGGACGGCGCGGCGGAGGCCCTCGATCGGTTGCGCGCCCGCGGCGTGCGGGTCGGCGTCGTGAGCAACCAGTCCGGCGTGGCCCGCGGGCTGATCACGCCCGACCAGGTGGACGCCTGCATGAAGCGGCTCGACGAGCTGCTCGGCCCCTTCGAGACGGTGCAGGTCTGCCCGCACGGGCCGGACGACGGCTGCGGCTGCCGGAAGCCGGCACCCGGCATGGTGCAGGCCGCCTGCGCCGAGCTGGGTGTGGAGCCGGCCCGGTGCGTGGTCATCGGCGACATCGGCGCCGACGTCGAGGCGGCGGCCGCGGCGGGCGCCCGCGGCATCCTGGTGCCGACCCCGGTCACCCGCGCCGAGGAGGTGGCGGCGGCGCGGCAGCGGGCGGCGACCCTGCCCGAGGCGGTCGACGACGTCCTGGCCGGGCGCTGGTGAGCCCCCCCCGCACCGTCCTGGTCGCCCGGCTCGACAACGCCGGTGACGTGCTCCTGCAGGGTCCGCTCGTCCGCGCCGTCGCGCACGGCGCCGACCGCGTCGTCTTCCTCGCCGGCCCGGCCGGTGCGGCAGCGGCGGAGCTGCTCCCGGGCGTCGACGAGGTGTGGACCTGGGCCTGCCCGTGGATCCTCGGTGATCCCCCACCGGTCGACGCCGACGACCTCGCCCGGCTCACCGACCGCGTCCGGGCGCTCGCCCCGGACGAGGCGGTGATCTCCACGTCGTTCCACCAGTCGCCGCTGCCGCTGGCGCTGGTGCTCCGCGCGGCCGGCGTCCCCCGCATCTCGGCGATCAGCGTGGACTACCCCGGCACGCTGCTCGACGTCCGCCACCGGGTCGACGACGACCTCCCCGAGCCCGAGCGGGCGCTGTCCCTCGCCCGGGCCGCGGGCTTCGAGCTGCCGGCCGGCGACGACGGCCGGCTCTCCGTGCGCCGGCCCCTGCCCCCGGTCGCGCACGCCCCCGGCTATGTCGTGCTCCACCCCGGGGCCTCGGTGCCGGCCCGCGCCTGGCCCGCGCCGCGCTGCGCCGAGGCGGTCGAGGCGCTCGCCGACGCCGGCCACCGGGTGCTGGTCACCGGCGGGCCGGGGGAGCGGGGGCTCACCGCATCCGTCGCCGGCACCCGCGGGGTCGACCTGGGCGGGGAGACCTCCCTGGCCGAGATGGCGGCGCTGCTCGACGGCGCCGCGGCGGTCGTCGTCGGCAACACCGGGCCGGCGCACCTCGCTGCCGCCGTCGGCACCCCGGTGGTCTCGCTGTTCGCCCCGGTCGTGCCCGCCGTCCGCTGGGCGCCCTACGGCGTGCCCAGCGTGCTGCTGGGCGACCAGGCGGCGCCCTGCCGCGACACCCGGGCCCGGGAGTGCCCGGTGCCCGGCCACCCCTGTCTGACCTCCGTGACCGCGTCCGACGTGGTCGCTGCCGTGGAGAAGCTGGTGAGTGCATGAAGGTCCTGGTCTGGCACGTGCACGGCTCGTGGACGACCGCGTTCGTCCAGGGCCGGCACGAGTACCTGATCCCGGTGACCCCGGGCCGCGACGGCGACGGCCTGGGCCGCGCCCGCACGTGGGACTGGCCGGCGGCGGCGCGGGAGGTCACCCCGGCGCAGCTGCGGGAGGAGCAGCCCGACGTCGTCGTGCTGCAGCGCAGGCGGGACCTCGAGCTGGTGCGCGAGTGGCTGGGGCGCGAGCCCGGCCGCGACCTGCCCGCGGTGTTCCTCGAGCACAACGCGCCCGGGCTGGAGCCCGGTGACGGACCGGTTCCGCACACCCGGCACCCGATGGCCGACCGCGGCGACATCCCGATCGCCCACGTCACCTCCTTCAACGAGCTCTTCTACGACAACGGCCGGGCGCCGACGACGGTGATCGAGCACGGCATCGTCGACCCGGGGGAGCGCTGGACCGGCGAGCTGGCCCGCGCCGCCGTCGTCACCAACGAGCCGGTGCGCCGCGGCCGCACCGTCGGCGCCGACCTGCTCCCCGGCCTCGCCGCGGTGGCGCCGGTCGACGTCTTCGGCATGGGCCTGGCCGGCCTGCACGAGACGTACGGCCTGGACCCCGAGCGGGTGGAGCTGTTCGACGACCCGCCGCAGGCGGCGATGCACGCGGAGCTGGCCCGCCGCCGGGTGTACGTGCACCCGGTGCGCTGGACCTCCCTCGGGCTCTCCCTGCTGGAGGCGATGCACCTGGGCATGCCGGTGGTCGCGCTGGCCACCACCGAGGTGGTCGAGGCCGTGCCCGCCGCGGCCGGGGTCATCTCCACCCGCCCCGAGCGGCTGTGGGCCGCCGTCCGGGAGTTCCTGCACGACGAGGACGCCGCCCGGCTGGCCGGCAAGGCCGCTCGCGCGGCGGCGCTCGAGCGCTACGGACTGGACCGCTTCCTGCGTGACTGGGACGCGCTCCTGGAGGAGGTGACCCGATGAGGATCGACCTGGTCAGCGAGCACGCCAGCCCGCTCGCCGCGATCGGCGGTGTCGACGCCGGCGGGCAGAACGTGCACGTCGCGGCGCTCGCCGCCGGGCTCGCGCAGCGCGGGCACGAGGTCACGGTGCACACCCGCCGCGACGACCCGGCGCTGCCCGAGCGGGTGACGACGGCGGACGGGTACGACGTCGTCCACGTCACCGCCGGCCCGGCCGAGGCGCTGCCCAAGGACGAGCTGCTCCCGCACATGCCGGCCTTCGCCCGGGTGCTGCGGCACGGCTGGGCGGCGCAGGCCCCCGACGTCGTGCACGCGCACTTCTGGATGAGCGGCCTGGCGTCGGTCGAGGCGTCGGCCAGCCTGCTCGCCCCGGTCCCGGTGCTGCAGACCTTCCACGCGCTCGGCTCGGTCAAGCGCCGTCACCAGGGCGACGCCGACACCTCCCCGGCCGAGCGGATCGATCTCGAGCGCGGGCTGTGTCGCGACGTCGCCCACGTGGTGGCCACCTGCTCCGACGAGGTGTTCGAGCTGCGGCGGCTCGGGCTGCCCAGCGACCGGGTCTCGATCGTGCCGTGCGGGGTGGACACCTCGGTGTTCACCCCCCGCGGCCCGGTGGCCCCGAAGGGCGAGCGGAAGCGGCTGCTGGTCCTCGGCCGGCTCGTCGAGCGCAAGGGCCAGGACGACGCCGTCCGGGCGCTGCGCGCGGTGCCCGACGCGGAGCTGGTCGTGGTCGGGGGCCCCGCGCCCGACGCCGTCGACGCCGATCCGGAGGTGCGCCGGCTGCGCGGCATCGCCGCCGAGGTGGGGGTGGCCGACCGGCTGGTCTTCGCCGGATCCGTGGCCCGCGCCGACGTCCCCGCCTGGGTGCGCTCGGCCGACGTCGTGCTCGCCGTCCCCTGGTACGAACCCTTCGGCATCACCCCGCTGGAGGCCATGGCCTGCGGGCGGCCCGTCGTCGCCACCGCCGTCGGCGGGCTGCAGGACACCGTCGCCGACGGCGTCACCGGCGACCTCGTGCCCCCGCGCGACCCCGAGCGGCTCGGCGAGGTGCTCGCCGCGCTGCTCGCCGACGACGACCGCCGCGCCGCCTACGGGGCCGCCGGGGTGAAGCGGGCCCGCGCCCGCTACCGCTGGGCCCGCGTCGTCGCCGACACCGAAACCGTCTACCGCCAGGTCCTCGCCCGGCGCCGTCCCGTGGAGGTCGCCCGATGAGCGCCAGCCCGCACTCGTTCCTCGAGAACGTCCTGGCGCAGGACTCGGCGCAAGTCCCGGCGCCGGACTCCTGCACCCACCTCACCGGCGCCGACCACGTCGCCTCGCTGCGGGAGGCGCTCCGCTCGCTGGACGCGCAGCTGCCGGTCCTCGACCGCTGGGGCCGGCTGCTCGCCGACGTGCTGTGCGGGGAGTCCCGCGGCCGGCTGCTCGCCGCGGGCAACGGCGGGAGCGCCGCGCAGGCCCAGCACCTCACCGCGGAGCTGGTGGGCCGCTATCGCGCCGACCGCCCGCCGTTCTCGGCGATCTGCCTCACCGCGGAGACGTCGTCGCTGACCGCCATCGCCAACGACTACCCGGCCGACGAGCTGTTCGCCCGCCAGGTGGAGGCCCACGGCCGCGCGGGCGACGTGCTGGTCCTGCTGTCGACGTCGGGCCGCTCGCCCAACGCGGTGGCCGCCGCACGCCGGGCCCGCGCGTGCGGCATCACCACGCTGGCGATCACCGGCCCGGCGCCCAACCCGCTGGCCGCGGCCGCCGACGAGGCGGTCTGCATCGACTCCCCGTGGACCGCCACCGTGCAGGAGTGCCACCTGGTCGCCCTGCACCTGGTCTGCGCGGCCTTCGACGCCGCCGTGCTCGCCGAGGCGCCGCGGGTTCCCGAGGGGCCCTCGTTCGAGGCGGCGAAGTGAGCGCCCGGCCGCTGGTCGTCGTCGGGGACGCGCTGCTCGACGTCGACCTCGTCGGCACCGCGTCGCGGCTGACCCCCGATGCCCCCGTGCCGGTGGTGGAGGAGATCGAGCGGCACGAGCGCCCCGGTGGCGCCGCGCTGGCGGCGGTCATCGCCGCGGCGTCGGGTGGGCGCGAGGTGGTGCTCGTGGCCCCGATGGACGCCGACGAGGACGCCGACCGGCTGCGCGCCCTGCTCGCCGGCCGGGTGCGCCTGATCGAGATCCCGGCCACCGGCGGCACCGCCGTCAAGCAGCGGGTGCGGGTCGGTGACCACTCCGTCGCCCGGCTGGACAGCGGCGCGCCGGTCGCGGTGCTCGGCGAGCTGCCGGCCGCGGCCGCCGCGGCGATCCGCGACGCCGCCGCCGTCCTCGTCGCCGACTACGGCCGGGGGACGACGGCCGACCCCGCCGTGCGCGCCGCGCTCGCCGAGGCCCGCGGCCCGGTGGTCTGGGACCCGCATCCCCGCGGCGCGGACCCGGTGCCCAACGCCCGGCTGGTCACGCCGAACGGCGCGGAGGCGGCCCGCGTCGCCGCCGACGCCGCCACCGGGACCGGGCTGGCCGCCGTGGGGGCCCGGGCCGAGGCGCTCATCCGGCAGTGGGGGGTCGGCGCGGTCGCCGTCACCCTGGGCGCCCGCGGCGCGCTGCTCTCCTACGGCTCCGGCGCCCCCATGGTGGTGCCCGCGGTCGCGGTCACCGGCGGGGACCCGTGCGGCGCCGGCGACTCCTTCGCCGCAGCGGCGGCGCTGGCCCTCGCCGACGGCGCCGTCACCGGCGAGGCCGTGGCCGCCGCGGTCGCCTTCGCCTCGGCGTTCGTCGCCCGCGGCGGGGCGACCGCCTGGGACGCCGACGAGCGGGTCGAGGCCGAGGTGGCCGCCGAGCCCGGCGCCGAGGCCGTCATCGCCCGGGTGCGGGCGGCCGGCGGCACCGTCGTCGCGACCGGCGGCTGCTTCGACCTGCTGCACCCCGGGCACGTCGCCACGCTGCGCGCCGCCCGCGGGCTGGGCGACTGCCTGGTGGTGTGCATCAACTCCGACGACTCTGTCCGCCGGCTCAAGGGGCCCACGCGGCCCCTGGTCACCGCCGCCGACCGCGCCCGCGTGCTCGAGGCGCTCGAGTTCGTCGACGCGGTGGTCGTCTTCGACGAGGACACCCCCACCCAGGTGCTCGACCGGTTGCGCCCCGACGTGTGGGCCAAGGGCGGCGACTACGCCGGTGCGGACCTGCCCGAGGCCGAGGTGCTGCGCACCTGGGGCGGCCAGGCCGTCGTCCTGCCCTACCTCGACGGCCACTCGACCACGGCCCTGGTCGAGCGCTCCCGCGTGTGAGGCCCGCCGTGCTGCCAGGCATAGGAAGCTTTACCTGTGGATCCGCCCCCGATTCCGCAGGCATGGCTTCCTATGCCCGGGTCCGGTGAGCGCCGCGCCGCCGGTCGCGGTCGTCCTGCGGCCGCTGGGGCTCGGTGACCTGCTGACCGGGGTGCCGGCGATCCGGGCGGTGCGGGCGGCCGTACCCGGGCACCGGCTGGTGCTCGCGACGACGTCGGCGCTGCGACCGCTGGCCGAGCTGATCGACGCCGTCGACGAGGTGCTGCCGGCGCGCGAGCTCGAACCGCTGGACTGGAGCGGGCCGCCGCCGGAGCTCGCCGTCGACCTGCACGGCAAGGGCCCGGCGTCGCACGTGGTCGTCGCCGACCTGCAGCCCCGGCGACTGCTCACCTTCGACAGCCCCGGTTACCCCGGGCCCACCTGGTACCCCGACGAGCACGAGGTCCGGCGCTGGTGCCGGCTGGTCGCCGAGGGGCTGGGTGTCGACGCCGACCTGGACGCGCTGGACATCGCGGTGCCCGCCGTCCCCCCGCCGGTCCGCGGCGCCGCGGTCGTGCACCCGGGGGCGGCGTTCCCGGGCCGGCGCTGGCCGCCCGAGCGCTTCGCCGCCGTCGCCCGCCACCTCGCCGACGCCGGCCACGACGTGCGGATCACCGGCGGCCCGGCGGAGACCGAGCTCGCCCGCTCGGTGGCCGCGGCGGCGGGGCTGCCGGACGCCGCGGTGCTGGCCGGCCGGACCACGTCGCTGGAGCTGGCCGCCGTGGTGGCGGCGGCCGACCTGGTCGTGTGCGGGGACACCGGCGTCGCCCACCTGGCCACCGCCTACCGGCGGCCGTCGGTGGTGCTCTTCGGCCCCGTCTCCCCGGCGCTGTGGGGTCCGCCGCCGCGGCCGCAGCACGTCGTGCTCTGGCACGGCGACGGCACCGGCGACCCCTGGGGCACCGACCTCGACCCCGCGCTGGCGACGATCACCGTGGAGGAAGTGGTCGATGCGCTGGACCGGTTGATGCCCGGTCAGGCCGAGTGGGCCCCGGAGGGGTCCGCGCAGGCCTGACGCAGCGGCTCAGCGTGCCGGGGACGGGACGTGGTTGGCGGTGTCGTCCGGAGGACGACGATGTCACGAGCGCTGGCGGAGGGCGTCGAAGAGCACGGTCTGCAGGTCGTTCTCATCGACCGCGGAGTACGCCGCGCCCCCCGTGGCCTCGGCGATCCGCTCGAGGGAGCTCAGGTCGGCGTCCGGCCCCAGGGCCACACCGATGACCTTGATCGGCCGCTGCGGATCCGCCTCGGCTTCGAGCGTGCTGAGCAGGTCCTCCAGGCTGATGCCCTCGGCGTCGTCCTCGTTCGTGCCGTCGGTGACCATGAGCACGCTGTTCACCGCGGTGGGGTCGTAGTTCTCCCGCGCCGACCGCACCGCCGCCAGGGTGGTGTCGTACAGCCCCGTCCCGCCCGGCGTGAGCCGCTCGGGGATGGTGTCCAGCTGCTCGTCGAGCACCTCGCGCTGGGTCCGGCCGTCGACGACGTCGTCCAGCTCGCGGGTGGGGACGAGCTCCGTCCAGTCCTGGTCGCCCTGCATCTCGTAGGCGAAGGCCCACAGCCCGAGGGCGTAGTCGTCGGGCACCAGGGAGAGCGTGCTCTTCGCGGCGTCGCGGGCGAGGGTCGCGCGGGTGCCGTCGCCGACCGGCGCCCGCATCGACGTCGACACGTCGAAGACCGTCAGCACCCGCGACGGGGCCGCGAGGCTGGACAGCCGGGTGAGCAGCGCCTGCACCTGCTGGGGGTCCAGCGGCAGCACCGGCGGGCTCGCCTCGGCGATGCCGCTGTCGGAACCGGCCCCGGGAGGCGCCGCGCCCTCGGGGCCGCGGAAGCCGGCGTCCCGGACGGTGGCCTGCGCGTCCTCGGACAGCAGCCGGTCGACCACGACGTCGACGGCCTGCTGCTCGGGCCCCGTCGGGGAGCCCACCCGGAGCACCGGGTAGTCGAGGACCGGCGAGCCCTCGGCGGGGTAGACGGCGGCCAGGGCGGAGTCCTCGGCGTCCTGGTGGTCGGCGTATACGACCTGCTCGCTCACCGGGACCAGCGGCGCGTCGGCGCCGCCCTCGCTCCCGGCGGTCAGCGCCTCGGCGGGGGAGAGGGCGGTGCTGCGCGCGGAGGCGAGCACCGCCTGCACCACGGCGTTGTCGGCGTCCGCGTCCGCGCCCAGGGCGGTGCGCACTGCGGCCAGCGCGGCCAGCCCCTCGGCGCTCGCGGCGAGGTCGGGCACGGCCAGCGGCCGGCCGGTGCCCAGGGCCTCGGCCCAGCCCGGGCCCGAGTCGGCCCAGCCGAGCTCGTCGACGACCGCCTCGCTGGTGGCCAGGACGACCGGGGAGACCGCCATGGAGCCGGCCGGGTCGAGGTCGCGGGAGGAGACCCGCGCCGCCCACAGCGACGAGTCGGGCACCCACACCTCCGGCAGCGCCTCCTCGTCGAGGACGCTCAGGTCGCCGGCGGTCTGCAGCGGTTCCCGGGCCGTCACCTCGGCGGTGATGCAGAGGGAGTCGTCGGGGGACTCCACCTCGCCGAGCAGGTCCCCGGCCACCTCGGACAGCTCCGGGGCCACGGTCACGCCCACGGTCACCTGCTCGTCGCAGCCGCGGCCCACGAGCCACCACACGAGTCCACCGGCGACCAGCACGAGTGCGACGCCTGCGGCGACGAGGACGGGAAGTAACGGACGGCGCGTGGCTGCGGGATCTGCGTGGCGGCCCATGCTCGCTCTCTGAGGTCGACTCGAGGTGGATGCGGCTCCACCTGAGCTCGCCTCTCCAGATTAGATGTGTCCCACGTCGCTCTGGGGTGACTCTCGTCGCACGTCCGATGACGGTGTGTCAGACCGCCTCGGCGGCGACGGCGTTCCGCTGGGCGGCGAACCAGTCGACGGTGCGCCGCAGCCCCTGCTCGGAGGTCACCTGCGGCCGCCAGCCCAGCAGCTGCTCGGCGCGGCTGGTGTCGGGGCGGCGGACCTTGGGGTCGTCGACGGGCAGGGGGATGTGGTCGATCGGGGAGTCCGAGCCGGTGAGCTGCACGATCCAGCGGGCCAGCGCCAGCATCGACAGCTCGTCGGGGTTGCCGATGTTCACCGGGCCCGGGTGCTCGGAGAACGCCAGCGCGAGGATGCCGGCGACGGTGTCGTCGACGTAGCAGATGGAGCGGGTCTGGGAGCCGTCGCCGGCCACGGTGAGCGGGCGGCCGTCCAGGGCCTGGTTGACGAAGGCGGGGATCGCCCGGCCGTCGTCGGCGCGCATCCGGGGCCCGTAGGTGTTGAAGATCCGCACGATGCCGGTGTCGGTGCCCTTCGACGTCCGGTAGGCAGTGGTCAGCGCTTCGCTGAACCGCTTGGCCTCGTCGTAGACCCCGCGCGGGCCGACCGGGTTGACGTTGCCCCAGTACTCCTCGGTCTGCGGGTGCTGCAGCGGGTCGCCGTAGACCTCGGAGGTGGAGGCCAGCACGTAGCGGGCGCCCTTGTCGTGGGCCAGGCCCAGGGTGTGCAGGGTGCCCAGGCTGCCGACCTTGAGGGTCTCGATCGGCATCTTCAGGTAGTCGATCGGGCTGGCCGGCGAGGCGAAGTGCAGTACCAGGTCCACCGGGCCGGGGACGTGCACGTAGTCGGTGACGTCGCAGCGGACCAGCCGGAACCCGGGGTGCTCCATCAGGTGTGCGACGTTCGCCGGGGAGCCGGTCAGGAAGTTGTCCAGGCAGACGACCTCCACCCCGCGCTCCAGGAGGTGCTCGCACAGGTGTGAGCCGAGGAACCCGGCACCGCCGGTGACCACCGCCCGCCGGATGGTGCGAGCCTCGCGTAGCCGTCCGTCCACCATGCCGCTGTCCTCCTGCGTTCTCGTGGGCGCGCCCGCCCGCGGACGCACCTGGCGGCGGACGTACCCGGAGATCAACTGCGCACACACTTCGAGTCCGAAGTGCTCTCTGGCGGTGGCGGCGTCTGCCGCCCGCCCCGCCGCGGGCCGGAACGCGGACGGGCCGCCGCCCTCCCGGAGGAGGACGGCGGCCCGCCGTGGAGCGAGGAGGTCTTAGTTCACTGCCTCTTCGTCCGGGATGGCGTTCGTCGGCGGGGTGGCCATCTCGCCGTCGTACTCCTCGATCGGGGCGTCACCGATGTCGGTCACCCGCACCGGCTGCACCTCCTCGGAGCCGTTGCCGACGATGCGCTCGATGGTCATGCCGCCGGTGCCCATGTGGCTGTCCTCGGAGTAGCGGAACGGCGCGAAGACCGGGCCCTCCCACTCGCCACCGGCCTGCTCGACCGCCTCGACCAGGCCCTCGCGGGTCGGGTTCTGGCCGGCCGCCTGCAGCGCCTGCGTCATCGTGTAGGCCTGCGCCATGCCGTAGATGCGGTAGTTGGTGAGCTCGCCCTCGCCACCGCACTCGTCCCAGATCCGCTGGAACTCCTGCACCCAGGGGTTGTCGGTCATGTCCACGGTCGGCAGGTAGCCGGTGGTGAGCGCGCCGTCGAGCAGGGCGGCGTCGGACACCTGGCCCTCGCTGAAGCGGTTCAGCAGGCCGCCGACCAGCGTCGGGTCCGAACCCACGTTGGAGTAGAACCACTGCGGGTCGTAGCCGAGCTGCAGCGCGGTCAGCTGCGAGAGCGCGGTGTAGCTGGGCACGTTGAAGCCGACGACGAAGTCGGCCCCGGCCGCCTGCAGCGCCGCGATCTGCGGGCCGACGTTGGTGTTGCCCGGCGTGTACCGCTCGGCCGCGACGATCTGGTCGTCGATGTACTGGCGGATGCCGGCCTCGCCGTCCTCGCCGAAGTCGTCGTCCTGGAGGAACAGGCCGACCTGCGCGTCGGGGAAGTTCTCGGCGATGTACTCGCCGATGATCTTGCCCTCGCTCATGTAGTCGGTCTGCCACCCGAACGACATCGGGTAGGTCTCCGGGTCGTCACCCCACATCAGCGAGCCCGAGGAGACGAACAGGTCGGGGACGCCCTCGTCGTTGAGGAAGTCCACGACCGCGCTGTGGGTGGGCGTGCCCAGACCGCTCATCATCGCGAAGATCTCGTCCTCCAGGACGAGCTCGTTCACGACCTGGCTGGTCTGGGTCGGGTTGTAGGCGTCGTCGCGGAAGATCCAGTCGATCTCCCGGCCGTAGACGCCGCCCTCCTCGTTGAGGCAGTTGAAGTAGGCGTCGACGCCGGTCGGGATCTCGCTGTAGCCGGGGGCGGCCACGCCGGTCAGCGGGTAGTGCGAGCCGATCTTGATCGAGGTCTCGGTGACGCCGGTGTCGGAGGCCTCGTTCTCGCCTCCGCCACCGCCGCCGGTGCCGCCACCGCTGTCATCGCTGCCGCCGCAGGCGGCGAGGGTGGAGACGACGGTCGCCGCGGCGATCGCCGTCATGAGACGTCGGGAGGATCTGGACAACAGTTCTCCTCTGGTGCGGCCCGGGCGTGGATGCCCGGGAGTCTGGGTGGGGTGGAGCAGTCGGGGTCGAGAGGTCGATCGGGTCGTGCTCACCCCCTGCTGGCGCCGTCGGCCTGGGCCTGGGCCATCGCCCGCTTGGCCTTGCGGGTCATCCAGCGGAGGCGGATGGTCCCCACGAACCCGGCCGGGACGAAGATCATCACGACGATGAGCACGACGCCGTAGACGAACGGCGCCAGCTGGGCCGCCTCGGTCTGGCTCAGGCCGAGGTCCCCGCCGAGGTTGGTGACGAACGGCGGCAGGAAGACCAGCAGGGCGGACCCGAGCAGGGCGCCGAGCAGGCTGCCCAGACCGCCGATCACGATCGCGGTGAGCAGCGCCAGCGACAGCACGATCGTGAAGCCGCTCGGCGCGGCGAGGCGGACCACGATGGCCAGCACGCCGCCGGCGAGCCCGGCCGCCGCGGCGCTGACGACGAACGCCAGCACCCGCCAGGCGCCGAGGTTGATGCCGGCCAGCTCCGCGGCCACCTCCTGGTCGCGCACCGCCCGCCAGGTGCGCCCGATGCGGCTGCGCATCAGGTTGGCGAGGAAGAAGTACGTGATCAGCAGGCAGATCGCGCCGACGTAGGCCAGCCACTTGGTGCTCGAGGCCGAGTTGCCCGACACCGTGCTGATGAAGCTGTCGAACCAGTCCGGCGCTTGCGGGGCGCGGACCCGCATGCCCTGCTCGCCACCGAAGATGTCGTGGAAGTAGATCGCCAGCCCGGGGAGCCCGACCGCCAGCGCCAGCGTCGCGCCGGCCAGGTACGGGCCGTGCAGCCGGGCTGCGGCCACCCCGACGAGCGCGCCGATCGCCGTGGCCACCACGACGGCGACCAGCAGGATCAGCGGCAGCGGGAGCGGCTCGTCGGCGTCGAGGAACAGCGCCGTGGTGTAGGCGCCGGCGGCCATGAGCGCGCCGTGCCCGAGCGAGATCTGGCCGTTGATGCCGGTGAGCACGGTCAGCCCGCCCGCGGCGATCGCGTAGTAGGTGAGCGTGGCCAGCTGCGAGTTGCGGTAGGGGCTGGTCATCTCCAGCAGCAGGACCGCGAGCACCGCCGCGCCGAGCAGCACGAGCAGGTGGCGCAGCAGCGTGGACTGCGGCAGGAAGGAGCGGCCGGTCTTCGCCGGGGCCGAGGGCGTGTCCCCGCCGGTGGTGGCCTCGACGGGCGCCTCCTCGGTGGCCTTGCCCGCCTTGCCGGGCGTGCCGCTCGTGGACGTGGAGCTCTGCAGGTCGCTCATCGTCATGCCCTCCGAGCCGTGCTGCTGCTGAACAGGCCACCAGGTCGCACGAGGAGGACGACGATGAGGATGACCAGGGCGGAGATGTTGACCAGCGCGCTGCCGCGGGGGGCGTAGCCGCTCACGTAGCTGAGCGCCAGGCCGAGGATCAGCCCGCCGACGATCGCGCCGACGGGGGAGTCGAGCCCGCCGATGATCGCGGCGACGAAGCCGAAGACGATCAGGGCGTCCATGTAGGCCGGCCAGACGAACGTGCCGCCGGCGATGAGCAGCCCGGAGAGCGAGCCGACGACCGCGGCCAGGCCCCACCCGAGGGTGAGCATGCCGCCCACCTTGACGCCGAGGAGCCGGGCGACCTCCTGGCTGAACGCCGAGGCGCGCATGGCCAGGCCGATGCGGGTGAAGCGGAAGAGAGCCACCAGCAGGCCCATGACCACCAGCACCGAGCTGATGACGTAGATGCTGGTGGGGGTCAGCGGGATGGTCGAGTCACCGATCTCCAGGCCGCGCACGCCGAACGGCGTGGGGAACGACTGGAACGACGAGCCGAAGATGATCGCGATCGCCGCCTGGATCGCGACGAAGAGGCCGAGGGTCACGATCACCGCGTTCAGCTCCGGGCCACCCTCGACGGGACGGATGATCACCCGCTCGACGATCGCGCCGAGCACGAAGCCGGAGGCGAGGGCGACGATCAGGGCGACCCAGTAGGACTGGCCGGCCTGGATCAGGGCCAGGGCGATGAAGGTCGTGGCGGCGGCCATCGAGCCCTGGGCGAAGTTGACGATGCGGGTCGAGCGCCAGATGAGCACCAGGGCGAGGGCGAAGGCCGCGTAGATCATGCCCTGGGTCAACCCGGTGAGGGTCACGTTCACGAACTGCTGCACGAAGTGTGCCTTCCTTGACCGGAGGGGGCGGGCGGGTCAGAAGCCGAGGTAGGCGTGCCGGAGGTCCTCGTCGGCCATCAGCGTGCGGGCGTCGTCGGTGACGACGACCTTGCCGAGGTTGAGGACGACGCCGACGTCGGCGACCGACAGGGCGCTGCGAGCGTTCTGCTCGACGAGCAGCACCGAGAGCCCCTCGGCGTCGACCAGCTGGCGGAGCAGCCCGAAGATCTGGGCGACGATCCGCGGGGCCAGGCCCAGGGAGGGCTCGTCGAGCAGCAGGACGCGGGGCTTGGCCAGCAGCGCGCGGCCGATGACCAGCATCTGCCGCTCACCGCCGGAGAGCGTGTGGGCGGCGTTGTTCTTGCGCTCGGCGATGCGGGGGAACAGGTCGTAGACCCGGTCGAACTCCTCCTTGCCGACCTTGCCGCGGAACAGCGCACCGACGCGCAGGTTCTCGTCGACGGTGAGCTCGGAGATGACGCCGCGGCCCTCGGGGACGTGCGCCATCCCCTTGGCGACCATCGACTCGACCGGGGCCTTGGTGATGTCCTCGCCGTCGAGGATCACGCGGCCGGAGACCGGCCGCACCAGGCCGCTGATGGTGCGCAGCAGCGTCGTCTTGCCGGCGCCGTTGGCACCGAGGACGGCGGTGATGCGCCCGGTCTCGGCGGCGAGGGAGACGCCGTCGAGGGCGCGGACCGGCCCGTACGCCGAGGTGAGCCCCTCGACCTCGAGCAGACGCGTGGCGGTGCCGGTGCCGCCGGTGGCCGACAGTGCGGTGCTGCCGTGGGTCTCAGGCATGGGGGCGTCCTCCGTCGGCGTGGTGGAGCTCGGCGGCGTCGTGCTCGGCGTCCACGGCGTCCCCGAGGTAGGCCTCGGTGACGGCGGGGTCGGCCTGCACCTCGGCCGGGGTGCCGGCGGCGATCTGCTTGCCGGAGTCGAGCACGGTGATCCGGTCGCAGACGCGCATGACGAGGTCCATGTGGTGCTCGACGAGGAGCACGCTCATCCGGCCGACGACCGAGCGGATGAGGTCGCCCAGCTCGTGCATCTCGTCCTCGGAGAGGCCGCTGGCGGGCTCGTCGAGCAGCAGCAGGTCGGGCTCGGCGACCAGCGCCCGGGCCAGGGCGACCCGCTTCTGCACCGGGTAGGGGAGCGAGCCGGGGTAGCGGCCGGCGTACTCGACGGCGTTGAGCTCGGCCAGCGCCCGCAGGGCCCGCTCGCGCAGCTGCCGCTCGTCCTTGTCCGACATCGGCAGGGCCAGCAGGGCCGAGAAGAACCCGGCACCGGCGTGGCGGTGGGCCCCGACCATCACGTTCTCCAGCACCGTCATGCCGGGGAACAGGCCCACGCCCTGCAGGGTGCGGGCGATGCCCAGGGAGGTCAGCTTGCTCGGCTTGAGCCGGCGCATCTCCTCACCGCGCCAGACGATCCGGCCCGACGTCGGGCGGACCAGGCCGCAGGCGACGTTGAACAAGGTCGTCTTGCCGGCGCCGTTGGGGCCGATGAGGCCG
The DNA here is from genome assembly GCF_054050815.1 of Blastococcus sp. SYSU DS0552. Classification (NCBI taxonomy): domain Bacteria; kingdom Bacillati; phylum Actinomycetota; class Actinomycetes; order Geodermatophilales; family Geodermatophilaceae; genus Blastococcus; species Blastococcus sp. SYSU DS0552. The sequence goes on from NZ_JBJHAB010000002.1 coordinate 19,632, forward strand.
TGCACCTGGCCCGGCTCCACGGTCACGGAGACGTCGGTCAGGGCGAGCACGCCGCCGAAGGCGACGTTGATCCCGGTCATCTCGAGCCGGGCGGTGGGCGTCGTGTCCGGTGTTCGCTGGCTGCCAAGCGGCTGCGCCAAGGGGCCCACTGCTCCTTCGCATCGGTGAGGCACCACCCGGCTGTGGGTGGTGCCGGTCAGGTCGCGAGTACGTCCCGCTGAGACTGCCCGGCCGTGTCACCCGTCACAATGGGCGCACCGCACAGCGATCACAAGAGCGTGTTGTGCTGTGTGTCGACCTGTTGCCAGGTCGATACCGGGGCGCCATCGGCGGCCCGTGCGGCCTCGTCGAGGGCGGCCGATCCCGGCCTCGATTGGGTCACGACTCGGTTGCGCACCACACCTCGGCGCGTGTCGCCCTTCACAATGGGCGCAGCGCACATCCGCGGGCCTGTCGTGTTGTGCTGTCAGCGGTGCGTCCGGAGGAGGTGAGCGCGTGCAGCCCTTTCGCCCCGAGGTGGCGACGAGGCTCGCCGAGCTGACGCCGCGGCTGATGGAGCAGCTGGACGCGATGACCGACCGGATGGTCGACGTGCTGGTCCGCACCGAGCCCGCCTACCGCGAGCTGGTGGCGGAGTCCGAGCAGGACCTGCGCTCCTCGACGCGGTCGAACCTGGAGGGCGGGCTGCGGTCGCTGATGGCCGCGGCGTCGGGCACCGGCACCCCGCACCTGGCGTCGGCCCGGGCCGTGGGGCGCCGGCGGGCCGCCCAGGGGATCCCCCTGGAGGCGGTGCTCCGGGCCTACCGCCTCGGCGGGCAGGTGACGTGGGAGGCGCTGCTGGCGGTCTCCCGTGACGGGAGCGGGCAGCACGACACCCTCCTGCTCGAGGTCGCCGGGTCGGTGTGGCGCACCAACGACGCCGAGTGCGGCGCGCTGGCCGAGGGCTACCGCGAGGAGCAGCGGCGCCTGGAGGGGGTGGACGAGTCGGCCCGCCAGCAGGCGCTCGACGGGCTGCTGGACGGCCGGGGCAGCGACCCGGCGTTCGTGCGTTGCGCCGCCGAGATGCTGACCGTGCCGCTGGACGGGCGGCTCATGGCGGTCGTGGCGCTGCCGGGGCCCGACGGCGAGCCGGCGCTGCGCTCTCCCGGCGACACGCTGCTCAAGCGGGGGGTGCGCTCGGTCTGGGGCCTGCGCGGCGACGCGCAGGTGGGGCTCGTCGCGCTGGGCACCACCCGCCCCGGTGACCTGCTCGCCCTGCTGCGGGGGGCCGCGCACGGCCCCGTCGGGGTGTCCGACGTGGTGGAGGGGGCGGCGGCGGTCGGGGCGGCCTACCGCCTGGCCGAGACGGCCGTGCGGACCCTGCCGGCCGGGTCGAGCCGCGTGGTCAGCATCGACGACCGGCTGCCCGAGGCGCTGCTGAGCAACTCGCCCGAGATCAGGTCGCGGCTCGTGGGCCAGTCCCTCGGCGGGCTGCTGGAGCTGCCCGAGGACGAGCGCGCCGTGCTGCTGGACACGCTGGCGGCCTTCCTCGCCACCGACGGGTCACCCACGCGGGCCGCGGACGCCCTCTACTGCCACCGGAACACGGTCATGCACCGGCTGCGGCGCATCGAGTCGGTGACCGGCCGCAAGGTGACCGACCCCCGGTCCCGGCTGCTCTGGCAGCTGGCGCTGCTGGGCACCGAGCACGGGGAGCCGGCCCGCCGCTCCGCGTAGGAACGGGAGCCGTCTGCTCGACCGGTCACCCCGTGGCCTCGTCCAGAGGCTCACCGCGAGCCTGCGAGCGGTGAGGAGGACGGGGTCCTCTTACTGGAGGTAGCTCTCGACCTGCGGCTCCGGGCGGGGCTGGGCCTCGTCGGGGTCCTCGTCGTACTGCCGCTTGGCGCGGCGCTGCCGCAGCAGGTCCCAGCACTGGTCGAGGTCGGCCTCGAGCTTGCTCATGCGGGCCCGGGTGTCGTCGGTGTGCTCGCTGCTCTCGCGCAGCGCGTGCTCCTCGTCCACCAGGGCGTGGATGCGCTTCAAGATGTCCTGCTCGTCCATGCCCGGATCCGTGCCCGGGGACGCGGTCGCGAAACCGTGGCGGCCGTGTCCCCGTGCGCGGTCAGCCCTCGCCGGGCACCCAGCCCTCCACGAAGGCGGCCAGCCGGCGGTGCACCGCCCCGCCCGCGCGGCCGAGGGCGAGCAGCGCGGCCCGGTCCAGCGGCACGCGCACCGTGCGCCGGCCGCTCGTCCGGGTGGCGACGGCGTGCCCCGCGGCCACCAGCTCGGGCCAGGGGCGGGACAGCTGCTCCCGGACGCGCTCCAGCGCCGCTGCCGTGGGCCCGGCGTTGCCCTCGACCATCGCCGTCACCAAGCCCGGGTCGCTGCCGATCACCCGGGTGCCGTCGCGGAAGCTGCCGGCGGCGAGGGCCAGGGCGAGGGGACCGGCGCCGGCCGCCGCGGTGGCGAGGGCCGCGGCGAGCAGGTGCGGGACGTGGCTGATCGCGGCGACGGCGTCGTCGTGCTCGGCGGCGGTGACCGGCACGACCTCCGCGCCGACCGCGAGCGCCACCTCGGCCACCCACAGCCACCGCGGCAGCTCGGTGCCCGGCTCCAGGCAGAGCGCCCAGCGGGCCCCGGCGAACAGCTCCGGGTCGGTGGCCCCGTGCCCCGACCGCTCCGTGCCGCACATCGGGTGCCCGCCCACGAAGCGCCGGCCCAGGGTGGGCCCCAGCGCGTCGAGCACCGGCACCTTCACCGAGCCGAGGTCGGTCACCGTGGCATCGGGGTCGACCGTCAGGCCGTCCAGCGCGCTCGCCATCGCCGCCAGCGGCACGGCGAGGACGACCACGCCGGAGAGCTCCCGCGTGATGCGGACGCCGCGCGCGGCGGCGGCGTCCCGTGCGGCGGGGTCGACGTCCCAGCCGGACACGGGGCGGCCGGTGGCGACGAGCGCGGCGGCCAGCGAGCCGCCCAGCTGGCCGAGGCCGACGACGCCGACCGGGGGAGCGGGCATGGTCGGGACCGGGAACGACGGTGCCCCGCCGACGGGGGTGGCCCCGGGGCGGGCGGTATCGGCCATGATCAGAGGCTATGACGCCGACCCACCCGCTCCGTCGTCCCTGCACGCCATGACGCCCCGGTCGTTCCTGCTCACCCCCGAGCTGGCGGACTACGTGCGCGCCTCCTCCGACCCGGTGGACGAGGTGATGGCCGGCCTGATCCGGGAGACCGCGGAGATGGCCGAGCGCGGCGAGGCCCCGGCCACCATGCAGATCGCCCCCGAGCAGGGCGTGCTCATGCGGCTGCTCACCGCTGCGCTCGGCGTCCGGACGGCGATCGAGATCGGCACCTTCACCGGGTTCTCCGCGCTCTGCATCGCCCAGGGGCTGCCGGCGGACGGCTCCCTGCTGTGCCTGGACCACAGCGAGGAGTGGACGGCGGTGGCGCGGCGGCACTGGGCGCGGGCCGGGGTCGCCGACCGGATCGAGCTGCGCCTCGGCGATGCCCTGGCGACGCTGCGCGCGCTGCCGGCCGCGGAGACCTTCGACCTGGCGTTCGTCGATGCCGACAAGACCGGCTACGCCGCCTACGTCGAGGAGCTGCACCCGAGGATGACGCGCAACGGGGTGGTGCTCCTGGACAACACGCTGCGCGATGGGCGGGTGCTGGACCCGCAGGACGAGTCCGACCACGCGCTCGCCGAGCTCAACGCCGCGCTGGCCGCCGACCCCCGGTGGGAGACGGCGCTGCTGCCGCTCGCCGACGGCCTGACCGTGCTGCGGAAGCGATGAGCGAGGGCGCCGTGGCGGGACCGCCGAGCTACGCGGTCCGGGTGTCCCGCGTCGCCTCCCGGTGGGAGGTGGAGCTGCTCGCGGCCGACGCCGGTGACGAGCTGCCGGTGCTGGAGCGCGCGCTCGGCGAGCCGGGCACCGGGGGGTGGCCGCCGCCGTTCGTGCTGGTCGTCGACTCCCGGCTGTACTTCGTCGCGCTGCGGCACGGCCCCGGCGGCATGGTGCGGGCGCTGATCTCCGACGCCACGATGCTGGAGTGGGTGCTCGCCGCCGAGGTGGTGGAGCGCTACGGCATCGGCGTCGACACCGACGGCGCCTTCGACGACGACGAGACCGGCTGGCCCGGCGGCGACCTGGACCTGTTCGCCGACGACGGGCTGCCCGCCGAGGAGCTGCGACCGATCGTGACCGCCGACGACCTGTGGGCCGACGAGATGGTGGAGCGGATCGCCACCCGGTTGGGGTTCGCCGACGAGCTGGCCGCGGCGGTGCGGTCGTGACGGTGTCCGCGGTCGTCTTCGACCTGGGTGGGGTGCTCACCGAGAGCCCGATGGTCGCCTTCGCCGCCTACGAGCGGGAGGCGGGCCTGCCCGAGGGGCTGATCCGGCAGCTCAACTCGACCGACCCCGACACCAACGCCTGGGCGCGGTTCGAGCGCAACGAGCTGGACGTCGCCGGGTTCTGCGCCGCCTTCGAGGCCGAGGCCGCGGCGCTCGGCCACCGGATCGAGGCGGCGCGGGTGCTCGCGGCGCTGCAGGGGGAGCTCCGCCCGGCGATGGTCACCGCGGTGCGCCGGCTGCGCGCGGCGGGGCTGCCGCTGGCGCTGCTGTCGAACAACGTCGCGCCGATGGAGCGCACCGGTCGGCTGGGCGACCTGCTCGGGCTGTTCGACGCGATCGTGGAGTCCTCGGTCGAGGGCGTGCGCAAGCCCGAGCCGGAGATCTACCGGCGGGCGCTCGACCGGCTGTCGGAGGCGGTGGGGCGCCGCGTCGAGGCCACCGACTGCGCCTACCTGGACGATCTGGGCATCAACCTCAAGCCGGCCCGGGCCCTGGGCTTCTCGACCATCAAGGTGGTCGACCCCGACGCCGCGCTGGCCGAGCTGTCGCGGCTCGTGGGCTTCCCGCTGGAGGAGGCGTGACGGCGATCCGGCCACGGCCACAGGTGTTCCCGCGAAGCTTGTGCCCTGCCCACCCCTGTGGGCAGGGCACGAGCTTCCCGGATCCTCCCGCGGAGCGTCCGTGACCGGGCCGGAACCCTTCGACGCCGCGATGGGCCGGGCGCTGGAGCTGGCGGCCGCTGCCGAGAGCTGGGGGGACACGCCCATCGGCGCCGTCGTCCTCGGGCCGGACGGGGCGGTGCTCGCCGAGGCGGCGAACGAGCGGGAGAAGCTCGGCGACCCCACCGCGCACGCGGAGGTGCTGGCCCTGCGCGCCGCGGCGCGGGTGCACGGCGACGGCTGGCGGCTGTCGGGTTGCACCCTGGTGGTCACGCTGGAGCCGTGCACGATGTGCGCCGGGGCCAGCGTGCTGTCGCGGGTGGACCGGGTCGTCTACGGCGCGGAGGACCCGAAGGCGGGCGCCGCGGGGTCGCTCTGGGACGTCGTCCGCGACCGCCGGCTCAACCACCGGCCCGAGGTCACCGGCGGCGTGCGGGCGCAGGAGTGCGGCGCGCTGCTACGCGCCTTCTTCCGTCGTCAGCGGGGCCTGTAGTCTCTTCGGCGGTGGCGTGTCCGAGCGGCCGAAGGAGCACGCCTCGAAAGCGTGTGAGGTGCAAGCCTCCGTGGGTTCAAATCCCACCGCCACCGCCAGCTGACGACGGCGGCGCCCCGCGGGGCGCCGCCGTCGTGCTGTGTGAGCCACCTCCCACCGCTCCCAGGGAACTGGCAGCCGGGCCACAGGGCTCCTGATCCTTCCGCCTCCACTCTGTCGAAGCCGCCATTGCGGCATGCAACCTTTCGACACCGCGGAGCGACGAATGTTCTTCACCTACCTGCGGCGCGAGCTGCGCCAGCGCCGCCGGCAGTCCCTGCTCGTCGCGCTCGGGCTCGGCCTGGCGATCGCGCTGGTCATCACCGTCACCTCGGTGACCGCAGGCGTGGGCGACGCGCAGGACGAGGTCCTGGAGTCCGTCTACGGCGTCGGCACCGACATCACGGTGAGCACGCAGCCCCAGCGTCCTGACGCCGCCGCCGAGGGCGGTGGGGCGGCGGGCGGTCCGCCCACCTTCCAGTTCGACCAGGAGGGCACGGAGGCCGCCGGCGGCGGCCGCTCGTTCGACCAGGACCAGCTGCGGACCTCCGGCGCCACGATGGACGCCGCCGCGGTCGAGAGCGTGGCCAGCATCGACGGGGTGAGCGCCGTCGCGGGGACGCTGAGCATGACCAGCACCAGCTTCACGGGGGAGATCCCCGACTTCGGCAGCGGGCAGATGCCCGCCCCCGGCAGCGCGGACGACGGCTCGGCGACCGGCCCGGGCAGCGGTGGTTCCTTCAGCGTCACGAGCATCGACATCGAGGGCGTCGACCTCACCGCCGAGGCCGTCGGCCCGCTGAGCTCCACGACGCTGGACGAGGGCCGCGCGCTCACCGAGTCCGACGTCGGTATCCAGGTCGCCCTCGTGGACGCCACCTACGCGGCGGAGAACGACGTCGCCGTCGACGGGACGGTCGCTCTCGGGGGGACCGACTTCACCGTGGTGGGCATCGTCTCCTCCGCCTCGGCGTCGGCCACAACGGCGGCCGACGTCTTCGTGCCCCTGGACACCCTGCAGACGCTCGCCGAGCAGAGCGGTCAGGTGTCCACCCTCTACGTGCAGGCCACCTCGGCCGACGTGATCGACGAGGTGCGGACCGCGATCGAGACCGCCCTCCCCGATGCCACCGTCAGCACCGCCGACGACCTGGCCGGCGAGGTGTCCGGCTCGCTGTCCAGCGCCTCGGACCTCGCTCGCACGCTCGGCACCTGGCTGGCCGCCCTGGTCCTGCTCGCGGCCTTCGTGCTCGCGGTCCTCTTCACGCTCTCCGGTGTGAGCCGACGGGTCCGTGAGTTCGGCACGCTCAAGGCGCTGGGCTGGCGCAGCCGCCGCGTCGTCGGTCAGGTGATGGGGGAGTCGCTCGCCCAGGGACTGCTCGGCGGCGCCGTCGGTCTGGCGCTCGGCCTCGGCGCGGTCCTGGTGATCAACCTGGTCGCGCCGGAGCTCTCGGCCACGGTGGCCTCCTCCGGTGCCGGCGCGGGTGGCCGCCCGGGCGGCTTCGGCGGTCCTGGGCGCGAGGCGGCGGACGCCGCGTCGGCGGTCGCGGTGACTCTCTCCGCCCCGGTCACGGTGACCACCGTGCTCCTGGCCGTGGCGATCGCCGTCCTCGGTGGGCTGCTGGCGGGCGCGGTCGGTGGCTGGCGTGCCTCGCGCATGCGCCCGGCGGAGGCGTTGCGCAGTGTCGCCTGAGCCCGCTGCCCCGACCCTGCTCCTTCCCACTCCGCCGGACCCGGAGGTCCCGATGTACGTCCTGAGCCAGACCGCGAAGCGCTACACCACGAAGAACGGCACCGTCGACGCCCTGCGCGACGTCGATCTCGCGATCGGCGCCGGTGAGATGGTCGCCGTCCAGGGGCCGACGGGCGGGGGCAAGTCCACCCTCCTGCAGCTGCTGGGGGCGCTGGACCGGCCGACGTCCGGGTCGATCACCCTCGACGGGCAGGAGCTCTCGGCCCTGGACGAGGGCGGGCTCACCGCGCTGCGCGCACGCACCATCGGGTTCGTCTTCCAGGGCTTCAACCTGGTGCCGACGCTCACCGCGCAGCAGAACGTCGAGACCGGTCTCGTTCCGCTCGGCGTGCCCGCCCAGGAGCGGGCCGAGCGGGCGGCCAGGGCGCTGGCCGACGTCGGGCTGGACGACCGCGCCGGCCACCTGCCCTCGGAGCTCTCCGGCGGCCAGCAGCAGCGGGTCGCGCTCGCCCGGGCGTTGGCGAAGGAGCCGCGGGTGCTGCTCGCGGACGAGCCCACGGGCAACCTCGACGAGCAGACCCGGGACGAGATCATGGAGCTGATCGAGCACCACTGGCGGGAGCGCGGGCTGACCGTGGTGATCGTCACGCACGACTCGACGGTCGCCAAGCGGGCCCAGCGCCGGATCTGGATCAAGAAGGGCGCGGTGAGCGAGCGGACCTGACCCCCGCCGGGGCCGGGGCGGGCCGGGCCGACCCCGAGGGGGGTCAGAGCGGGACGTCGGAGTCGAGCACCAGCCGGCCGTCGTCGCCGACGGCGAAGGTGAGCCGGTGGCGCTCCCGGACACGTTCGCCGTCCGGGTAGCGGAACTCGAAATCGGCGACCGCGGTGGTCCCGCCCTCCTGCACCTCGACGTTCCTCACCCGCACGTCGCGGAAGTCGTCCCAGAAGTCCAGGTAACCCTGGTAGCTGATGCTGTTCCGCAGCGTGGGGCCGGTTCGCGCCCAGGCGGCCGCCGGATCGGTGACGACCAGCCGGTGGTACTCCCGCACGAAGTCGCGGACGTTCCGCTCGGACAGCGGATCGTCCCGGGGCCGGTCCTCGTCGTCGTCCTCGTCGTCCTCGTCCTCGTCGTCCTCGTCGGGGGGTGGGGAGGGCTGCGTCGGCTGCGTCGGCTCGGTCGTGGCCGTCGGCGACGGCTGCTCGCTGGTGGTCGCCGGTGCCGCTGAGGACGTCGCCGCGCCGCTCGCCGAGCCGGCCGGGTCCTCGTCGCCCGCCGTGGCGAGCCAGACCCCGAGGCCACCGAGCAGCACCGCGGCGAGGAGGCCGGCGGCCAGCCACGCCCCCCGCCGGCGGCGCCGGGGCGGTGCAGCCGTGGCGCCCGGTCGGTCGGTGGACGGGGGTGGGGCGGGTGTGCGTGCGGCCGCGGGGACGGGTGTGGGTGTGTGCGCAGCGGCGTCCGCGGCCGCCGCGCCGAACGCCGCCGTGCCGAACGCCCCCGCCGGGAAGACCGCCGTCCCGGCCGGGCCGGAGGACGGGCGCAGATCGGTCGGTGCGCGCAGCACCGTCGTCGGGTCGCCGTCGCGCCCGCCGGCCAGCGCGGCCAGCTCGTCGCGCACCTCGGTCATGGTCGGGCGGTCGGCCGGATGGGCGGCGAGCATCCGCTGCAGCGGCGCGGTCAGCGCACCGGCGCGGCGCGGGGGGAGGACCTGGCCGCCGGCGACCCGGTGCAGCATGGCGAGCGCGTTCTCCTCCATGCCGAACGGCGGCACGCCCTCCAGGCAGGTGTAGAGCGTGGCGCCGAGGGAGAAGACGTCGCTGGCCTCGGTCATCTCCCTGCCCTGGGCCACCTCGGGCGCCAGGAAGGCGGGCGTCCCGGTGATCTGCCCCGTTCGGGTGAGCATGACGTCGTCGCGGGCGTGCGAGATGCCGAAATCGGTGATCTTCACCAGCCCGGCGACGCGGTCCCCCCGGCCGATGAGCACGTTGGCGGGCTTCACGTCCCGGTGCACGATGCCGGCCGCGTGGGTGGCGGCCAGGGCGTCGGCGACCTGGGCGCCGATCTGCGCCACCTGGTCCTCGCGCAGCACCCCCTCTTCGCTGAGGACCGCGGCCAGGCTGCGCGAGGGCAGGTACTCCATCACCAGCCACGGCACGCCGTCCTCGAGGACGACGTCGTAGACGGAGATGGCGTGCGGATGGGTCAACCGTGCGGCGATCCGCCCCTCGCGCAGAGCCCGCTGGCGCTGGTCGTCGATCTGCCGCTCGCCGGCGCCCAGGGGGAAGACCACCTGCTTGACCGCGACCTGCCGGCCCAGCAGTTCGTCGCGGGCCAGCCACACGGTGCCCATCGCGCCGCCGCCGATCTGCGCCTCCAGGCGGTAGCGCCCGGCGACGAGGCGGCCGGGCGCGGTGCCGGGTGGGGTCATCGGTGGCGGGGCGCGCCCGGTCAGACCGTGGAGGGCACGCCGTACCGGCGTGCGTACTCCTCCTGCGCGCCCACGGGCAGGACGTCGTACAGCTCGCCCAGCTCCGTGTGCACGTCGGCGTCGAGGTCGTCGAAGATGCGCTGCCAGGTGGGCGGCTCGTCGTAGCTGCGGGTGAGCAGCAGCTCCCACGCCTGTGCCTGGCGGTCGCGCTTGCTCCGCTCGGCGGCGAACTCCGACAGGTAGCGGTCCTTCGCCGCCGTCTTCTCCGCCGCGGTGGCGCCGGCCGGCAGCGCCGCGGCGTCGCCGCCCTTGAGCACACCGACGATCGTCTCGACGACGTCCGGCCGGATCTCGTCGTGCTCGCCCATGTCCCGCGCCCTCCTCCTGTGCAGCCCGCAGGTGCGGGCCCTTCCCCGCCGACCACCCGGTCAACCGCTCTCCGGTGAGGATGCCGCACGCCGCCCCCAGGGGCCTCCCCGCGGTGTCCCGGCGAGCCGCCCGACGGCGCCCGGTACCATCGACGCCGTACCTGGAGGATTCGCCTAGTGGCCTATGGCGCTCGCTTGGAAAGCGGGTTGGGGGCAACCCCTCGGGAGTTCGAATCTCCCATCCTCCGCAGCAGGAACAGGCCCCGGTGTCCGCACCGGGGCCTGTCGCGTTCGGGGCGCGCGGCGGTGGCCGGCGACCGGTCCTCTACAGTGGTGGACGACCCCTCGCGTGGCGTCATCCTGTGAACCTCCCCAGGGCCGGAAGGCAGCAAGGATAAGCAGGCTCTGGCGGGTGCGCGGGGGGTCCTTCGCTATGCCGCCGGGGCCCCCCGGACCGCACCGCGGCCAGGTGCCCGCCCCCTGGTGCGCGCAGCCGCTGCCCATGTCCCGGTCGGGAGCCCTCCGCGTCCCGCGACCGGTCCACGGCCGTGGCCACCGGCGTGCGCCGCCGTGTCGGGGCCGGCACGTAACCTCGCCCCGTGGCTCTGGCGCTCTACCGCAAGTACCGCCCGGCGACCTTCGCCGAGGTGGTCGGGCAGGAGCACGTCACCGCGCCCCTGGTGAACGCGGTCGACGGCGGCCGGATCAACCACGCGTACCTGTTCAGCGGCCCGCGCGGGTGCGGCAAGACGTCGTCGGCGCGGATCCTGGCCCGCTCGCTCAACTGCGAGCAGGGGCCGACGTCCACGCCGTGCGGCGTGTGCGCCTCGTGCGTGGCGCTGGCGCCCGACGGGCCGGGCTCGCTGGACGTCATCGAGATCGACGCGGCCAGCCACGGTGGCGTCGACGACGCCCGCGACCTGCGCGAGCGGGCGTTCTTCGCGCCGGTGAGCAGCCGCTACAAGGTGTACATCGTCGACGAGGCGCACATGGTGACCACGCAGGGCTTCAACGCCCTGCTCAAGGTGGTCGAGGAGCCGCCGGAGTTCCTGGTCTTCGTCTTCGCGACGACGGAGCCGGAGAAGGTGCTGCCGACCATCCGGTCGCGCACCCACCACTACCCGTTCCGGCTGGTGCCGCCGACGACGCTGCGCACCCTGCTGGAGAAGACCTGCCAGGCCGAGGGCGTCACCGTCGAACCCACCGTCTTCCCGCTGGTGGTGCGGGCCGGCGGCGGCTCGGTCCGTGACTCGCTGTCGATCCTCGACCAGCTGCTGGCCGGGGCCGGGCCCGAGGGCGTCACCTACAAGGGCGCGGTCGGGCTGCTCGGCGTCACCGACGACGCGCTGCTCGACGAGACCATCGACGCGCTCGCCGCGCACGACGCCCCGGGGGTCTTCCGGGCCGTCGACCGGGTGGTCGAGGCCGGGCACGACCCCCGCCGCTTCGCCACCGACCTGCTCGACCGGCTGCGCGACCTGATCGTGCTCGACGCCGTGCCCGAGGCCGGGGGCAACGGGCTGCTCGACTGCCCGCCCGACCGGCTGGACCTGATGAACCAGCAGGCCCAGGCGCTGGGCTCGGCGACGCTGTCGCGGATGGCCGACACCGTCCACGAGGGCCTCACCGAGATGCGGGGGACGACGGCGCCGCGGCTGCTGCTGGAACTGGTCTGCGCGCGGATGCTGCTCCCGGCCACCGACGGATCGGCCGCCGCGACGCTGCAGCGCCTGGAGCGGCTCGAGCGCCGGATGTCCATCGCCGGCGAGCACGCCGGGCGGCCGAGGGAGGAGATCGGCTCCCGCGAGGGCGCGCCGGTCGAGGCGGCACCGGCCCCCGAGCCGGACCGGGCCGCCCCGTCCGGCCCGCGACGGGAGTTCGTCCGCAGGTCGCAGGCGCCGGCCGAGCCGGCCGCCCCGGCGCGGCCGGAGGTCCGGGCGGCGCCGCCCGCTGCCGAGCAGCGGCCCGCGCCGGCCGCTCCCGCGCCGGCCGCTCCCGCGCCGGCCGCGCAGCCGACCGCTCCGGCACCGGCTGCGCAGCCGGCCGCTCCGGCAGCGGCCGCCCGGCCGACCCCTGCCGCTCCGGCCGCGGACGGCTGGCCCGAGACCGCGCGACCGGGTGGGGGCGCCCGTCCGGCGGCTGCCGACGACTGGCCGGAGACCGCCCAGCCGGGTAGCCGTCCCCGCACCGCGCCGTCCGCGGCTCCGCCGTCCACGCCCCCGCCGTCCGCACCTCCGGCCGGCGGGGACCCCGCCCGTCGCCCGCGGGTGACGGCGGAGGAACCGGACATCCCGCTGCCGCCGGAGCCCACCGACGACGAGGACTGGCCGCACCCGGCCCAGCCCGGCGCCGTCCGGGCCGCGGCCGCCCGGGTGGAGCAGCCGCGTCCGCCGGCGTCCCCGCCGCGGGCCGCCGCCGAGTCCGCGCCCGCCCCCCGGGGCGGGGAGCCGACGCCGGTCGTGTCGGCCAACCCCGAGGAGCCGGCCGGCGACGGGGAGCTGACCACCACCGACGTCCGCCGGGTGTGGCCGGAGCTGCGCGCCGTGGTGAAGAAGCACAAGCGCACCACCGAGGCGCTGCTGCAGAGCGCCCAGGTGCACCAGCTCGCCAACGGCGTCCTCACGCTCTCGACCGCCTCGCCGGCCCTGGCCCGGCGGCTCGGCGACGACCTGAACAAGGACGTGGTGCGCGACGCGCTCAACGAGCTGCTCGGCGTCCGCTGGCGGGTGGACGTCGTCGTGGAGGGCGCCGGCCCCGCCGCCGGCGGGCCCCCCGTGGCGCCGGCGGCGGCCCGCGAGGCGGCACGGGCGGCGGAGGTGGCCGAGGCGCGGGAGCTCATGGCCGAGCGGGCGGCGGAGAGCTCCGCCGGCGGCGACCGCGAGCCCGAGCCCGTCGTCGACCAGGAGCAGGCGGCCCTGCAGCTCCTCCGCGCCCAGCTGGGCGCCCGACCGGTCGACAGCTGAGGAAGGCCCCCCTGCCCCGCCTCGCAGGCTCGCGACGGGTTCCGGCAGGGGGTCGACCAGCTCCTCGACGCAGGCGGCACGGGCGGCGCGCCGTCCCCTGTCGCACGCGCGGCCTACTCTCATGGCATGTTCCCCGGAGGCCAGCAGCCCGACCTGTCGCAGCTCATGAAGCAGGCGCAGCAGATGCAGCAGCAGCTCGCCGCCGCCCAGCAGGAGCTGGCGGCCACCGAGGTCACCGGCACCGCCGGCGGCGGCCTGGTCTCGGCGACGATGACCGGCGACGGCGACCTCACCGCGGTCACCATCGCGCCGGACGCCGTCGACCCCGACGACCTGGAGACCCTGCAGGACCTCGTCGTCGCGGCCGTCCGCGACGCCAAGCGCGCCGCCGACGAGCTGACCGCCAGCCGCATGGGGCCGCTGGCCGGCGGCCTGGGCGGCGGCATGGGGCTGCCCGGCCTCTGATCGGGCGCGCCCGCCCGATCCACTTCGCAGCAGAGGAGCACCGTGTACGAGGGTGCCGTCCAGGACCTGATCGACGAGCTCGGTCGCCTGCCCGGCGTCGGGCCCAAGAGCGCCCAGCGCATCGCCTTCCACCTGCTGTCGTCCGAGTCGGCCGACGTCAGCCGCCTGGTGGCCGCCCTGACCCGGGTGCAGGAGTCCGTCCGCTTCTGCGTGACCTGCTACAACGTCGCCGAGGCGGACCAGTGCCGCATCTGCCGCGACCCGCGCCGGTCCGACGACGTCCTGTGCGTGGTCGAGGAACCCAAGGACGTCGTCGCGATCGAGCGCACCCGCGAGTTCCGCGGCCGGTACCACGTGCTCGGCGGGGCGATCAGCCCGATCGACGGCGTCGGCCCGGACGACCTGCGGGTCAAGGAGCTCATGACGCGGCTGATGGACGGCGCGGTCACGGAGCTGATCATCGCCACCGACCCGAACCTCGAGGGCGAGGCGACCGCGGCCTACCTGGCGCGGCTGGTCGGCCCGATGGGGCTCGCCGTGTCGCGGCTGGCCAGCGGCCTGCCGGTGGGCGGTGACCTCGAGTACGCCGACGAGGTGACCCTCGGCCGGGCCTTCGAGGGACGCCGCCGCATCGACGCCTGAGGCCGGCGCCCGGGCCGGGCGACGGGCGGGCAGCCGGCGGGGGGCCGGCGGGTGAACGGCGGGAAAAGTCACGAGATGGTGTCGATGGGCGTCCGAGCCGCGCCGCCACCGACCCCGGCGTCCTAGGGTCGGGCTCCGCCTGGTGGACGTCCTGCACGTCCTCGGCTGCCCCGTCCGGAGCTCGTCCGGCCCGAGAGGGCCGAGAAGGCAGGTCTTCCGCGATGTCCCGTCGCTCCACCCGTGCGCTCGCCGCGTCAGCGGCAGCCCTCACGGCAGTCACGTTGTCGGCCTGCGCGTCCAGCGACCGGGAGGGCGGTGGAGGCGAGGGCAGCGGCGAGGAGCAGTCCGGCGGCACGCTCGTCTTCGGGGCCGCCGGCGACCCGGCGATGTTCGACCCCGCCTTCGCCAGCGACGGCGAGACCTTCCGCATCGCCCGCCAGATCCACGAGGGGCTGCTCACCAACGAGCCCGGCACGACCGAGCTCGTGCCGGCGCTCGCCGAGGACTGGGAGGTCAGCGAGGACGGCCTCGAGTACACCTTCAACCTGCGCGAGGACGTCCAGTTCCACGACGGGACGGACTTCAACGCCGAGGCGGTGTGCTTCAACTTCGACCGCTGGCACAACTTCGAGGGCCTGGCCCAGAGCCCGAGCGCCACGTACTACTACCAGGCGGTGTTCGGCGGCTTCGCCGACAGCGACAACCCCGGCATCTACGAGGGCTGCGAGGCGGTCGACGAGAACACCGCCGTCATCTCGTTCAACCAGGTGACCAGCAAGATCCCCGCCGCGCTCTCGCTGCCCGCCTTCTCCATCCAGAGCCCGACGGCCCTGCAGGAGTACGACGCCGACAACCTGTCCGGCAGCGAGGACGCGATCAGCTACACCGAGTACGCCCTCGAGCACCCGACCGGCACCGGCCCCTTCCGGTTCGAGAACTGGGACCGCGGCAACGGTGAGGTCACCATCGTCCGCAACGAGGACTACTGGGGCGAGCCGGCCCTGCTCGACCGGATCATCTTCCGCACCATCCCGGAGGGGAACACCCGCCGGCAGGAGCTGGAGTCCGGCGCGATCGACGGCTACGACTTCGTGGCCCCGGCGGACTACCAGCGCCTCGAGGACGCCGGCTTCCAGGTGCTGGTGCGCGATCCGTTCAACATCCTGTACCTCGGCATCAACCACGGGAACGTCGAGGGCACGCAGGCGAACCCGGCCCTGCAGGACATCCGGGTCCGCCAGGCGCTGGCCCACGCCATCGACCGCCAGACGATCGTGAACTCGCTGCTCCCCGAGGGCGCCGAGGTGGCCACGAACTTCATGCCGCCGACGGTCGACGGCTGGGCCGAGGACGTGCCGACCTACGAGTACGACCCCGAGCGGGCGCGCCAGCTGCTCGAGGAGGCCGGCGCCGTCGGCACGACGCTGCGGTTCTACTACCCGACCGACGTCAGCCGGCCGTACCTGCCGGACCCGGCGGCGATGTTCCAGGTCATCAGCGAGGACCTGCAGGAGGTCGGCTTCCAGGTGCAGCCCACCGCCCTCCAGTGGAACCCGGACTACCTGCAGGCGGTGCAGACCGGCCAGGCCGACGTCCACCTGCTCGGCTGGACCGGTGACTACAACGACGCCTACAACTTCATCGGCACCTTCTTCGCCGAGGACCAGAACAACCAGGCGTCCGCGGAGTTCGGCGCGTTCAGCGCTCCGGAGATCTTCGCCGCGCTGGCCGAGGCCGACTCCGAGCCCGACCCGGCGAACCGGACGGAGCTGTACCAGGAGGCCAACCGGCTGATCAAGGAGTTCCTGCCGGCGGTGCCGATCTCGCACTCGCCCCCGGCGCTCGTCGTCGCCGACGACGTCCAGGGCCTCGAGCCCAGCCCGCTGACGGCCGAGGACTTCTCGACGGTGTCGATCGACGACTGAGGAAGGAACCCCCTCGCCCCCACCGCGCGCAGGCTCGCGGCGGGCCCCCGCACGGGGGCCGCCGCGAGCCTGTCGGGCGGATCCGCTCAGTGAGAGGGTGACGCGAGCTCGTGCTCCGATTCATCGTCCGGCGGCTCCTCCAGCTGATCCCGATCCTGCTGGGCCTGTCGGTGCTGCTCTTCGCCTGGCTGCGCGCCCTCCCCGGGGGGCCGGCCCAGGCCGCGCTGGGGGAGCGCGCCACCCCGGAGGCGATCGCCCGGTACAACGAGCTGTTCGGGCTCGACGAGCCGATCTACGTCCAGTACTTCCGCTTCCTGGGGCGAGCGGTCACCCTCGACTTCGGCAACTCCACGCAGTACGGCCGGCCGGTCACCGAGGTGTTCCTCGAGCGGTTCCCCGGCACGATCGAGCTCACCGTCTTCGCGATGATCTTCGCCATCGGCGTGGGCATCCCGCTGGGCTACCTCGCGGCCCGCCGGTACGGGAGCTTCTTCGACTCCGCCTCCGTCATCGGCTCGCTGATCGGCGTGGCGATCCCGGTCTTCTTCCTCGCCTACCTGCTCCGGCTGCTGTTCGCCGTGGAGCTCGGCTGGCTGCCCGGGTCGGGGCGCCAGGACGTCCGGATGGACGCCACCCGGATCACCAACTTCTACGTCCTGGACGGGCTGATGACCCGGGAGTGGGACGCCGCCTGGGACGCCGTGCTGCACCTGGTCCTGCCGGCCATCGCCCTGGGCACCATCCCCCTGGCGATCATCGTGCGGATCACCCGGGCCTCCGTCCTCGACGTCGTCAACGAGGACTACGTGCGGACGGCGAACGCCAAGGGCCTGGCGACGGCGACCGTGCGCCGCCGGCACGTCGTCCGCAACGCCCTGCTGCCGGTGTCGACGACGATCGGGCTGCAGACCGGCCTGCTCCTGTCGGGCGCAGTGCTGACCGAGACGGTCTTCGCCTTCGGCGGGGTGGGCCTCACCCTCCGGGACGCGATCACCTACCGGGACTTCGCCGTCCTCCAGGGCTTCATCCTCATGCTGGCGGTGGTGTACGTGCTGGTGAACCTGCTGGTCGACATCTCGTACGGCCTGCTCGACCCGCGGGTGCGCGTCCGATGACGCCTGCGGAATCGGACGAGGAGCGCAGCCGATGACGGCTCTCGGTGAGGTCAAGCGCGAGCGCATCGACGCCCTCGCCGCCCGGGCTGGCCGGCTCCCGGAGGGCGACGGCGGCCTGTCGCTCACCCGCAGCGCGTTCCGGCGGCTCCGCCGCGACCCGGTGGCGATCGCCGGCGCGGTCATCGTCCTGGTCTTCCTCGTCGTGGCGGCGTTCGCGCCGTTGCTCGCCCCCAGGGACCCGGTCACCCAGTACCTGCTGTCGGAGATCCGGCCCGGTGAGATCCCCGGCGCGCGCGAGGGCTTCCCCCTCGGTGTGGACAACCTCGGGCGCGACCTGCTCTCCCGGCTGATCTACGGCGCCCGGCAGTCGCTCCTCATCGGCGTGGTCTCCACCGTGCTGGGCCTGGTGGTCGGCATGGCCCTGGGCGTGCTGGCCGGCGCCTTCGGCGGCTGGGTCGACACCGTGGTCATGCGGTTCGTCGACATCATCCTGTCGATCCCCGGCCTGCTCATGGCGATCACCGTCTCGGTGCTGCTGGGCCAGAACCAGTACGCGCTGATGATCGCGATCGCGGTCGTCCAGGTGCCGGTGTTCGCCCGGCTGCTGCGCGGCTCGATGCTCGCCCAGCGCGGCAGCGACTACGCCGTCGCCGCGCAGGCGCTCGGGGTGAAGAAGACGCGGATCGTGTTCGGGCACGTGCTGCCCAACTCGCTGTCGCCGGTGATCGTCCAGGCCACGCTCTCCCTGGCGACGGCGATCATCGAGGCCGCCGCGCTCTCCTACCTGGGCCTCGGCGACCCGGACATCGCCCGGCCCGAGTGGGGCGCGATGCTGGCCAACGCCCAGGACTTCCTGTCCATCCGGCCGGCGCTCGCCGTGTGGCCGGCGCTGTGCATCATCGTCGTCGCGCTCGGGTTCACGCTGCTCGGGGAACGCCTGCGCGAGGCCCTCGACCCGAAGTTCCGGAGGTGAGCAGCCTGCAGGCACCGGTGCTCGAGGTGGAGGACCTCGCCGTCCGGTTCACCCGCCGCGGCGAGGCCCCGACCCTCGCCGTCGACGGCGTCAGCTTCTCCGTCGCCCCCGGCGAGACGATCGGTCTGGTGGGGGAGTCCGGCTGCGGCAAGTCGGTCACCTCGCTGGCGATCATGGGGCTGCTGCCCCGGCGCGGCGTGCAGGTGTCCGGCTCGGTCCGGCTGGACGGGCAGGAGCTGGTCGGCGCCGACGACCGGACGCTGCGCCGGCTGCGCGGGGCCGACATGGCCATGGTGTTCCAGGACCCGTTGTCCTCGCTGAACCCCACCGTGCCCATCGGCACCCAGGTGACCGAGGTGCTGCTGGAGCACCGGGACATGGACCGCGGGCAGGCCGCCGACGAGGCGATCGTGCTGCTGGACAAGGTCGGCATCCCCGACCCGCGGCGCCGGCTGAAGGAGTACCCGCACCAGCTCTCCGGCGGCATGCGCCAGCGCGCGCTGATCGCCATGGCGCTGGCGTGCTCGCCGCGGCTGCTGATCGCCGACGAGCCGACGACGGCGCTCGACGTCACCATCCAGGCGCAGATCCTGGAGCTGCTGCGCGAGCTCGTCGTCGACACCGGGACGGCGCTGGTGATGATCACCCACGACCTCGGCGTCGTCGCCGGGCTCTGCGACCGGGTGCACGTCATGTACGCGGGGAAGATCATCGAGACCGCCGACCGGCACGACCTCTTCGCCCGGCCCCGCCAGCCCTACACCGGCGGGCTGCTGGCCTCGGTGCCGCGGCTGGACTCCGCCCGCGGGGCACCGCTCACGCCGATCCGCGGCTCGGCCGCCGACGCCATCCCGTGGGCGGAGGGGTGTGCCTTCGCGCCGCGCTGCGACAACGCCCGCGACGACTGCCTGACCGAGGTCTCCGGCAGCACCGTGCCGCTGGAGTACGACGGCCCCGGTCGCGAGCTGCGCTGCCGGCACCCGATCGAGTACCCGCCGTCCCCGACCGCCGGGGCGACCGCTTCCGGAGCCGCCCGATGACCGCCGTCCCGACCGCTCCCGGCCAGGACGAGCTGCTGCGCGTCGAGGGCCTCGAGGTGCACTTCCCGATCAAGCAGGGGATCTTCTTCGACCGCACCGTCGGGCACGTGCGGGCCGTCGACGGCGTCGACCTCGTCGTCCCGCGCGGGGCCACCTACGGGCTGGTGGGGGAGTCCGGCTGCGGCAAGTCGACGCTGGGCCGGGCGATCCTGCGGCTGGTCGAGCCCACCGCCGGGCGGGTGCTCTTCGACGGCACCGACGTCGCCGCGCTCAAGGGTGAGCCGCTGCGGCGGATGCGCCAGCGGATGCAGATGGTCTTCCAGGACCCCCTGGGCAGCCTCGACCCGCGGCAGAACGTGGAGTCGCTGCTGTCCGAGCCGCTGCGCGCGCACGGCATCGGCGGCGGCAAGGAGGGGATCGCGCAGCGGATCCGCACGCTGCTCGACGCCGTCGGCCTGCCCTCGGCGGCGCTGCGCCGCTACCCGCACGAGTTCTCCGGCGGCCAGCGGCAGCGGATCGGCATCGCCCGCGCCGTGGCCCTGGAGCCGGACCTGCTGATCGCCGACGAGCCGGTGTCCGCCCTGGACGTGTCGGTGCAGGCACAGGTGCTCAACCTGCTGGAGGAGCTGCAGGAGCGGCTCGGCCTGACCTACCTGGTCATCGCGCACGACCTCGCGGTGGTGCGGCACATCAGCGACGTCGTCGGCGTGATGTACCTGGGCTCCCTGGTGGAGCAGGCGCCGGCCGACGACCTCTACGAGCAGCCGCTGCACCCCTACACGCGTGCGCTGATGAGCGCCGTCCCCGTGCCCGACCCGGAGGTCGAGGAATCCCGGGAGCGGATCCTGCTGGCGGGTGACCTGCCGTCGCCGGCGAACCCGCCCAGCGGCTGCCGGTTCCACACCCGCTGCCCGTGGCGGCAGGAGACGCGGTGCGACGACGAGGTGCCCGCGCTGCGCGAGCTGGCGCCCGGTCGGCTGGTCAGCTGCCACTGGGCGGAGGAGATCCGCGACGGCGTGCTGCGGCCGCGGTCGCCGGAGGAGGCGCTGCACGCAGCCGCGGCCGCCCGTCCGGGGCCGGCCCGTCGCGGCGACGACGACCCCACCCCCTTCCTCGGGCGGGACGAGCCGCTGCCCCGTCAGGAGCAGGGCTGACCCTGCCGCCCCGGGCATAGGAAGCTCTGCGTGCGTTCTCGCACCCGGATACGCACGAAAAGCTTCCTATGCCTCAGTCGGTGACGACGACGTCGTTGCCGCGGCGGACCGCCCGGCGCACGCGTAGCCGGACCACCGACCCCAGCAGCCGCACCAGCTGGGTGTAGACCGGCGTCGGCCCGTGGTAGCCGAGGAAACCGCGCGGCCCCTGCACCATCTCGCCGGTGCGCACGTCGTAGCGGCTGCCGTGCCACGGGCAGACCAGGCACCCGTGGGCGTCGACGCTGCCCTGGGCGAGGTCGGCCAGCTGGTGGCGGCACCGCCGGGAGACGGCGAAGTACTCGTCGTCCCCCCGGTTGCCCACGGCCCAGCCGCCGGCGCGGCGGACCGCTCCGGGCGGCAGATCGGCGGCGGGGACGGAGTCGGGCTCGGGCACGCGGGGCTCCTCGGCACGGCGGGTCGGCGGCGGAGGAGCCGTACCCACGGCGGTCGGGCCGGACCCCTCGGCCGTCGGTAGGGTCGTCCGGGTTCCCCTTCACCCGTCCAGGAGGTCTCCGTGCGCCGGCTGTGCGTCGTCCTGGGGGTGCTCGCCGTCCTCCTGCTCACCGGCGGGCCGGCGTACGCGGTGCCGCCGTTCCGGCTGCCCGACCAGGTCGTCGACGAGGTCGGCGTCCTCCAGGGTGGCACCGGGCGGGTGCAGGACGTCGTCGACGACCTGCGCGCCGACACCCGGACCGACCTCTACGTGGTGTTCGTGTCCAGCTTCGACGGCGCGGACCAGGAGGAGTGGGCCCAGGCCACGGCCGAGCTGACCCAGCTCGGCGAGGAGGACGCGCTGCTGGCCGTCGCCGTCGACGACGGGCAGTACGGCACGGTGCGGCCGGCCGACTTCCCGGTCACCGGCGCCGAGTTCGACTCGCTGACCGACGAGCGGGTCGCCCCGGAGTTCGGCGAGGGCGACTGGGCCGGCGGCGTGGCGGCGTTCGCGGATCTGCTGCGCGACGGCGGCGCGGCCGCGGAGGAGCCGACCGGGTCCGCCGACGGCGGCTCCGGCGGGGTGGGGCCGCTGCTGGTGCTCGGCGGCCTCGCGGTCGTCGGGGGCGGCGCCTACCTGCTCAGCCGCTCGCGCCGGAACCGGAGCGGCACCGCTCTGCCGCCCGGTCGGCGGCGGGAGCCCGATCCGTACGAGGGCGTGCCCACCGACCAGCTCCAGGGCCGTGCCAGCGAGGCGCTGCTGGACCTCGACGAGGCCGTGAAGACCTCGCAGCTGGACCTCGACTTCGCCCGGTCGCAGTACGGCGAGGACGCCGTCGCCGGCTTCGACGCCGCGCTGGCGCAGTCCAGGAAGGAGCTCTCCCGGGCCTTCACGCTGCGCCAGGAGCTCGACGACGACATCCCGGAGGACGAGCCCACCACCCGCCGGATGCTGGCCGAGATCCTGGCGCTCACCGGCGCCGCCGGCGCCCGGCTCGACGAGCAGAGCGAGGCCTTCCAGCGGCTGCGCGACCTCGAGCACAACGCGCCGCAGGTGCTGGACGCGCTGGAGCCGCGGCTGGCCGGGCTGGGCGACCGGATCCCGCAGGAGGAGCAGCGGCTGGCCGCGCTCCGGAGCCGGTACGCGGCGACCGCATCCGCTCCCGTGGCGGACAACGTGGAGCAGGCCCGGGCGCGGCTGGCCGCCGCCGAGCAGGAGGTCCGGGAGGCGCGGGCGGCGCTGGCCGAGGGGCGCAGCGGCGACGCCGTCGGCGACATCCGCGCGGCCGAGGACGCCGCGGCGCAGACGGGCACGCTGCTGGACGCCGTCGGCCGGCTCGCCGCCGACCTCGACGCCGCCGCCGGCCGGGTCGCGGCCGCCCGCGCGGAGACCGAGAAGGACCTGGCCGAGGCCCGGGCGCTGGTCGCCGCCGGGGACCGCACGGGCCTGGAGCCGCAGATCGCCCGCGCCGAGTCGGCGCTCGCGGCCTGCGATGCCGCCCTGCACCCGGCCGACGGCACCCCGGGTGACCCGCTGGCCGCGCTCCGGCAGCTCGAGGACGCCGACACCGCGCTCGAGGAGGCGCTCGCGGCGGCCCGCGACGCGCAGACCCAGGCCCGCCGGGCCGCGGCGGCGCTGGAGCAGTCGCTGCTCAACGCGCGCTCGGCGGTCGCCGCGGCCACGGACTTCATCGACACCCGCCGTGGGGCGGTCGGTCCCCAGGCGCGCACCCGGCTCGCCGAGGCGCGGCGGCACCTGGAGGCAGCCGTCGACCTGGGCGGGACCGACCCGGTGAGCGCGCTGCGGGAGGCCCACCAGGCGGGCATGCTGGCCCAGCACGCCCTCGACCTGGCGCAGGACGACGTCGACCGGTGGAACTCCGGGTACGGACCCGGCGGGTTCGGCGGCGGCTACGGGGGCGGGTACCGCCGCGGTGGCGTGGACCTCGGCAGCCTCGTGCTGGGCGGCATCCTGCTGGGCGGCGGACGCGGCCACGGCGGCGGGTTCGGCGGCGGCTTCGGTGGTGGGGGCTTCGGCGGCGGCGGGTTCGGCGGCCGCGGCGGGGGCGGGTCGTTCGGCGGCGGCGGTCTCGGTGGGGGCGGCTCGTTCGGCGGCGGCGGCCGCGGCGGGGGCGGGACGTTCTAGCCCCGAACTGTCGTACTCCGGTGGGACGGTGACCTCCCCCACAACCGGAGGAGGCAACCATGCCCACGCGAGACACCCCCTGGCCGGCCGGGACGCCGTGCTGGGTGGACTACGGTGCCGCCGACCTGGCGGCGGCGAAGGAGTTCTACGCCGCGATGCTCGGCTGGGAGTACACCGGCGGCGAGCCCGAGTTCGGCGGCTACCTGGACGCCCAGAAGGACGGGCGGGCGGTGGCCGGCCTCGGACCGCAGACGGACGGGGGCGCCCCGCCCCGCTGGACCACGTACTTCGCGACGGACGACGCGGCCGCCACGGTCACCCGGATCCGGGAGGCCGGTGGCACGGTCGTGGTGGAGCCGATGGCGGTCGGGCCGATGGGCACGATGGTCATCGCCCTCGACCCGCAGGGCCACCCGTTCGGCCTGTGGCAGGCCGGCGAGCACCCCGGCGTGCAGCGGTACAACGAACCGGGCTCGCTGGTGTGGAACGAGGCGGCGGTCGACGACCCGGCGGCGGCCCGGGAGTTCTACACCGCCGTCTTCGGGTTCCGGTTCGAGGAGATCCCGGGCGCGGAGGGCTACACGACCTTCGCCACCGGTGGTGACCCGCTGGGCGGGCTCGGCGGCGTGGTCCCCGGTGCGCCCAAGGGCTGGTCAACCTGCTTCGCGGTGGCCTCGACCGACGCCGCGGTCGCCGCGGTGACCGCCGCGGGCGGGAAGGTGCTCCTCCCGGCCGAGGACACCGAGTACGGCCGCTTCGCGGTCGTCGCGGACCCGTGGGGCGCGTCGTTCTCCGTCATGCAGGTGCCGGCCGGCTGAGCTCCGCCCGGCGGCCGGTGCGAACGGGGCGCACCGGCGGCGCCGGGCTCAGCCCGGCAGCTGCCCGTACGCGTGCTCGGGCCGGAACCGAACGACCAGCCGCCGGTCGGCGACCATCGCCGCCCGGTACTCGTCCCAGTTCTCGTGCTCGCCGGAGACGCCGCGGTAGTAGGCGATCAGCTCCTCGACGGTGGGGTCGTGCGGCTCCTGCGCGACCGGGGTGAGCTCGGCGGTGCCCTCGACGGCGACCCAGGTCCAGAAGTCCTTCGACGCCACGTGCAACGTCACCCGCGGGTCGCGCTGCAGGTTGCGGGTCTTCGCGCGGTCGGCGGTCACCGAGACGCGGATCAGGCCGTCGTCCCAGGCGTAGCCGACGTTGGACAGCTGCGGTCGGCCGTCGCGCTTGATCGTGGCGAGCACGCCCCAGCGCTGCTCGGCGACGAACTGCAGCAGCCGAGGGTCCGGCCGGGCGGGGTCGCTCATGCCCAAAGCCTGCCTCAGCGGACCCGGCCGCGCGGCCGGAGCGCGACCGGGGGTAGCGGCGGCGCCTCCAGCCGGTCGCCGTCGTAACCGACGACGGTGCCGAAGCGCCGCGACTCGGCGTTCCACTGCTCGGCGTACTCGGCGACCTCCTCGCCCGAGCGGCCGATGAAGTTCCACCACATCACCAGGCGTTCCTCGAACGGCTCACCGCCGAGCAGCAGCAACCGGGACGCCGCCCCTGCCCGCACCCGCAGCGCCGTGCGACCGGTGCCCAGGTACAGCATCGCGCCGGGCTCGAGGACGACGTCGTCCACCGTGACCGACCCCGCTGACGCCAGGAGCCCGTACTCGAAGTCGGCCTCCAGCGGGAGGTCCACGTCGGCGCCGGCGGCGAGCTCCAGGTCGACGCCGACCAGCGGGGTGTAGGCCCGCCCCGGCGACGTCACCCCGCCGAAGCCGCCCATGAGCACCGTGGCGGTGAGCCCGTCGGAGCTGAAGCCGGGCAGGACGCCGTGGTGCTCGAAGTGCGGGGCGACCTCACGGTCGGCCTCCAGCAGGGCCACCCACAGCTGGGCCCCGTGCAGGTACCGCGGGTGGGTCGCCGGCGACTGCTCGGAGTGGGCGATCCCGTGCCCGGCCGTCATCAGCGCCAGCTCCCCGGGGCGGAACCGCACGTCGCTGCCGAGCGAGTCGCGGTGGTGCACCTCGCCGTCGAGCAGCCACGACACGGTCTGCAGCCCGGTGTGCGGGTGCGGCGGCACCTGCATGCCGGGGGACGAGGTGATGTCGTCGGGGCCGTAGTGGTCGACGAAGACCCAGGCGCCGACCATCCGCCGGCCGAGCGTGGGCAGGAGGCGGCGCACGCGGGTGCTCTCGCCGAGCAGCACCTCCTTGCCCGGCAGCAGGTCCAGGGCGGGGCCGGCGGTGGTGCCCGCCAGCCCGCCCAGCCCGCGAGCGGGCGGGCGCGGTTCCAGGTTGCTCATCGTCGACGACTCCCTCTGCCGGGATCCCGTGATCCCGGCGGTTCCGGGGGCTCGATGTGCCGAGATCCCGTGATCTCGGCACGGTGTCGCGGGGCGGGAGCCCCGCCGTCAGTCAGTCTCGCCCCGGACGGCGCGGTGCGGAACGGGTCCCTCGATGCGCTGCGCCGGGATCGAGCCGAGCCGGCCGGCGGAGAAGTCGGCGAACGCGTCGGCCACCTCCTGCCGGGTGTTCATCACGAACGGCCCGTACATGGCGATCGGCTCGTTGATCGGCCGCCCGCCGAGGACCACCACGTCCAGGGCCGGCGTCCGCGATTCCTGGTTCACCGCCCCGCGCACGGTCACGGTGTCCCCGGGGCCGAGCACCGCGAGCTGGCCGGTGCGCACCGGGGCGCCGTCGATCCCCACGGAGCCGGCGCCGGAGAGCACGTAGACCAGCGCGTTGAAGTCCGGCCGCCAAGGCAGGTCCAGCGTCGCGCCGGGGGAGACGGTCGCGTGCACCATCGCCATCGGGGTGTACGTCGAACCGGGGCCGGTGTGCCCGCCCACCTCGCCGGCGATCACCCGCAGCAGGGCGCCGGCGTCCGGGCTGGCGAGCAGGACCGACTCCTTCGCGCGCAGGTCCTGGTAGCGCGGCTCGACCCACTTCTGCGCCCGCGGCAGGTTCACCCACAGCTGCAGGCCGTGGAACAGGCCACCGCTGACCACCAGCTGCTCCGGCGGGCGCTCGATGTGCAGGACGCCGCCACCGGCGGTCATCCACTGGGTGTCGCCGTTGCTGATCGTGCCGCCGCCGCCGTGGGAATCGGCGTGCTCGAAGGTGCCGTCGAGGAGGTAGGTGACGGTCTCGAAGCCGCGGTGGGGGTGCCAGCTGGTGCCCTTCGGCTCGCCGGGGGCGTACTCCACCTCGCCCATCTGGTCCATGTGCAGGAAGGGGTCCAGCGCGCGCAGGTCGACGCCGGCGAAGGCGCGGCGCACGGGGAAGCCCTCGCCCTCGAAGCCCGACGGGGCGGTCGTCACCGACCGGGTGCGGCGGCGCACCGTGCGGGGGGCGGGGATCGGGATCCGCGGCAGGGTGGTGGTGTCCTCGACGGTCACGGCAGGCATGCCGGCCTCCTTGATTGAGGGCTCAACTAGCGGCGAGCGTAACCCCGGGCGAGGGCGTTGTCTTCCCCTCCTTCCGGGCGAGATCTGCACAGTGGCCCATCGGTGGCGGCTGAGAGGGGTCGGTGTGCAGATCTCGTTCCGGCAGTGGCGCAAAGGATGCTTTGCAAAGACATCTTTGCACTCGTAGCCTGTCTCCGTGATTGAGGAGCCCCCGCCGCTGGAGCCGGCCGTCCAGGTGACCGACGTGCGCGCCCTGCGGGCACTGGCGCACCCGCTGCGCAGCCGGCTGCTCGGCCGGCTCCGGGTGCACGGGCCGGCGACGGCGAGCGGCCTGGCGCGGGCCGTGGGGGAGAGCAGCGGATCGACCAGCTACCACCTGCGCCAGCTGGCGGCCTACGGCTTCGTGGAGGAGGTCGAGGGCCAGGGAACAGCGCGCGAGCGGTGGTGGCGGGCCCGGCACCGGATGACGAGCTGGCAGGCCGGGGAGCTCGTCCCGCAGGAGGGCGGGGCCGAGGTGCAGGACGAGATGAGCCGGCTGCAGATCGACCAGCACGCCCGCGTGCTCGACGCCTGGTTCGAGCAGAAGGAGCAGCTCGACCCCGGCTGGACCGACGCCGCCACGCTGAACGACTACGGGCTCCGGCTGAGCCCCGACCAGGCGCGGGAGCTGATCGGCGAGCTGCACGCCACGCTCCGGCGCTGGATGGCCGAGCACCCTGGCGACGCGCCGCCGGCGGAGGGCACCGAGCAGGTCTGCGTGCTGCTCGACCTGGTCCCGCTGCGGGAGTGGCCGACGTGAGCGCGCCGCAGACCGTCCGCTCCGCCACCCGGCGGCTGGTCGGGCTGACCGCCCTGCGCTGGCTACCGGTCGGGCTCACGACGCCGATCACCGTCCTGCTCGCGCAGGCGCGGGGGCTCACGCTCGCCGAGATCGGCGTGCTGTTCACCGTGCACGGGGTGCTGGTCGTGGCCCTGGAGCTCCCCACCGGCGGGCTGGCCGACGTGCTCGGCCGCCGTCCCGTCATCGTGGCCGGCGCCGTCCTGCACATCGCCTCGTGCCTGCTGATCGCGACGGCGACGTCGTTCGCCGGGTTCCTGGCCGGGGTCGTCGCCCTCGGGGTGGGCCGCGTGCTGGACTCCGGCCCGCTCGAGGCGTGGTACGTGGACACGGTGCACCGGCTGGAGCCGGGCGCCGACGTCGCCCCGGGCCTGGCCCAGCACTCGGCGGCCGACGGGGCGAGCCTCGCCGTCGGCGCGGTCGTCGGCGGGTTCCTCCCGGTGCTGCTCGGCGGGGGCGGTGCCGAGGGGCTCGCGCTCTCCTACCTGGGGGCCGCCGTCCTCGACGTCGCGTTCGTCGGCGCGGTGCTGTGGCTGCTGACCGAGCACCGGCCACCGCGCGAGGGGAGCGTCCTCGGCGCGCTGGCCGCCGGGGTGCGTGCGGTGCCGGCGACCGTGGGGGAGTCGGTGCGGGTGTCGGTGGGCGACCGCACCCTGCGGCGGGTCCTGGCGCTGACCGCCGTCACCGGCGCCGGGCTGGTCGTGTGCGAGCTGCTGGGCCCGGTCCGGTTCGCCGAGCTGACCGGCGGCCGGGACGGCGGCGCCGCGGTGTACGGCGTGGTCCTGGCGATCTCGTTCGCAGCCTCCGCGGTGGGGGCGGTGCTCGCGCCGGCCCTGCGGCGGCTGCTCCGCGGCTCCACGCCGGCCGCCTGCGCCGCGCTGTTCGCCGTCGGGGGCCTGTCGCTCGCCCTGGTCGCGGGGCCCGACACGCTGGTGCCGGCCGCCGCCGGCTTCGCCCTGTACTACCTCTCGCACGGCTCCGTCTGGCCGCTGCTCGCCGCAGTCCTGCACACGCGGGCCCACGCCGCGCACCGGGCCACCGCCGTCTCGGCGATGTCGCTGGCGCTGGCGCTCGGCGGGATCGCCGGCAACCTCACCGTTCCGCCGCTGGCCGCCGCGACGAGCACCGGGACCGGTTTCCTGGTCGTCGCCGGCGTCGTGGCGCTCGGCCTCCTCGGCTGCCTGCGGCTGCCCCGGTCGACCGTCGCGGGCACCACCGTGGCCCCCGGGGAGGCGACCGTCGGATACTGAGGGCCCATGACTTCTGCGAGCAGCCGATGAGCGCGCCCCTCAACCTGGTCAACCTCGAGCGGGTGCACAAGGCCCACGGCACCACCGTGGTGCTCGACGACGTCTCCCTCGGCGTCGCCGCCGGCGAACGGATCGGGATCGTCGGCCGCAACGGCGGCGGCAAGAGCACGCTGCTGTCGCTGATCACCGGCGCCGACGACCCGGACTCCGGCCGGGTCACCCGCCGCGGGGACATCGCGATGGGGGTGCTCGACCAGTCCGGCACCCTCCCGCCGGGGGCGACGGTGCGCGACGTCGTGCTGCCGTCGTCGATGTTCGCCGCCGAGCACGAATGGGCCGGCGACCCGGCCGTCCGCTCGGTGCTCACCGGCCTCGAGCTCGACCGGCTGGGCCTCGACGCGCCGGTCGCCCCCATGTCCGGTGGCGAGCGCCGGCGGGTGGCGCTGGCCGCCCAGCTCATCCGGCCGCTGGACCTGCTGGTGCTCGACGAGCCCACCAACCACCTCGACGTCGAGGGGGTGGCCTGGCTCGCCGAGTACGTGAAGCAGCGCACCGGTGGCCTGGTCGTGGTCACCCACGACCGGTGGTTCCTCGACGAGGTCTGCACGACCACGTGGGAGGTCGCCGACGCGAACGTGCACTCCTACGACGGCGGCTACTCGGCGTACACGCTGGCGCGGGCGGAGCGGGCGCGGATCGCCTCGGTCACCGAGGAGCGCCGGCTGAACCTGGTCCGCAAGGAGCTGGCCTGGCTGCGGCGCGGCCCGCCGGCCCGCACCAGCAAGCCGCGGTTCCGCATCGAGGCGGCCCAGGCGCTCATCGCCGACGAGCCGCCGCCGCGGGACTCGATGGCGCTGCAGGGCTTCGCCGCCCGGCGCCTGGGCAAGACCGTCTACGACGTGGAGGACGTCGACTACGCCGTCCCCACCGAGGACGGTCCACGCACCCTCTTCAAGGATCTGACCTGGCACGTCGGCCCGGGCGACCGGATCGGCATCGTCGGGGTCAACGGCGCGGGCAAGACGTCGCTGCTCAGGCTCCTCGTGGGCGAGACCGAGCCCGACGCCGGGCGCGTGGTGGTCGGCCAGACGGTGGCGCCGGCGTACCTGTCGCAGCACGTCACCGAGCTGCCGCGCACGCTGCGGGTGGTGGAGGCGGTGCAGGAGGTGGCCCGCGTCGCCCGGATCGGCAACCAGGAAATCTCCGCCTCGTCGCTCGCCGAGCGGTTCGGCTTCATGGCGAACCGGCAGTGGACGCCGGTCGGCGACCTCTCCGGCGGCGAGCGGCGGCGGCTGCAGCTGCTGCGCCTGCTGATGGCCGAGCCGAACGTGCTGATCCTCGACGAGCCCACCAACGACCTGGACATCGACACCCTGACGGCGCTGGAGGACCTGCTCGACAGCTTCCCCGGCACCGTGCTGGTGGTCAGCCACGACCGCTACTTCGTCGACCGGGTGTGCGACAAGGTCGTGGCGCTGCTCGGCGACGGGTCGCTGGCCGAGCTGCCCGGCGGGGTCGAGGAGTACCTGCGCCGCCGCGCGGCCGGCGGCGCCCCGCTCACCACGGCGGCCGGGGACGACGGCGCCCGTCCGGTGGGCGCCCCGTCGACGTCGGCCCCGGCGGTGTCGGCGGCCGAGGCCCGGGCGGCGAAGAAGGAGGCCGCCAAGCTGGAGCGGCGGATGCTCAAGCTGGACGCCGACGAGAAGAAGCTGCACGAGCAGCTGGCCGCGGCCGCCGCGGACTACGCCAAGGCCGCCGAGCTGGACACCCAGCTCAAGGCGGTGCAGGCCGAGAAGGAGCAGGTCGAGGAGGCCTGGCTGGTCGCCTCGGAGCTCGCTGAGGGCTGAGCATCGCGCGGCCGGCCCGCTCCGGCGTCCTGGCTCAGCACACGGGGTCCTGGCTCACCGTCGACAGTGAGCCAGGACCCCTGTTGATCAGGTCACCTGATCAACATCAGGCGGCGGCCGCTTCGGCGCGGTTCCGCTGGAGCAGCCGCAGCCCGACCAGGAACGCCGGCACCGCGCCGAGCAGCATCAGCCCGGCAACGAGCAGCAGGAAGCGGTCGCCGCCTCCGCCGTCGTCGCCGAGCGGGCCCGCATCGCCCGGGAGGTGCACGACTCGGTCGCCCACTCGGTGAGCGTCATGGTGCTCCAGATGGGCGGCCTGCGCCGGCTGCTGCCCGACCACCCCGAGGCGCAGGACGTGCTGCTCGGGCTGGAGTGGCTGGGGCGCGAGGCGGTCGAGGAGATGCGGCGCGTCGTCGGCATCCTGCGGGAACAGGCGGGTGGCGACCCCGCGCCGCAGCCCTCGCTGTCCCGGCTGGACGAGGTGCTCGACGAGCTGCGCGCCGGAGGGATGCCGGTCGAGCTGACCGTGACCGGGCAACCGGTGGAGCTGCCGCAGCTGGTCGACGTCTCGGCCGTCCGCGTGGTGCAGGAGGCGCTGTCCAACGTCGTCCGGCACGCGGGGGCCGCGGCCACCTGCGTGCGGGTCGACTGGGCCGGCGACCGGGTGGGCGTCACCGTCACCGACGACGGGCGCCCCACCGTGCCGGCGCCCCGCGTCGGCGGCGGCCCCGCGGCGGGAGGGCACGGCCAGCTGCACATGCGCGAGCGGGTGGCGGTGGCCGGCGGCACGCTCGAGGTCGGGCCGGTGCGCGGCGGTGGCTACCGGGTCCGGGCCACCTTCCCGGTGCCCGTCGCGGTGACCGCGTGACGATCCGCGTGGTGCTCGTCGACGACCAGGCGATGGTGCGCACCGGGTTGCGGATGGTGCTCGCCGCCGAGCCCGACATCGAGGTCGTCGGGGAGGCCGCCGACGGCGCCGAGGGCGTCCGCGCGGTCACCCGGCTGCGGCCCGACGTCGTCCTGCTCGACGTCCGCATGCCCGGCATGGACGGGCTCGAGGCGGCCCGCCGCATCCTCGGCGCCGACCTGCCCACCCGCGTCGTCGTGCTCACCACCTTCGACGAGGACGAGTACGTGGCCGCCGCGCTGCGTGCCGGTGTCAGCGGCTTCCTGCTCAAGGTCGCCCCGCCCGAGGACCTGGTCGCCGCCGTGCGCACCGTCGCCGCCGGGCAGGGGTTGCTCGACCCGGCGGTGACGCTGCGGGTGATCGAGTCCTTCGCCGCGGCGCCCGCACCCGACCCGGCCCGGGCGAACGCGCTGCGCACGCTGACCGACCGGGAGACCGACGTCCTGGCGCTCGTCGCGGCCGGGCTCTCCAACGCCGAGATCGCTGCCCGCCTGCACCTCGGCGAGGCGACGGTCAAGACGCACGTCAGCCGGCTGCTGCTCAAGCTCGGGTTGCGCGACCGGGTGCAGGCCGTGGCGTTCGCCTACGAGAGCGGGCTGGTCACGCCGGGCGGATGAGCCGGTCCCGCCGATAAACTGCGGCTCACCGCCGGCCGTCCTCCGACGTCAGTGGTGTCCGAGCAGCCCCTGACTCCCGGAGACCCGTGCTCGCGCTCCTGCTCCTCCACCTGGTCGCCGCGGTGGCCGCACCCGTGCTGGTGCGCTGGTGGGGCCGGCAGGCGTTCCTCGCCCTCGCGCTCGTACCGGCGGCGGGGTTCGGCTGGGTGCTCGCGCAGCTGGGGCGGGTCACCGACGGCGGTGAGGTCACCGAGACCGTCCCGTGGGTGCCCACCCTGCGCCTCGACATCGCCCTGCGGCTGGACGCCCTGGCGCTGGTGTTCGCGCTGCTGGTCACCGGGGTGGGCGCGCTGGTCATGCTCTACTGCGCCCGCTACTTCGAGCCCCGGGACGAGGGGACGGGGCGGTTCGCCGGCACGCTCACCGCCTTCGCCGGCTCCATGCTGGGCCTGGTGGTGGCCGACGACCTGCTGCTGCTCTACGTGTTCTGGGAGCTCACCACCGTCTTCTCCTACCTGCTCATCGGTGGCTCGGGGACGAAGCTCGCCGCGCGCCGGGCGGCCGGCCAGGCGCTGATCCTCACCACCGCGGGCGGGCTGGCGATGTTGGTCGGGCTGATCATGCTCGGCGAGACCAGCGGCAGCTACCTGCTCTCGGAGGTCGTCGCCGACCCGGGGAGCGGCCCGCTGCTGGTGGCCGGGACGATGCTGGTCGTCGTCGGCGCGGTGACCAAGTCGGCGATGATCCCGTTCCACTTCTGGCTGCCCGCCGCGATGGAGGCGCCCACCCCGGTCAGCGCCTACCTGCACGCGGCCGCGATGGTGAAGGCCGGGATCTACCTGGTGGCCCGGCTGGCGCCCGGGTTCGCCGAGGTGCCCGGCTGGCGCCCGGTGGTGCTGGGGCTGGGTCTGGCCACCATGCTCGTCGGCGGCTACCGGTCGCTGCGGCAGAACGACCTCAAGCTGCTGCTCGCCTTCGGCACGGTGAGCCAGCTGGGCTTCCTCATGACGCTCGTGGGCGCGGGCAGCCGCGAGCTGGCGGCCGCGGGCCTGGCGATGACCCTGGCGCACGCGCTGTTCAAGTCGACGCTCTTCCTCACCGTCGGGGTCGTCGACCACGCCACCGGCACCCGCGACCTGCGCCGGCTGTCCGGGCTGGGCCGGCGGCTGCCCGTGGTGGCGGTCATCGGCACGCTGGCCGCGCTGAGCATGGCCGGCGTCCCGCCGCTGCTCGGCTTCGTGGGCAAGGAGGCGGCGTTCAGCGCGCTGTGGGACGGCGGGCTGCCCGACCGCACGGCGGCCGTCGTCGTCCTCGTCGGCCTGGTCCTCGGCTCGGTGCTCACCGCGGCCTACACCTTCCGCTTCCTCTGGGGCGCCTTCGCCCGCAAGCCCGGGCTGCCGGCCACCGCCCCCGCGGAGCTGGTCCACCCGCCCACCCCGCTGTTCCTGCTGGCCCCCGCCCTGCTGGCGCTGACCGGGCTGGCCGCCGGGCCGGCCAGCCCGTTGCTGGAGCCGCTGGTCGCCGGGTACGCCGACGGGCTGCCGCTGGTGGCCGAGGAGGCCGAGAAGCTGGCGCTGTGGCACGGCTGGCAGCCGGCGCTGGCGCTGTCGGCCCTCACCCTGCTCGGCGGCGCGGCTCTGTTCGCCGCGCGCTCGGCGGTGTTCCGCTTCCAGCAGCGGCGGGCCGTGGGCGCATCGGCCGACGAGGGCTACTGGAACACCATGCAGACGCTGGACCGGCTCGCCGTGCTGGTCACCGGCACCACCCAGCGGGGCTCGCTGCCGGCCTACCTCGGCACCATCCTCGTCGTCGTCCTCGCCCTCCCCGGCTCCGTGCTGCTGTTCCGGGCGCCGTGGCCGGGGGAGTGGCGGGCCTGGGACACCCCCATCCAGGCGCTGGTCGGGGCGGTGGTGCTGCTCGCGGCCGCCATGGCGGTGCAGATCCACCAGCGGCTGTCGGCGGTGCTGGCCGTGGGCGTCACCGGCTACGGCCTCGCCGTCCTCTTCGCCCTGCAGGGCGCCCCCGACCTCGCGCTCACCCAGTTCCTCGTGGAGACGCTGACCCTGGTGGTCTTCGTGCTCGTGCTGCGCAAGCTGCCCAAGGACATCTCCGAGCGGCACCGCCCCGGCGAGCGCGCGGTCCGCGGTGGGATCGCCGTGGGCGTGGGGCTGCTCATGGGAGCGGTCGGGGCGGTGACGCTCAGCGCCCGCGACGCCACACCGGTGTCGGTCGACTACCCGGAGGCCGCCTACGAGCTCGGCGGTGGGCAGAACGTCGTCAACGTGACCCTCGTCGACATCCGTGCCTGGGACACCCTCGGCGAGATCTCGTTGCTGGTCGTGGCCGCCACCGGTGTGGCCAGCCTGGTCTTCCTCCGGCGGCGCACCGGTGTCGTGCAGCGGCTGGACCCGGTGCGGGCGGCGCGGGACGCCCGGCGGTCGCGGCGGGCACCCCGCCGGCAGTGGCTCTCGGCGACGGTGGCGCTCGCCCCCGAGCGGCGGTCGGTGGTGCTCGAGGTGATCACCCGGGTCCTGTTCCACACGATCGTCGTGTTCTCCATCTACCTGCTGTTCAGCGGGCACAACCAGCCCGGTGGTGGCTTCGCCGGGGGGCTGGTCGCCGGGCTGGCGCTCGTGCTGCGCTACCTGGCCGGCGGCCGCTACGAGCTGGGCGAGGCGGCGCCGGTCGATCCCGGTCTGCTGCTGGGCGCCGGCCTGCTGTTCGCCGGTGGCACCGGCGCCATGGGGCTGGTGCTCGGCGCCGAGGTGCTGGAGACGGCGATCCTCGAGACGACGCTGCCGGTGCTCGGCGACGTCAAGCTGGTCACCTCGCTCTTCTTCGACATGGGG
Source organism: Blastococcus sp. SYSU DS0552 (assembly GCF_054050815.1). Taxonomy (NCBI): domain Bacteria; kingdom Bacillati; phylum Actinomycetota; class Actinomycetes; order Geodermatophilales; family Geodermatophilaceae; genus Blastococcus; species Blastococcus sp. SYSU DS0552. The sequence goes on from NZ_JBJHAB010000002.1 coordinate 54,242, forward strand.
GTGTACCTGATCGTGGTGGGGCTGGTGCTCGACGTGCTGCGCAGCCTCGGGGCCGAGCTGGACCGCCAGGCCGACGAGCGGGACCCGATCGACGGCGCCCCCGGTGAGGTGGTCCTCCGATGACCCCCACCGTCGTGCTGCCGGTGATCGTCGCGGGTCTCTACGCGGCCGGCGTCTACCTGCTGCTCGACCGCAGCCTGACCCGCGTGCTGCTCGGCTTCCTCCTGCTGGGCAATGCGACCAACCTGCTGCTGCTCTCCAGCGGTGGTCCGGCGGGGCTGGCGCCGATCGTGGGGATCGCCGAGCCGGAGGAGATGAGCGACCCGCTCCCGCAGGCGCTCGTCCTCACCGCGATCGTGATCACCTTCGGCATCGCCGCCTTCCTGCTCGCGCTCATCTACCGCTCCTGGCGGCTGGTGCGCCAGGAGGTCGTCGGCGTCGACGAGGAGGACCGGCGGGTGGCCGCCCGGTCCGGCACGGACGCCGACGAGATCGACCCCGACGACCTCGCGCCGGAGGACCGGCCGGCCGCGCACGCCGACAGCCTGCATGGCGAGGGGGACGACGTGGAGGAGCTGCTCCGGCGGCACTACGCCGGGATCCCGTCCGACGACGTGGATCTGCCGGCCACCCGGCGGCGGCGCCGGTGACCGGCGTCCTCACGCCCCTGCCGGTGCTGCTGCCGCTGCTCGGCGCGGCGGCGGCCCTGCTGGTCGGCGGCGGCCGCCCGCGGGCGCAGCGCACGCTCAGCATCCTGGTGCTCAGCACGGTCCTCGCCGTGTCGGTCGCGCTGCTCGTCCTCGCCGACGAGCAGGGCGCCGTGGCCGTCTCGCTGGGCGGGTGGGAGGTGCCGCTGGGCATCGTGCTGGTCGTCGACCGGCTGTCGGCCCTGATGCTCGTGGTCGCCTCGACCGTGGGCCTGGGCGTGCTCGTCTTCGCGGTCGGCCAGGGTGCGGCCGACGGCGACGAGGAGGCGCCGGTGTCGATCTTCCACCCGACGTTCCTGGTGCTCATGGCGGGCGTGGCCAACGCGTTCCTCGCCGGCGACCTGTTCAACCTCTACGTCGGCTTCGAGATCCTGCTGACCGCCAGCTACGTCCTGCTGACCCTGGGCGGATCGGCACCGCGGATCCGCGCCGGCGTCACCTACATCGTCGTCAGCCTGCTGAGCTCGCTGCTGTTCCTCGCCGCCATCGCCCTGGTCTACGCCTCCACCGGCACCGTCAACATGGCGCAGCTCGCCGGCCGGCTGGGGGAGCTGCCGGAGGGGACCCAGCTGCTCATCCACTCGCTGCTGCTGATCGCCTTCTCGATCAAGGCGGCGGTGTTCCCGCTGTCGGCCTGGCTGCCGGACAGCTACCCGACCGCGCCGGCCCCGGTCACCGCCGTCTTCGCCGGGCTGCTCACCAAGGTCGGCGTCTACGCGATCATCCGCACGCAGACCCTGCTCTTCCCGGGCGGCGGGCTGGACACGGTGCTCATGTGGGCCGCGCTGGCCACGATGCTGATCGGCATCCTCGGTGCGGTGGCACAGGCCGACATCCGGCGGATCCTGTCGTTCACGCTGGTCAGCCACATCGGCTACATGGTGTTCGGCATCGCGCTGGCCTCCCGGGCCGGGCTCGCGGGCGCCGTCTTCTACGTCGTCCACCACATCGCCATCCAGACCACGCTGTTCCTCGTCGCCGGGCTGGTCGAGCGGCAGGGCGGGGCGACCGCCGTCGACCGGCTCGGCGGCCTGGCGAAGGCATCGCCGCTGCTCGCCGTCCTCTTCTTCGTCCCCGCCATGAACCTCGCCGGGATCCCGCCGTTCTCCGGGTTCATCGGGAAGCTCGGGCTGCTGGAGGCGGGCGTGGCCGACGGCGGGTGGCTGCCGCTGGTCCTCGTGGCCGCCGGCGTGGTCGCCAGCCTGCTCACGCTCGTGGCGATCTCGCGGGTGTGGAGCCGGGCCTTCTGGCGGCCGCGGGCCCAGGAGCCGTCCGCGGACACCGACGAGGCCGCGGCGGCCGACGCCGGGCCGGAGCTCTCCCCGGAGCCGCTGCCCCAGCCCCCGACACCGGAGCCCGGTGAGGCGCAGGCCGACGGCCCCGGCCCGACCGACGAGGTCGAACCCACGCCGGTGCCCGCGTCCGCGTCCGTGGCGTCCGGGGGGGTCGGTCGCGCCGCCGCCCGGCGCGCGGCGTGGCAGCGGCACACGGCGGTGGCGACGGCGACCACGCCGGCCACCGACGGGCTCGGGGAGGACCCGGAGCGCGCCCGGCCGGACCAGCTGCTGCCGCGGGTCATGCTCGCCTCGACCGCGGCGATGGTCACCGTGACGGTCGCGCTCACCGCGCTCGCCGGTCCGCTGTACGCGGTGGCCGACCGCGCGGCCGGCGATCTGCGCGACCGCGCGCCCTACGTCCAGGCGGTCTTCGGCGCGGAGGAGGCCCCGTGACCGGCGCCCCGGACCAGGCCGGCCGCGGGGGCCTGGTCTACCAGCTGCGGCACCAGCTGCCCCTGCTGGTCTGGCTGGTGCTGGTCTGGAACCTGCTGTGGGGCACGTGGTCGTGGGCCAACCTGCTGTCCGGGGTGGTCCTGGCCCTCGCCGTGACCCTGCTGCTGCCCCTGCCGCCGGTGGAGGGCGGCCTGACCGTGCGCCCGGTGCCGGTGCTCGCCTTCGTCGGCACCTTCGTCGTCGACCTCGTGACCTCCGGGGCGGAGGTGGCGTGGCAGACCATCCGCCCGCGGGGGATCAGCCGGAGCGCAATCATCCGGGTGCAGCTGCGCACGGACTCCGACCTGCTGCTCACCATCATCTCGGAGGCGCTGACCCTCGTGCCCGGTTCGATGGTCATCGACATGGATCGGGAGCAGCGGACGCTGGCGGTGCACATCCTCCACGTGGAGGACGAGCGCGACATCGAGCGGCAGCGGAGGTCGGTGCTCACCATGGAGGAGCGGGTGGTGCGCGCCTTCGGCTCCGCCGCCGAGGTGACCGCCGTGACCACCGGCGCAGGCTCCCTCGGCATCGGCGACGGGCGGCGGACGCCGTGACCGCCGTCTACTGGGCCACCTACCTGATGCTGGGCACCGGGGCGCTGCTGGCGCTGGTGCGGCTGGCGATGGGGCCCTCCCTGCTCGACCGGGTGGTCGCGACCGACACCCTGCTGGTGATCATCGCCGCCGGGCTGGCCGTGCACGCGACGCTGGATCGGGACCCCACGGTCGTGCCGGTGCTCGTGGTGGTGTCGCTGCTGGCGTTCGTCGGCTCGGTCTCGGTGGCCCGCTACGTCGGCGGCATGCTCATCCACTCGAACCTGGGCACCCAGGGGCTCGACGTGGACGACCGGCCTCCGGGCGGGGAGGAGGCGCGGTGAACGGGATCGAGACCGCGGGCGACGTGATCGCCGTCGTCCTGGTGCTGCTGGGCGCGTTCCTGTGCCTGACCGCCGGGCTCGGGCTGCTCCGCTTCCCCGACGTGCTCGCCCGGATGCACGCCGGCACGAAGCCGCAGGTGCTGGGCGTGCTGCTGATCATGATCGGCGGCGCGATCCGGCTGCAGGGCTGGTCGGCGACGTGGATGCTCCTGCTGGTCGCCGTCTTCCAGATGCTCACGGCACCGGTGAGCGCGCACATGATCAGCCGCGTCGCCTACCGGCGCCGGCACGTGCGGCGCGACCTGCTGCTGGTCGACGAGCTGCACACCGAGCGGCGGCCGGACCGGGTGTACCGCGGCGACGAGCCGGCCGACGCCCCGCCGGAGGAGCCGGGGCGGGCGCTGGCCGAGAGCCGCCGCGAGGAGCGGGAGGACGGGGCGCGCTGAGCGGCGCGCCCCGTCAGGTCCCGTTCCGGGCCCCGCCCGAGCCTGCGAGGGATGGGGGGAAAGGGAACCTTCAGCAGCGCTGGGCGCGGTTGACCGCGGAGACGACGGCCCGCAGCGAGGCGGTGACGATGTTCGGGTCGATCCCGACGCCCCACAGCACCCGCTCCCCGACGGCGCACTCGACGTAGGCGGCGGCGCGCGCGTCGCCCCCGGCGGACATGGCGTGCTCGGCGTAGTCGAGCACGCGGACGTCGACGTCCAGGCTCTTCAGCGCGTCGACGAACGCCGCGATCGGGCCGTTGCCGCGGCCTTCGACGGTCACCGGTACGCCGGAGTCGACCAGCTCCACGACCATCTCGTCGAGCTGCCCGTCCCCGGAGGCGGTGTGCCGGTGCCCGCTGAGGGAGAACCGGCCCCACGGCGCGGCCGGGTCGGGCAGGTACTCGTTGCTGAAGGCGGTCCACATCTGCTGGGCGGTGACCTCGCCGCCCTCGTCGTCGGTGTGCCGCTGGATGACCGCGCTGAACTCGATCTGCAGCCGGCGCGGCAGGTCCAGGTGGTTCTCGGTCTTCATGATGTAGGCGACGCCGCCCTTGCCGGACTGGCTGTTCACCCGGATCACGGCCTCGTAGCTGCGGCCGACGTCCTTGGGGTCGATCGGCAGGTACGGCACCGCCCACGTCTGCTGCCCGACGGGGACGCCGGCGGCCTGCGCGTCGGCCTCCAGGGCCTTGAAGCCCTTGTTGATGGCGTCCTGGTGGGAGCCGGAGAAGGCGGTGTAGACCAGGTCGCCGCCGTAGGGGTGGCGCTCGTGCACGCCGAGCTGGTTGCAGTACTCGACGGTGCGGCGGATCTCGTCGATGTCGGAGAAGTCGATCTGCGGGTCGATGCCCTGGCTGAACAGGTTCAGCCCCAGGGTGACCAGATCGACGTTGCCGGTGCGCTCGCCGTTGCCGAACAGGCAGCCCTCGATGCGGTCGGCGCCGGCCCGGTAGCCGAGCTCGGCGGCGGCGACGGCGGTGCCGCGGTCGTTGTGCGGGTGCAGGCTGAGGACCACGGAGTCGCGCCGGCCCAGGTTGCGGTGCATCCACTCGACCTGGTCGGCGTACACGGTGGGCTCGGCCATCTCGACCGTGGCCGGCAGGTTGAGGATCGTCGGCCGCTCGGGCGTGGGCTCCCAGACATCGGTGACGGCGTTGCAGATCTCGACGGCGAAGTCGAGCTCGGTGCCGGTGAAGGACTCGGGCGAGTACTCGAACCGGATGTCCGTGTCGCCCATCTGCTCGGCCAGCTTGCGGACCACCTGCGCGCCGTGGACGGCGATGTCGACGATCCCGGCCCGGTCGGAGCCGAAGACGACCCGTCGCTGCAGGGTGGACGTGGAGTTGTAGAGGTGCACGATCGCCTGCTTCGCGCCCTGCAGGGACTCGAAGGTGCGCTCGATCAGCTCGTCGCGGGCCTGGGTGAGCACCTGGATCGTCACGTCGTCGGGGACCACGTCGTCCTCGATCAGCTGGCGGACGAAGTCGTAGTCGGTCTGGCTCGCCGCCGGGAAGCCGACCTCGATCTCCTTGTAGCCCATGCGGACCAGCAGCTCGAACATGCGGCGCTTGCGGTCGGGCGTCATCGGGTCGATCAGCGCCTGGTTGCCGTCGCGCAGGTCGACGGCGCACCAGCGCGGCGCCTGCGTCGTCACGGTGTCCGGCCAGGTGCGGTCGGGCAGCGCCACCGGGGTGAAGGGGACGTACCGGTGGATCGGCATGCCGGACGGCTGCTGGGGGTTGCGGACGTGCGGGTGGGTCTCGCTCATGGGGGAGGGCTCCTGGTGCGGGCTGCGTGCGCGGAGTGCGCACGGCTCCGGGGGCGGTCAGCGGACGCCGGGGACGCCGGAACCCCGCGGCGAGGAAGCCGACCTAGGAGAGGGCCTCGCCGCGGCGGGTAAGCAGGAGGCTGCCGCGCACGCGCCCACGGTAGCAGCGGGTCAGCCCACGTCGCAGGGAGGACGGCGCGTCGCGGCCGCCGGGGACGGCCTCGCGGATCAGTCCACGTCGCAGCGGCAAGGGCAGTCATCGACGTGGAACGGCCGAAGGCCGTCGTCGCCCTCCGCGCAGGCCGGCGGGCACGTGCAGGCGAAGTCGGTCAGCCTCGGCAGCTCACCGGCGAGCCGCCTGCGCTCCAGGTCCTCGCGCCGTCGCTGCGCCGCCTCCGCTCGTCGGGCGGCGCGGCGTTCGGCGGGGGAGTCGCCGGCCCGGGGCGGCTGGTGGTCGTCGGGTACTCCCCGGAGCCGCCGCTCACCGTCTCGCGCGCTGCGTGAGAGGTCGAAGGTGTACCAGGGCTGCGGTCGGCTGTACCGCTCGGAGCCGTGCCACCACCCCTCGTCCGAGTGACGCGGATCGAGGTGCGCGGGGAAGCGCCGTCCCCCGTGGTCCCGGATGGCACGGTCGGACATCGGCAGCACCTCCGCGCCGTCCGCACCGATGAGCGCCAGCCGGAGCCGTGCCACGGCGAGGACGCCGAGCAGTGCCCCGACCGGCAGGTCACGTGCGCCCGCCTCGGCCGCGGCCAGCGTGGACTTCGCGACCCCCGTAGCAGCGGCCATCTCGCGCTGGGAGAGGTCCGCCACCCGGCGGGCGCGGCGGAGCATCCCCGCCAGCAGCTCCGCCCGATCACCCTCGTCCACGCCGGGGATCGTGGCCCGCGCCGGCGGCCCGCGGCAGATGCTCCTGTGGAAGCTAGTGCCCTGCCCACAGGGGTGGGCAGGGCACTAGTTCCGCGGAACTCACCTGGTGCCGTCCGCACGTGCGGGGCGCAGCCGCAGGCGGTGGTCAGAACTCCTTGCGCAGGCGCAGCCGCAGGGGCCGGCCGTCGGGGTCGACCAGCAGCCGGTAGACCGGTGTCGCCCACAGCCGGGTGTGCCAGGGCAGCTCCTCCGGGCGGTGCGGGCGGAGCCGACCGGGTGGACTTGGCCCGCGGCGACCCCCCTCGTGCCACTCGGCCAGGGCGCCCGCCCGCTCCTCGAGCGTGGCGACGAAGCGCGCCGGGTCCACCAGCAGGTCGTCGTCGCTGCCGTCCTCGGCCAGGTCCAGGTGCTCGCGCGCCAGCTCCAGCCGCAGGTCCCGCGCGAAGGTCCGCGCGCCGTCCCCGATCCCCGCTGGGTCCCGCGGCTCGCGGGTGTCGAGCGTGGTGTCGAGGACGGCGGTGGAGAGCTCGCTGTCGTGCGTCCAGGAGCGCCGGTTGAAGTTGTCGCTGCCGATGCTGGCCCACACGTCGTCGACGACGCACACCTTGGCGTGCACGTACACCGGCGTCCCGGCGTGGTTCTCCACGTCGAAGACGTGCACCCGGTCCTGGCCTCCCGCCCGGACGCACAGGTCGATCGCCTGCCGGCGGCCCACGGTCTGGGGAGTCGCCGAGAACGCGCCCTCCTGGTCGGGGATGCGGGGCACGACCACCACCAGGTGGAGGTCGGGGTTGTCCCGGAGGGCGTCGGCGAACAGCTGGGCGACCTCGGAGGACCACAGGTACTGGTCCTCGAGGTAGACCAGCCGCCGCGCCCGCTTCACCGCCTTCGAGTAGCCGCGGGCGATCGAGCGCTCGCCCTCGGGGGCGAAGTCGTAGCGCGGCAGGATCTTGGGGTAGGTGCGCAGGATCTGCACCAGGTGCGGGCCGGCCGGTGGGGGCGGCGGCAGCTCGGGCGGCAGCGGAGCGGGGTCCAGCCGGGCCCCGCGGAACCGGCCGACGACGTAGGCGATCGGGTTGCCCTGCACGGGGCTGGTCGGGTCGTCCCACCGCTCGCGGAAGCTGGTCTCGAGCACGGCGACCGCCGGGCCGCGGATCTCCGCCTGCACGTCGTGCCACGGCGGGGTCGGCCCGTAGCCGGAGGCCATGTCCACCGCCTGGGGGTCCCCCTCGTGCCGCGCGTCGTCGCGGCGGCTGTGGCACAGGTCGATGCCCCCGGCGAACGCGACGTCGCGGGACGGGTCCGCGGGGCACCGGATGATCACCACCTTCTGGTGGTGGCTGCCGAACCGGCGCACGCGCTGGTCGAGCACGACCCGGCCGCCGTCGGCCTCGATCTCCCGGTCCAGCGACCGGTTCTGCTCCTTGCTGTAGGAGAGCGCGTCCGTGTGCGAGCGCCACACCAGGCCGCGCACGTCGACGCCGCGGTGCGCGGCCGCGCTGAACAGCTCGTCGACGGCGGGCCCGTCGGGGCGCAGCCGCTCGTCGGGGTCGCCCCGCCAGTCGGTGAACCAGACGCGGTCGCCCTCGCCCAGCTGCTCGACCACCTCGACGAGCCGGTCGAAGTACGCCGCGCCGTGGACGAGCGGCCGGACCAGGTTGCCCTCGGTCCAGGCCGGCACGGCGGCACCGCGGTTGTGGCGCTCCTCCGAGGTGAGCAACCACCGGTGCGGATCGTCCACCCGGCGATCACATCGGTCGGGCGCACGAGATGCAACCGCTCGGCCCGTGGACCGCGTCGGTAGCCTTCTGACCCGTGGCCCTCGTCGTCCAGAAGTACGGCGGCTCGTCCGTCGCCTCCGCCGAGCACATGAAGCGCGTCGCGGAGCGGATCGTCGCTGCCAAGAAGAACGGCGACGACGTCGTCGTCGTGGTCTCCGCGATGGGCGACACGACCGACGAGCTGCTGGACCTGGCCAGCCAGATCACCGATACCCCGCCCGGCCGCGAGCTGGACATGCTGCTGACCGCCGGCGAGCGGATCTCCATGGCACTGCTGGCCATCGCGATCTCCGAGCACGGCTACGAGGCGCGGTCGTTCACCGGCTCGCAGGCCGGCGTGATCACCACGTCCAGCCACGGCAAGGCGCGCATCATCGACGTCACGCCCGGCCGCCTGAAGTCGGCGCTCGACGAGGGCTCGGTCGTCATCGTCGCCGGGTTCCAGGGCGTCAGCCAGGACACCAAGGACATCACCACCCTCGGCCGCGGCGGCTCGGACACCACCGCCGTCGCCGTCGCCGCGGCGCTGAACGCCGACGTCTGCGAGATCTACACCGACGTCGACGGCGTCTTCACCGCCGACCCGCGCATCGTCCCCAACGCCAAGCGGCTGGACACCATCACCTACGAGGAGATGCTCGAGCTCGCCGCCTCCGGGGCGAAGGTGCTCATGCTGCGCTGCGTCGAGTACGCCCGCCGCTACGGCATCCCCGTGCACGTCCGCAGCTCCTACTCACAGCTCCCCGGCACCACCGTGACCGGCTCGATGGAGGACCTCACCGTGGAACAGGCGATCATCTCCGGCGTCGCGCACGACCGCTCCGAGGGCAAGATCACCGTGTTCGGCGTGCCGGACCGGCCGGGTGAGGCGGCGCAGATCTTCCGCGTGCTCGCCGACGCCGAGGTCAACATCGACATGATCGTGCAGAACGTGTCGGCCGAGGCCAGCAAGCTCGCCGACATCTCCTTCACGCTGCCCAAGAGCGACGGCCCGGCCGCGCTGGCCGCCCTGGAACGGGTCAAGCACACCGTCGGCTACACCGACGTCAGCTTCGACCAGCACATCGGCAAGGTGAGCCTGGTCGGCGCCGGCATGCGCTCGCACCCGGGTGTCTCCGCCAAGTTCTTCGGCGCGCTGGCCGACGCCGGGGTCAACCTGGAGCTGATCAGCACCTCGGAGATCCGCATCTCCGTGGTGTGCCGCGACACCGACGTCGACCTCGCCGTCCGCGCGGTGCACGATGCGTTCGACCTGGGCACCGAGGACGCCCAGGCCGTGGTCTACGGAGGGACCGGACGATGAGTGGCTTCACCCCCGGCGGCCTGCGGGTCGGCATCGTGGGCGCGACCGGTCAGGTGGGCCGCGTCGTGCGCGACATCCTGGCCGAGCGGAACTTCCCGCTGGCCGAGCTCCGCTTCTTCGCCTCGGCGCGGTCGGCCGGCAGCACCCTGCCCTGGGCCGGTGGCGAGATCACCGTCGAGGACGCCGCGACCGCCGACCCGACCGGGCTGGACATCGCGATCTTCTCCGCCGGCGCGACCACCTCCCGCGCCCAGGCGCCGCGGTTCGCCGCGGCCGGCGTGACCGTCATCGACAACAGCTCGGCGTTCCGCCGCGACCCGGAGATCCCGCTGGTCGTCAGCGAGGTCAACCCCGGCGACATCGCGAAGGCGCACGGCCGGATCATCGCCAACCCGAACTGCACGACCATGGCCGCGATGCCGGTGCTCAAGCCGCTGCACGACGAGGCCGGCCTGGTCCGCATCGTCGCCAGCACCTACCAGGCGGTCTCCGGCAGCGGGGTCGCCGGCGTGGAGGAGCTGCACGGGCAGGCGAGGGCCGTCGTCGACAAGGCCGACGAGCTCACCCACGACGGGACCGCCGTGGCCTTCCCCGACCCGGTGAAGTACGTCGCGCCGATCGCCTTCAACGTGCTGCCGATGGCCGGCTCGGTCGTGGACGACGGCTCGTTCGAGACCGACGAGGAGCAGAAGCTCCGCAACGAGAGCCGCAAGATCCTCGGCATCCCGGACCTCCGCGTCTCGGGCACCTGCGTGCGGGTGCCGGTGTTCACGGGGCACTCGCTCTCGCTCAACGTGGAGTTCGCGCGTGAGCTGACCGTCGAGCGGGCCACCGAGCTGCTGCAGGCGGCGCCCGGGGTGGAGCTCTCCGACGTCCCCAACCCGCTGCAGGCCGCCGGCCGCGACCCCAGCTACGTGGGCCGCATCCGGCAGGACCAGAGCGTGGACGGCGGCCGCGGGCTGGTGCTCTTCGTCAGCAACGACAACCTGCGCAAGGGCGCCGCCCTCAACACCGTCCAGATCGCGGAGCTCATCGCCGCCTCCCGCTGACCCTGGTCGGGCTCCTCCGCGGAGGAGCCCGACCAGGCGGCAGGATGGTCCCGTGAACTCCGCGGGCCTGCCTGCCTCCCCGCAGCACGCCTGGCCGGGGCCGGACCTCTACACGCTGCGCGGGATGCTCGAGCTGGACCTGGCGCTCGAGCGCGGGGTGACGGTGGACGCCGCCCACGCCCTGCTGAGCGACGCCGTCGTCCACGCGTTCGGGCCGCGGTGGTACGAGTGGTTGACCGACGCGCTGGCCGCCGAGGGGCGGGACCCGGCGGAGCCGTCCGCGCTCCTCACCGACGACCCCCTGGCCGAGCGGGTGCTGGCGGCGCTCCGGGCCCGGATGCTCGCCGACGAGGAGGCGCCGGACCCGCCGGACGAGGAGTTCGGCTGGTACGCCTACGCCCCCGGCGACCCGCGGGGGAGCCGGGGGCGGCTCCGCCGGGCGGTCCTGCGGCGGAGGGAGAGCGCCCGTCTGGCACTGCTCGCTCCACCGCGCCCCCGCGTGGCCGGCCGGCGGCGCCGGGACCGCTAGGGCCGCACGTGGCGCAGGGCGAAGGAGAGCGCGACCTCGACCTGCCGGATCGTCTCCTCGATGACCAGCGACCCGTGGCCGGCGTCGAACCGGTAGACCTCGTGCGGCTTGCCCAGCCGCTCCAGCTCGCCCAGGTAGTTGTCGATCTGCCGGATCGGGCAGCGCGGGTCGTTCGCGCCGGCCACCACCAGCACCGGCGCGGCGACGGCGTCCACGTAGGTGATCGGCGAGGAGCGCACGTAGACGTCGCGCACCTCCTCCGGTGACCCGCCGAACAGCGCCCGGTCGTAGGCCCGCAGGCCCTCCATCTCGTCCTCGTACGCCGCGAGGTAGTCGGCCACCGGCACCTCGGCGATCCCGGCCGCCCAGCGCTCCGGCTGGGTGCCCAGCCCCAGCAGGGTGAGGAACCCGCCCCACGAGCCCCCGGTGAGGAGCGCGCGGGCCGGGTCGACGACGCCCTCGGCCACCAGCGCGTCGTAGACCGCCCCGATGTCCTCGAGCTCGGTGAGCCCCGGGCGCCCCGTGAGCGCGTCGCGCCAGGCCGAGCCGTAGCCCGTGGAGCCGCGGTAGTTCACGTGCACGACCGCGTAGCCGGCGTCGACGTAGGCCGCCCGGCGGGCGCGGTAGGAGTCGTCGTCGGCCGCCTCCGGGCCGCCGTGCACCAGGAACGCCGTCGCGAACGGGCCCTCGCCGGCCGGGCGCACCAGCAAGGCGTGCACGTCGCCGCCCGGGCCGGGGACCCAGCGGTCCTCGACCGGGTAGGCGGCGGGCGGCTCCTCGTCGGACACCGAGAGGACGACGGGGCCGTCGGCGCGGCGGATGACCGGCGGCCGCTCGGAGTTCGACCACGCCAACTCGACCGTGCCGTCGGGGCGGGCGGTGGCGCCGCGGACGACGCCGGGCGGGGTGTCGAGCTTCTCCAGCGCGCCCGAGGCCAGGTCGTAGCGGTACAGCTCGCTGCGGGCGGCGTGGTCGTGGCCCACCAGCAGCGCGGAGCCGTCGGGGTACCAGCCGGCGGTCACGTCGCCGGGCAGGTCGAGCACGATCTCCGTCTCGGTGTCGGGGGCGACGTCCCAGACCAGCAGCTCCTCGCGACCGCGCCGCTCGTGGCCGACCAGCAGCCGGCGGTCACCGGGGAGCGGGGCGAACTCCAGCGCGTGCAGCCCGCGTCCCTCGCCGTCCCACTTCTCCGCGACCACCGAGTCGTCGGCCGTGCGGAGCACCCGCAGCGCGGGGTAGCGCGGGTCGCCGTGCTCGGAGTGCGAGATGACCAGCAGCTCGTCGTCGCGGGTCAGCGCGTCCACCGAGGCAGGGTCGGGGTGCCGGTAGACCACCCGCGGCGTGCCTCCGGTGGGCGCCAGCCACAGCTCGCTGCCGTCGTCGGTGCTGCGGCCGATCGCCACCAGGTCCCGGCCGATCTCCAGCCCCGCCGGGTAGGCGGGCCCCACCTCGGGGACGGCGACGGTGTCCTCGCCGCCGGTGAACGGCTGGGTCATCCAGACGCCGAACTCGTCGCCGTCGGTGTCGGCGAACCACCAGATCGTGTCGCCGTCACGGTCCAGCGTCGCGATCAGCGTGCCGTTGGGCCGGTCGGTCACCTGGCGGTGGGTGCCGGTCTCCCGGTCCCAGGCGTACTGCTCGACGACGCCGCTGACGTCGGAGCTGTAGAGGTTGCGGTGCGGTGCCTCCTCGGCCCAGTCCGGCAGCGACACCCGGGGTGCGCGGAACCGGGCCTGCCAGCGGGCGGTGACCTCGGGGGGAAGGGCGGGGACGGTCTGCTCGGCGGTCACGCCACCATCTTCGCAGCGCCCCGGGAACGACCGGTGCCCCGGGAACGACTCAGGGGCCGCCTTGCGGCGGCCCCTGAGCGGAGGGTCGGGGTGACAGGATTTGAACCTGCGGCCTCGTCGTCCCGAACGACGCGCGCTACCAAGCTGCGCCACACCCCGAGGTGCGTCGACGAGTCTAACGCTCCTCTGCGCGCGCCCCGGCGGCGGGTCAGGACGGCCGTGCGGTGAGGGTCAGCAGCGTCGCCTCGGGCGGGCAGGCGAACCGCACCGGGGCGTAGGGGCTGGTGCCCAGGCCGGCCGACACGTGCAGCCAGGTGCCGGCCGGGTGGTCCGGCGTGGGGGCCGCCCAGCGGTGCAGCCAGCGCACCCGGTGGCGGTCGATGCCGCAGTTGGTGACCAGCGCCCCGTAGAACGGCACCCGCAGCTGGCCGCCGTGCGTGTGACCGCACAGCAGCAGGTCGTAGCCGTCCGCGGCGAAGCGGTCGAGCACCCGCGGCTCGGGGGAGTGGGCCAGCCCGATCCGCACGTCGGCGCTCCGATCGGCCGGCCCGGCGACCAGGTCGTAGCGGTCCCGCTTCAGGTGGGAATCGTCGACGCCGGCGAAGACGATCCGCCGCCCGCCCACGGTGAGCTCACCGGCGGCGTTGGTGAGGTCCAGCCAGCCGCGCTCGCGCATGCCGTCGCGCAGATCGCGCCAGGGCAGCTCGTCGCCGTGCACCCGCTTGTGGTCGCGCTTGAAGTACTTGAGCGGGTTCTTCGGGCGCGGGGCGTAGTAGTCGTTGCTGGCCAGCACGAAGGCGCCGGGCCGGTCCAGCAGCGGGTCCAGCGCGCGCAGCGTCGGCGGCACCGCGTCGAACCCCGCGAGGTTGTCCCCGGTGTTGATCACCAGGTCGGGCTCGAGGGCGGCGAGGCCCGCGACCCACTCCTGCTTGCTCCGCTGCCCGGAGGTCATGTGCAGGTCCGACAGCTGCAGGATCGTCAGCGGCGCCGAGCCCGGGGCCAGCACGGGCACGTCGAACCGGCGCAGCGTCCAGCGCCTGCGTTCGTAGAGGCTCGCGTAGGCGGTCACGGCCGCGCCCGAGGCGACGGCGGCGGTGGGGACGGCGGTGTACCAGCGCACCCGCCGAGCCTACGGGCGCACCCCGGCGCGGCGTCGTGCGAGGCTGGACCCGTGCCCGACCTCAAGGAACAGCTGCGCGCCGACCTGACCACCGCCATGAAGGCCCGTGACGAGCTGCGCACCGCCACGCTGCGCATGGTGCTCGCCGCCGTCAGCGCCGAGGAGGTGTCGGGCAAGGAGGCCCGCGAGCTCACCGACGACGAGGTGCAGGCCGTGCTCCGCCGCGAGGCGAAGAAGCGCCGCGAGGCGGCCGAGGCGTTCGGCTCGGCCGGTCGCGCCGAGCAGGCCGCCCGCGAGCAGGCCGAGGGCGAGATCCTCGCGGACTACCTGCCGGCTCAGCTGGACGACGCCGACCTGGCCGCGATCGTCGCCGACGTCATCTCCCGGACCGGCGCCTCCGGCATGAAGGACATGGGGAAGGTCATGGGCGCGGCGAACGGCGTGGTCGCCGGCCGGGCCGAGGGCTCGCGGGTCGCCGCCGAGGTCCGTCGCCAGCTCGGCTGAGCCCCGCGCGACGGGAACGACGAAGGGCCGGACCTCTCGGTCCGGCCCTTCGTCGTCGCTCCGGTCAGTTCGTCGGGAGGTCCCCGGTCGGCTCCGGTGCGGTCGTGCCGGCGTCGGCCGGCGGCGGCACCTGGGGCTCCACCTGGGGCTCCACCGGCGGGGGTGCCGGCGTCTCGGGCTGGGTCTCCGGCTGCACGGGCGGCGGGGAGGTGGTGCCGCCCGTGGTGCCCGTCGTGCTCGACCGGTCCGCCGAGCGGCTCGACGTGTTGCCGGACCGGGAGACGCCGGCCCCCTGCGGGGCGGCGTCGACGCCGCGGCCGGCGTACTGGGGATCGGCGGGCGGGAACTCGGCCGCCGGCTGGTTGGTCAGGATCGGTGCCATCGCGGCCCGCCAGATGCCGGCCGGGAGACCGCCGCCGTAGCTGCCGACGTCGTTGGTGTCCCGCGGGCGGAACACCATGACGCTGGCCGTGTACTCCGGCGTCGAGCCGACGAAGGACACCGAGTCCCGCTCGTTCACCGTGCCGGTCTTGCCGGCGATCTGGTGACCGGGGATGTGGGCCCGGGCGCCGGTCTGCAGCCGGTTCCCCGGCTCGACGTCCTTGATCATCATCTGGTTCAGCGTGTCGGCGATCCCGGGCTCGATGACCTGCTCGCAGTCGTCGCCCTTCACCACCGGCTCGCCGTCCTCGCCGGTGAGCGGCTCGCCGTTCGGGGTGGTGATCGACAGCACCGGGGTGGGCGTGCACTTGACCCCGCGGGCGGCGATCGTCGCGTAGGCGTTGGCCAGGTCGAGCGGGCTCACGCCGTCGGTGCCGTAGGCGAAGGACGGGCGGTTCTCGTCGATGATCTGCTGCGCCGGCGTCTGCGTGACCGAGTAGTCGAAGGTCATGCCCAGCCGCTCGGCCATCCGCACCGCCGGCTCGATCGAGCCCAGTGCGTCCTCCAGCGCGAGGAAGTAGGTGTTGGAGGACATGTAGAGCGCCTGCGTCATGGTCAGCGTGCGCGGGTACGAGCTGCCCACGTTGCCGATCGAGTAGGGCTCGATGCGCTGGGTCTCGGGGTCGTAGCTCTCGTAGACCTTCGACCGGTAGGGCTCGCTCGTGGTGATCGTGTGGCTGGCCGGGAGACCCATCTCCAGGGCGGCCGCGGCGACGAAGGTCTTGAAGGTCGACCCGGAGCCCTTGGTGGGGACGGTCGCGAAGTTCACCGACTCGCACTCGGGGCCGTCGCAGCCGTAGCGGCGGTTGACGCTCATCGCCAGCACGTGCCCGGTGCCGGGCTGGACGACGTCGTAGACGCCCACGGTGTCGGCGCCCATCGCCACGGTGTCCAGCACGGCCTGGTCACCGGCGGCCTGCATGTCCGGCCGCAGCGTCGTCTGGATGGTCAGCCCGCCCTTGTCCAGTTGGGCCTTCGTCAGACCGAGCTCCTGGATGAGGTACTGCCGGGTGAAGTCGCAGAAGAAGCCGCCGATCGCGGCGTCGATGCAGCCGTTCGGGGGCGCCTGACCCGGCGCCACCTCCACCGGGGTGGGGGTGATCTCGGCCAGCTGCTCCGCGCTGACGTGACCCAGGTCGTGCATGCGCTGCAGCACCTGGTTACGCCGGATCTGGGCGTTCTCCGGGTTGTTGATCGGCTCGTCGTAGAACGGCTTCTGCACCAGCCCGGCGAGCATGGCCGCCTGCGGGAGGGTGAGGTCGGCGGCGTTCACGCTGAAGTAGCGCTGGGCGGCGGCCTGGATGCCGTAGGCGCCCTGCCCGAAGTACACGATGTTCAGGTACCGGGTGAGGATCTCGTCCTTGGAGTAGGTGTCCTCCAGGGCGAGGGCCAGGCGGGCCTCTCGCAGCTTGCGGCCCACGGTCTGGGCGTCGGCGGCGTCCCGGTCCTCCGGCGTGGTGGCCGTCTGCAGCAGGGTCTGCTTCACCAGCTGCTGGGTCAGGGTGGAGCCGCCCTCCTGGACCTCGCCGGCGGCGACGTTCTTCACCAGCGCCCGCATCGTGCCCTGCACGTCCAGGCCGTTGTGGTCGTAGAACCGGGAGTCCTCGATGTCGACGAGCGCCTGCTTCATGACGTCGGCGATCTGGTCGGAGGTGACCGGCGTCCGGTTGTGCTCGTAGAAGTTCGTGATCAGCTGCCCGTCGGCGGCGAGCACCCGGGTGACGCCGGCCGGCGTCTTGTCGGTCAGCTCCACCGGCAAGGCGTCGAGCAGCGACACGGAGTTGCGTGCCGCCAGGCCGGTGCCCCCGATCCAGGGCAGCATGAGTCCGGCCAGCAGTGCGCCGGCGACGACGATCGTCGCGGCGAGCTTGGCGAGCAGACGGGTCCGGACACGCGCGTTCTCCGACATCGCGGCCAGGGTACGTCGCCCGGACGGGTGAGCGGAGCGCTCAGCCGCGGCGCGCGGGCAGGACGCGCGTCCGCGGCGTGCCGGTCGGCGTGTCGTGGTCGGGGCCGGTGAGGGCGTCGGCCATCATCCGCAGCCCGTCGAGGTCGTGGACGTCCCCGGCGGCGGCCGGCACCGTGCGCAGCGCGACGTCGGGGTGGGCGCTGGTGAAGCGGTCGGCCAGGTGCTGCTCCCGGCTCGCGAGCTGCATCCGGTCCGCGTGCACCCGCAGCGCCGCGGCCGCGAGCGCCGCGCCCTCGTCACCGCTCTCGGCGACCTCCTCGGCGGCGCCCTCCGCGCGGGTCGCCGACAGCGCCGTGGTGGCCGGGGGGTGCGTCCGGTTGACGACCAGTCCGGCCAGCGGCATCCCCTCGGCCGAGAGCCGGTCGACGAAGTAGGACGCCTCGCGCAACGCGTCGGGCTCCGGCGCGGCGACCACCACGAACGACGTGCCGGGGCGGCGCAGCAGCTCGAACGTCGCCGTCGCGCGCTCGCGGAACCCGCCGAACATGGTGTCCAGGGCCGCGACGAAGGCGGAGATGTCGCGCAGCAGCTGGCCACCGAGGATCTTGCTGACGATCCGGCTGAACAGCAGGAACCCGGCGCTGGCGAACTTGAAGCCGGCCCGGCTCGGCGCCATCAGCAGCCGGATCATCGTGCCGTCGAGGAACCGGCCCATCCGGTTGGGGGCGTCGAGGAAGTCCAGCGCCGACCGCGACGGCGGGGTGTCGACGATGATCAGGTCCCACCGGTCGCTGGCCCGCAGCTGCCCGAGCTTCTCCATCGCCATGTACTCCTGCGTGCCGGCGAACGACGAGGAGAGCGCCTGGTAGAAGGGGTTGTCGAGGATCTGCTGCGCGCGCTCGGGCGTGGAGTGAGCGGTGACGATGTCGTCGAACGTCCGCTTCATGTCCAGCATCATCGCGTGCAGCTCACCGGTCGCCCCCGGGACGTCCACCCGCCGCGGTTCGTTGTCCAGCTCGGTCAGCCCCAGGGACTGGGCCAGCCGCCGGGCCGGGTCGATGGTGAGGACGACGACGGTGCGCCCGGCCTCCGCCGCGGCCAGCGCCAGCGCCGCGGACGTCGTCGTCTTGCCCACCCCGCCTGCGCCGCAGCAGACGACGATGCGGGTCTGCCGGTCGGCGATCAGCGCGCCCAGGTCCATCGCCGGGGCCTGCCGGGGCGCCCGGGTGCGCGGCGCGGTGGCCGTGCCGGCGGCCATCAGGCGGCCACCTCCGTGCGCAGGTGCTCCTCGAGCCGCCCCGCCAGCTCGAACAGGCAGCCCAGGTCCATCGGGCCGGGCAGCAGCGGGATCTCGAGGCTGGGGCGGTCCAGCTCCGCGACCTGGGCCCGCAGGGCGTCCTGCGCCGCCCAGCGGCGGGCGTGCTCCACGACCTCGGCGACCAGCGCCTCGGCCAGTTGCTCGGCGCCCGGCAGGTGCGCGGCGTCCAGCGTGGGTGCGAGCTCGGCGCCGGTCAGCTCGCCGGCCGCCGCGCGGGACAGCGCGGCCGGTGGCAGCACCGGCTCGGTCGCCATGTTCACGATCACCGAGCCGATCGGCAGCCCGGCCGCCTCGAGCTCCGCGATGGCGTCCGCCGTCTCCTGCACCGGCATGTCCTCCAGGATCGTCACCAGGTGGACCGCCGTCTGCGGGGAGCGCAGCACCGCCATGACGCCGTCGCTCTGGGTCTTGATCGGGCCGGAGCGGGCCAGCTGCGACATCTCCCCGGTGACGCCGAGGAAGCGGGTGATCCGGCCGGTGGGCGGCGCGTCGACGACGACGGCGTCGTAGACCAGCCTGCCGTCCCGCCGCCGGGTGACCGCCTCCTTGATCTTGCCCGTGATCAGCACGTCGCGGAGGCCCGGCGCGATGGCGGTGGCGAAGTCGATGGCGCCCATCTTCCGCAGCGCCCGGCCGGCCCGGCGGAGGTTGTAGAACATGTCGAGGTAGTCGAGGAGCGCCTCCTCGACGTCGATGGCCAGCGCCTTGACCTCGCCCCCGCCGCGGGCGACGGCGACCCGGCGCTCCTCGTAGGGCAGCGGCGGGGTGTCGAACAGCTGGGCGATGCCCTGCCGGCCCTCGGTCTCCACCAGCAGCACCGAGCGCCCGTCGGCGGCGAGCGCCAGGGCCAGGGCGGCGGCGACGGTGGTCTTGCCCGTCCCTCCCTTGCCGGTGACCACGTGCAGGCGCGGGGCGGCGGGATCTGGGCTCACCTGTCCCAGCGTAGGAGCAGGCGACCGGGACGGCCTGCCCGTGCCAGGTGGCGTGACGGGCATCGCGTCCGGCGGCTGCGCTAGCGTCGCGGTCATGAGCGAAACCGCCCGCCAGAAGTGGGAGTACGCGACCATCCCGCTGCTCATCCACAACACCAAGGCGATCCTCGACTCCTGGGGCGTCGACGGGTGGGAGCTGGTGACCGTGCTCCCCGGGCCCGGTGGGCCCGAGCAGCCGGTCGCCTACCTCAAGCGGCCGGTATGACGGCCCCGGCTCCGGGCTGGCACGCCCGGCTCGCCGAGCTGGGCATCCGGCTGCCCCCGGTGGCCGCTCCCGTCGCCGCCTACGTGCCGGCCGTGCGCACCGGCTCCCTGGTGTTCACCTCGGGGCAGCTGCCGTTCGTCGACGGCGGCCTGCGCCGCACCGGCAAGGTCGGCGGGTCGGTCGACGTGGAGGCCGCCGCGGCCGACGCGAAGGTCTGCGCGCTGAACGCGCTGGCCGCGATCGACGACCTCGTGGGGCTGGACGCGGTGGCGCGCATCGTCCGCGTCGTGGGCTACGTGGCCAGCGTCGAGGGCTTCACCGGGCAGCCCCGGGTGGTCAACGGCGCCAGCGAGCTGCTCGGCCGGATCTTCGGCGACGCCGGTCAGCACGCCCGCAGCGCCGTGGGGGTGGCCGAGCTGCCGATGGGTGCCCCCGTGGAGGTCGAGCTCACCGTCGAGCTGCGATGACACCGCGATCCTCCGGATCGCACCGCGGTCAGGTGCCATCCCCCGTTGCGCTGAGCGTGTCCCGGTCCCTCGCCGGGAGGTCCTCCGGACCCCCGCTGCTCGGAACCGACGACTGCGTCGTGCGGCATGCCTGAGCCGAAGCAGGCCGCGACGGTGCTGCTGCTGCGGGACGGCGCGCCCGGGCTCGAGGTGTACCTGCTGCGCCGCACGAAGGGCATGCCCTTCGCCGGTGGCATGACCGCCTACCCGGGCGGCGGCGTCGACCCCCGGGACGGCGACACCGAGATCGGGTGGGCCGGGCCCGCGCCCGCGCAGTGGGCGACCGCCTTCGGCTGCGACGAGCGGACCGCCCGGGAGCTCGTGTGCGCCGCGGTGCGCGAGACGTTCGAGGAGGCCGGCGTCCTGCTCGCCGGGCTGCCCGACGGGACCGTCGTTCCGGACGTCTCGGGGGAGGACTGGGAGGACCAGCGCCAGGCCCTGCTCAGCCGCGAGCTGTCGCTGGCCGGGCTCCTGGCCGATCGGGGGCTGGTGCTCCGGTCGGACCTGCTGCGGCCGTTCGCGCACTGGATCACCCCACCGGTCGAGCCGCGGCGCTACGACACCAAGTTCTTCGCCGCCGCGCTGCCGGTCGGGCAGGAGGCGCGCGACGTCTCGGGGGAGGCGGACGAGGCCGCGTGGCTGGCGCCCGCCGCCGCGCTCGCCGAGCTGGAGGCCGGCACCCGCCCGATGCTGCCGCCGACGTCGCACACGCTCGGCCAGCTGGTGGCCTTCCCCGACGTCGCGGCCGCGCTGTCCGGCTCGCCGCCGGAGCCCCTGCAGCCGATCAGCCCGCGCTTCGAGGAGACGCCCGACGGCCGCTGGGCGGTGCTGCCCGACGGCACCCGCATCCGGCTGGCCGTGCCGCTCCCCTCGTGAAGCGGTGAACGCGAGAGGCCCGGAACCGGTGCGGTTCCGGGCCTCTCGCGTTCAGGCGTGCGTCAGCGCGCGCGGCGGCGCAGGCGCTCCTCGTCGAGGACGACGACGGACTTGCCCTGCAGCTGGATCCAGCCGCGGTGCACGAAGTCCGCCAGCGCCTTGTTGACCGTCTCGCGGGAGGCGCCGACCAGCTGGGCGAGCTCCTCCTGGGTGAGGTCGTGCTTCACGCGCAGGCCGTCGGTGTCGCGGCTGCCGAAGCGGTCGGCCATCTGCAGCAGCGCCTTGGCCACGCGGCCGGGGACGTCGGTGAAGATGAGATCGGCGACCGAGTCGTTGGTGCGGCGCAGGCGCCGGGCCAGCACGCGGAGCAGCTGCTCGCCGATCTCCGGGTGTGCCTCGATCCAGGGCAGCAGCACCGACTGCGGCATCCGGGCCAGCTTCACGTCGGTGACGGCGGTGGCGGTCGCGGTACGCGGACCGGGGTCGAAGACCGACAGCTCACCGAACTGGTCGGAAGGTCCCATGACCGCGAGCACGTTCTCCCGGCCGTCGGGCGACCGGCGGGAGAGCTTGATCTTGCCGGTCATGACGATGTAGAGGCTGTCGCCGGGCTCGCCCTCGTTGAAGACCACCCGGCCCCGGGGGAGGGTGATCGTCTCGAGGCGACTGATGACGGGGTCCACCGCGTCCTCGGAGAGCCCCTGGAAGAGCCCCGACTGAGCCAGCACCTCGTCCACTGCACGTCCTCTCGCACTGTCCTCGGACGCAGGGGTGCCCGCGTCCGGAGCGAGTCTAGGCGGCTGTGCGGTCAATCACCCGTTCGGTGGGCGGCCGCGTCCCCCCATGGAGCGAGTGGCCTCCCTGCAGGGGCCCGCCGCGAGCGTGCGAGCGGTGGGGGGCAGGGAGGCCCTTCCTCAGACCAGCGGGGGGTTCTGCGAGCGCCGGACGCGGTGGCGGCGACGGCGCCAGCGGAACAGCGCCCGCCGGATGCCCGAGGTGGCGAGCGTGTCGACCTCGCCGGGCGTCGCGGTGTCGAGGAACTCGCTGACCTCGCGGGGGGACGCCGGGCGGCGGAGGGGTTCCTCGACCCGCTCCATCACCAGCAGGAACGCGATCAGCAGCGGTGGGAACAGGATGACACTGAGGGCGACCATCCCGACCTCCTCTGCGTCGTCGGCGGAACGGGGGAAGTGGTCCGTCCTCGATCATGGCACGCCGGGAGAGGGTCAGCGGCTCGGCATACCCTCGACCGCGTGTCCGCACCCGCGTCCTCACCGGCCTACGCACGCCCCATCCGGGCCCGTCGCCCCACCGCAGCCGCACTGACCGGGGCGTCGCCGTACGACCCGGCGGAGACGCCGCTGGCCCGCACCCGTCGGGCCCGTCGCATGGCCCGCGAGCTGGCCGTGATCCATCCCGACGCCCACTGCGAGCTGGACTTCACCAACGCCTTCGAGCTGCTGGTCGCCACGGTGCTGTCCGCGCAGACCACCGACAAGATGGTCAACAAGGTGACGCCCACGCTCTTCGCGCGGTACCCCGACGCGGTCGCCCTCGCCGGCGCCGACCGGGAAGAGCTGGAGACCATCCTCAAGCCCACCGGCTTCTTCCGGGCCAAGGCGAACTCGGTGCTGGGGCTGAGCCAGGCCCTGGTCGAGCGCTTCGACGGCGAGGTGCCCGCCCGGATGGCCGACCTGGTGACCCTGCCGGGCGTCGGGCGCAAGACGGCGAACGTCGTGCTGGGCAACGCCTTCGGTGTCCCGGGGCTCACCGTCGACACCCACTTCGGCCGGCTGGTGCGCCGGTTCGGCTGGACCGCGGAGGAGGACCCGGTCAAGGTCGAGGCGGAGATCGCGCAGCTGGTGCCGAAGAAGGAGTGGACCGACTTCAGCCACCGGGTGATCTTCCACGGCCGGCGCGTGTGCCACGCGAAGAAGGCGGCGTGCGGCGCCTGCGGCCTGGCGCAGTGGTGCCCCTCGTTCGGCATCGGCCCGGTCGACCCCGAGGTGGCGCTGAAGCTCGTGAAGACCCCCTCCGCCTCGGACACCGAGTGATGCGCCGTCTCTCGCTGACCGCCGTCGCGCTGCTCGCCGTCAGCGGCTGCACCTCCGGGCAGGGCGGAACGGCTGCGGCGCCGCCGTCGGCGTCCCCCGCCGAGGCGCTGACCGCGTGCCCGGAGCAGCCCGCGGCCGAGGCCGCCGGCCCCGAACGGCTGCCCGCACTCTCCTTCGACTGCCCCGGCGGCGGGTCCCTCGACCTGGGCCGGGCCCCGGGAGCCCCCATGGTGGTCAACCTGTGGGGCAGTTGGTGCCCGCCCTGCCGCGAGGAGATGCCGATCCTGCAGGAGTTCGCCGCGCTCGCGGGCGACGAGGTGCGCATGGTGGGCGTGATCAGCAAGGACGGGCTGCCGCAGGCGGCGTCCTTCGCCGAGGACGCCGGCGTCACCTTCCCCAGCGCCTACGACGGCGACGGCGAGCTGATGGCGGAGCTCGGGCTCAACGTGCTGCCGTTCACCTACTTCGTCGACGCCGGCGGCGCGCTGGTGCACACCGAGGCCGGCGCGGTCGCCTCGGTGGACGAGCTCCGCGGCCTCGTCGCGGACCACCTCGGGGTGCAGCTGTGACCGCCGGGGCGGCCACCGACGGCCTGCCCGAGTACCTGCTCCGGCTGCTGGAGCGGGCCGACGACCTCCCGCTGCGCCACCGCATGCCGCAGGCCACCGCCACCGCCCGCCGCTCGGCGGTCCTCGTCCTCTTCGGCGAGGGCCCGGCCGGGCCTGACATCCTGCTGATCGAGAAGTCCGCACACCTGCGCAGCCACGCCGGGCAGCCCGCCTTCCCGGGCGGCGGCGTCGACCCGGGCGACGACTTCCCGGTGGGCACGGCGCTGCGCGAGGCCCACGAGGAGGCCGGGATCGACCCCGACGGCGTCCGGGTCCTCGCCACCCTGCAGGAGCTGTTCCTGCCGCCGTCGAACCGGCTCGTCGTGCCGGTCGTGGGCTGGTGGGACGACCCGCGCGACGTCACGGTCGGCGACCCGCACGAGGTGGCGCGGGTCGCCCGGGTGCCGCTGGCCGACCTCGTCGACCCGGCCAACCGCTACCGCGTCCGGCACCCGGCGGGCTTCGTCGGGCCGGCGTTCGGCGTGGCCGACATGGAGGTGTGGGGCTTCACCGCCGGCCTGCTCGACGCGATCCTCGAAGCCGCCGGGCTGGCGCAGCCGTGGGACGCCACCGACGTGCGGCCGATCCGCCCGGAGCGGCTGCGCCCGTACACGCTGCCGGGCTCGGGGGACGACGACCCCGCCGGCGACTCCGCCGCGCCGACCGTCGCCGATCCCGCGCCCGGCGTCGCCCCGGCGCGTACGGTTCGGCCCCGATGAGCGGTGAAAGGACCACCTCCTCCCCGTCCCTCGCCGGCTCGGGGCGGGGCCCGGGAGGCGGCCAGGGCATCGGCGGGAAGGTCGTGGCGGTCGTCGCGGTGCTGGTCCTGCTGGTGACCGGCTGCGGTGGCGCCGGGGGGCAGGAGGTGACCGCGGCGCCGGTCGCCGAGGGGCTCGGTGAGGTGACGATCGCCGACGACGGCGTCCAGGAGGTCACCCTCCAGACGCAGGGCGACTACGTGTTCACCCCCGACCGGTTCACCGTGTCGCCGGGGCGGGTGCGGCTGACCCTGGTGAACGTCGCCGAGCAGATGCCGCACAACCTCGAGTTCACCGACGAGGAGCTGCCCGAGCCGATCGACGCCGGGATCTCGATGCTCGCCGCGGGCGAGGAGAAGACGATCGAGTTCGAGGTGTCGACGCCGGGGGAGTACCCGTTCTCCTGCACCTTCCACCTCCAGCTGGGGCAGGTGGGCACGATGACGGTCAGCGGGTAGCGGTGTCCCTGGTCGACCTCCTGCTCATCATGCTGGCGCTGCTGTTCGCGCTGTCCGGGTTCCGGCAGGGCCTCCTGGTCTCGGCCACCTCGATCGTCGGCTTCCTGGCCGGGGCGGTCCTCGGGGCCCAGCTGGCGGGGCCGGTGGCCGACCGGATCGACGGCTCCAGCGTCAGCCGGGTCTTCGCCGCGCTGGTGGTGGTGCTCGCCGGCGCGCTGCTGGGCCAGATCCTGGCCGGGGCCGCGGGCCGGGCGCTGCGGTCCCGCGTCACGTGGGAGCCGGCCAAGATGGTCGACTCCGTGGCCGGCGCGGTCGTCTCGGCGGCGGCGGTCCTGCTGGTCGCCTGGATGGTCGCCTCACCGCTGGCGAGCTCGCCGTTCCCCGAGGTGGCCGGCCAGGTCCGCCAGTCGGCGCTGGTGCAGGCCGTGGACCGGGCGGTCCCCGACGAGGTCCGCACCGTCTACGAGGACCTGCGGGAGGCGATCGACCGGCGGGGGCTGCCCGACGTCCTCGACCCGCTCACCCCCACCCAGGCGCGCGACGTCCCGGCGCCCGACCCGGCGCTGCAGGAGAGCGCGGTGGTCGCCTCGGTGCAGGGGTCCGTGGTGCGGATCCGTGGGGTGGCACCGTCCTGCTCCCGGCAGATCGACGGGTCCGGTTTCGTCTACGCGCCGGAGCGGGTGATGACCAACGCCCACGTGCTGGCCGGCGTCACCGCGCCGGTGGTCGTCGCCGAGGGCAGGGAGTACGACGCGATCCCGGTCGTGGTCGACGAGGAGATCGACGTCGCGGTCCTCGCGGTGCCGGGGCTGCCGCAGGTGCCGCTGTCGTTCACCCCGCAGCCGGCCGATTCGGGCGACGACGCGATCATCATGGGCTACCCGGGAGGTGGACCGCTGTACGTCGGTGCCGCCCGCGTGCGGGACCGCGGCGAGATCAGCGGCCCCGACTTCCGCAACACGCAGACCGTCGTCCGCGACGTCTACGCCCTGTACGGACAGGTGCGCGCCGGCAACTCCGGTGGCCCCCTGTTCGCCCCCGACGGCAGCGTCCTCGGAGTCGTGTTCGCCTCGGCGATCGACGACCCGCAGACCGGCTACGCGCTCACCGGACCGGAGGTCGCCGCGGCCGCCGATGCGGGCAGCGTCGCGCGCACCGAGGTGGCGACGGGCTCCTGCGAGTAAGAGGACCCCGCTGCCCCCCGCACCTCGCTCCGCTCGGCGCGGGTCCCTGCAGCGGGGCCGGTTCCATCCGCTCGCCGCGGGCCGCTCCGCTGCGCTACGCGGCCCAGTCGGCGATGGCCCGGGTGACCTCGTCGGGGGCCTCCTCCTGTGGGAAGTGGCCGACCCGGGGCAGCTCCCGCCACTCGTAGGCCCCCGCCACGTAGCGGCCGGACCCGCGCGCCGTACCCGGCAGCACGTACGGGTCCAGCGCACCGTGCAGCTGCAGGGTGGGCGCCGTGATCGGGGCCGCCATCCGCCGGGCGTACCGGAGACCGTCGGGCCGCAGCTGGGACCGGCCGGCCCAGCGGTAGTACTCCATGGCCCCGTACGCGGCCTGCGGGATGCGCGCCGCCGCGCGGTAGCGGTCCACGGCCGCCGCGAACTCCGCGGTGCGCGCCCACTCCGGCCCGGCCCAGCGCTGCATCAGGTCGGCCACCGGGTCGTCGTCGACCCGGGTCAGCCGCCGTTCGGGCAGCCGGGGCACCTGGAAACCGAGCGCGTGGCGCATCGCCCGGCGCTGCCGGCGGTCGGCCATACCGGCCCGCAGCAGCCGGGGGTGGGCCATCGACACCACGACCAGCCGGCGGACCACCCGCGGGTGCAGCGCGGCCGCCGTCCAGCCCAGCAGGCCGCCCCAGTCGTGGCCGACGACGACCGCATCGCGTTCCCCGAGCGCCCGCACCAGCGCCGCGACGTCGGCGGAGAGGGTCGGCAGGTCGTACCCGCGAGGTGGCTTGTCGCTGGCCCCGTAGCCGCGCAGGTCCGGCGCGACGACCCGGAACCCCGCCCCGGCCAGGGCCGTGAGCTGGGCGCGCCAGGTCCACCAGAACTGCGGGAAACCGTGGAGCAGCAGCACGAGCGGCCCGTCACCGGCCTCCGCCGTGTGCAGCCGCACCCCGTTCGCGGAGATGTCGCGGTGGGTCCAGGGCCCCGGCAGCAGCACGCTGACGGCGTCGGGACGGCCGTCCGGCGGGACGGTCACCGAGTCAGACCCGGTAGGTCTCGTTGCCGCGCAGCTCCACCTTGCCGCCGTTCACCACGGGGACGTCGCGGTGGCGCGCGCCGGGCGCCTCGCGGTGCATCACCTCGGGCAGCTCGCGCAGCGACTCGATCGTCCGCTCGGGCTTCTCGATCTTCTTGATCAGCCGCTTGCCGATCAGTGCGAGCACGCCGGCGACGAGCAGCAGCACGACCCAGACGATGAGGTAGGACAGCCAGCGGGGCACGCCCAGCGCGGTGAGCCCCTCGGCGAGGGCGATGAAGAGGAAGAACATCGAGAAGCCGGCGACGACGCCCGCCGCGCCGAACATCCCGCCGCCGATGGCGCCCTTCTTCGCGGACGTGCCGATCTCGGCCTTGGCCAGCTCGATCTCACCGCGCACCAGCGTCGAGACGTCGGCCATCGCGCTCTGCACCAGCGTGCCGATCGAGGGCTCGGCCGCCGCGCTGCTCCCGTCGGTTCGGGTCGTCGACACACTGTGGGCCACGGGTGGCTCCTCCTTCGGTGGAACTGCTGGTCGGGACGATCGTGCCCCATGGCCAGCGGGACCGCGTCCCGGTGCCTGCAGACGCGGTGGGGCGGGAGGGCATAGGAGGCTCTACCTGCGTGCCCGGGGTCCGAGGCGCAGGTAGAGCTTCCTATGCCTGGGAGGTCAGCCCTCCGCGGGAGTGGCGGGCAGCTTCTCCTTGATCATGTTCATCACCGACGAGTCGGTCAGCGTGGTGACGTCGCCCAGCTCGCGGTTCTCGGCGATGTCGCGCAGCAGCCGGCGCATGATCTTCCCGGACCGGGTCTTGGGCAGCTCCTGCACCACCATGATCTGCCGCGGCTTGGCGATCGGGCCGATGTCCTTGGCGACGTGCGTCTTGAGTTGCTGGACCAGCTCGTCGCCGGAGTCCTCGGCGTTCCCCCGGAGGATGACGAACGCGACGATGCCCTGGCCGGTGGTCGGGTCGCTGGCCCCGACGACGGCGGCCTCGGCGACCGTCGGGTGGCCGACCAGCGAGGACTCGACCTCGGTGGTGGAGATGCGGTGGCCCGACACGTTCATCACGTCGTCGACCCGGCCGAGCAGCCAGATGTTGCCCTCGGCGTCCTTCTTCGCGCCGTCACCGGCGAAGTAGACGTTCTTCCCGAAGCGTGACCAGTAGGTGTCGACGTACCGGTCGTCGTCCCCCCAGATCGTGCGCAGCATCGACGGCCACGGCTCGGTGAGCACGAGCAGCCCGGTGGAGTCGTCGGTGAGCTCGTTGCCCTCGTCGTCGACGACCTTGGCGGAGATGCCCGGGAACGGGTGCTGGGCGGAGCCGGGGGTGAGGGTGGTGACGCCGGGCAGGGGCGTGAGCATGTGCGCCCCGGTCTCGGTCTGCCACCAGGTGTCCATGATCGGGCAGCGGCCGCCGCCGATGTGCTCGTGGTACCAGAGCCAGGCCTCGGGGTTGATCGGCTCGCCGACCGAGCCGAGCAGCCGCAGGGAGGTCAGGTCGAAGCCGGCCGGGACCTCCTCGCCCCACTTCATGAACGTGCGGATGACCGTGGGCGCCGTGTAGAGGATCGTGACGCCGTACTTCTGGATCAGCTCGAACCAGCGGCCGCGGTGCGGGGTCTCGGGTGTGCCCTCGTACATCACCGAGGTGGCGCGGTTGGCCAGCGGCCCGTAGACGATGTAGCTGTGGCCGGTGACCCAGCCGACGTCGGCCGCGGTCCAGAAGACGTCGGTGTCGGGCTTGAGATCGAACGTGGCCCAGTGGGTGTAGGCGACCTGGGTGAGGTAGCCGCCGGACGTGTGCAGGATGCCCTTCGGCTTCGCCGTCGTCCCCGACGTGTACATGATGTACAGCGGGTGCTCGGCGTCGAAGAACTCGCAGCTGTGCTCGGCCGACTGCCGGTCCACGACGTCGTGCCACCAGAGGTCGCGGTCGTCGTGCCAGTCGACGTCCTGCTCGGTGCGCTTGACGACGAGCACGTGCCGCACGCCCTCGGTGCGGTTCACCGCCTCGTCGACGGCGGGCTTGAGGGCGCTGGGGGCCCCGCGGCGGTAGCCGCCGTCGGCGGTGATGACCACCTGCGCGCCGGCGTCGGTGATCCGGCTGGCCAGCGCGTCGGCCGAGAAGCCGCCGAAGACCACCATGTGCACCGCGCCGATCCGGGCGCAGGCGAGCATCGAGATGATCGCCTCGGGGATCATCGGCAGGTAGATGGCGACCCGGTCGCCGGCCCGCACACCGAGCTCGGTCAGGGCGTTGGCGGCCCGGCAGACCTCGTCCTTGAGCTGGGCGTAGGTGATCGTCCGGGTGTCGCCCGGCTCGCCCTCCCAGTGGTAGGCCACCTGCTCGCCGTGGCCGTCCTCCACGTGCCGGTCCACGCAGTTGTAGGCCACGTTGAGCCGGCCGCCGACGAACCACTTCGCGAACGGCGGGTTGCTCCAGTCGAGCACGGTGTCCCACTCCTGGTCCCAGCTCAGCCGTCGCGCCGCGGACTCCCAGAACGCCAGCCGGTCGCGGGCGGCCTCCTCGTACACCTCGGGGCCCACGTTGGCCTGGGCGGCCAGGGCCTCGGGCGGCGCGAAGGTCCGGCCGTCCAGCTGGGGCGTCTCGCTCATGTGGTCCTCCCGGGTCCGGTGCCGCGGTGGGCCCGCGGCCGTGCAACGTGTGCCACGACACACCGTATGGCGGACAGTGCTCCGGCGTCTGCCCCACGCGAGCCCCCGAGCGACGACCGGCCACACTGGGCCGGTGAGCGGTCGCCAGGCGCAGGTCGCGGCCCGGATCCCGGGTGCGGCGGCGCTCGGCCTGGTGCCCCCGGAGGGCGCCCCGGTCGTTCCGGCGACCGCGTTCGCCGACCGGGTGTGGCTGACCGACCTGCTCGCCGGCCGGGCCCGCGGCGGCAGCCGCCGGGTGCACGCCACGGTGTGGTGGTACTCGGCCTCCGCCGTCCTCCTGGCGCCGCTGCTGGCCGGGCTCGCGGTCGGGCGTCCGCTCTCCGGCCGCCTCCCCGACGTCGCCGTCGCCCTGAGCCCGGGCGGTCTCCCGCTCGCCGCCGTCTCCTCGCGGGGGGACGACGACCCGGCGGCGGGGCTCCGCGAGTCGCTCGACGACGTCGTCCCCGCCCTGGCGGACGTCGCCGGGATGCGCGAGCGGCCGCTCTGGGCGATCGCCACCGACTCGCTGGCCAACGGGCTGCTGGGCCTCGGCCGCGCGCTGGGCGACGTCCCGGCGGTGACCGCGCTGGCCGCGCCGCTGGCCCGGGCGGTCGGCGCGCCGCTGCCGGCTCCCCGCTACGTCGACGTCGGCGGTGCGCGGTTCACCGCCCGGGTGTCCTGCTGCCTGGTGGACCGGCTGCCGCCCGGTGCGAGGTGCCTGTCCTGCCCCCGCCGCCCCCCGGCGGAACGGCAGGTGCTCCTCGAGGACGCGGCCACCCGGCTGCCGGGCTGATCCGTCGCTGTCGGTGCCGCGACGACGTCGCACCGCGAGGCTTCGCGCGAGATGATCGACGGAGGCGACGAGAGCGGAGGTCAGCGATGCCCGTGATGCCCGCCGCGTTCCTCGGCCACGGCAACCCGATGAACGCGCTGGAGAGCAACCGCTACACGGAGGCCTGGCGGGCCTTCGGGCGGTCGGTGCCCCGGCCCCGGGCCATCCTGGTGATCTCCGCCCACTGGTACGTGCAGGCGACCGCGCTCACCGCGATGCCGCGGCCGCGCACCATCCACGACTTCTTCGGCTTCCCGCGGGAGCTGTTCGACGTCCGGTACGAGCCCCCGGGCCTGCCGGAGCTGTACGACGAGGTGGCCGACATCGTGCACCCGACCTGGGTGGGGGCCGACCTCGACAGCTGGGGTATCGACCACGGCGCGTGGTCGGTGCTGGCACACGCCTTCCCCGACGCCGACGTCCCGGTGGTGCAGCTGTCGATCAACGCACTCAAGTCCTTCGACTACCACCTCCAGCTCGGGGCGGCGCTGGCGCCGCTGCGCGAGGACGGGGTGCTGGTCATCGGCAGCGGCAACGTCGTCCACAACCTCGGCGGGGTTAGCCGCGCGCTGCCGGACGCCGGGTTCGACTGGGCGCAGCGGTTCGACGAGGCGGCGAAGGAGTGCATGCTGACCGACCCCACCGACGTCGGCCGTCTCGACGGGCACCGCGACTTCGACCTCGCCGTCCCGACGCCGGACCACTTCCTGCCGCTGCTCTACGTGGCCGGCATGGCGGGCGCGACCGACGCGCCGGTGGACGTGCTGGTCGACGGCTACGCCTACGGCTCGCTGTCGATGACCGCCTACACCGTCGGCATGGACGCCCCGGAGGCGGCGGGGTCGGGCGTCGCCGCGGCGCTGCCCGACGGCCCGCCCCCGGACGGCGCCAACATCTGAAGGACCACCGACCAGGCATAGGAAGCTATGCATGCGTTTCCGGCGCGAGAACGTACGCATAGCCTCCTATGCCCAGTGGGTCGCTATGCGGTGCGGGGCTCCTCGTCGGCGGGGCGGTGCAGATCGGTGATCCGGGGGAAGGGGCGCGTCGAGAAGACCGCCTCGACCGGCACGCCGAAGAACTCGGCGATCCGCAGGGCCAGGTGCAGGCTCGGGTTGTACTCGCCGCGCTCCAGGTAGCCGACGGTCTGGTAGTGGACGCCGAGGGCGTCGGCGAGCTCCCGCCGGGTCACCTGCTGCTCGGCGCGCAGCAGCGCGATCCGGTTGTGGACGGCGTCGCCGGAACGGTCGCCGGCGGGGCGATCAGGAGCCACGGATCAGCGCACCCACTGCAGGGTGGCCTCCCGGGCCGCCTGCACCTGCGACCCGGACTGCCGGCGTGCCATCCGGCGCAGCACCCGGGGGGTGACCAGCGCGCCGAACACGGCCCAGGCGGCCAGGACCACGACGGTGAGGCCGGTGCGCCACGAGTCGCCGAGCTCGAGGGTCGCCGCCGCGTCGGGGAGGAACGCCGAGCGCAACCCCAGGCCGATCCAGTAGATCGGGAAGACCTGCGCCACGGCCTGCACCCACCCCCACATCAGCGTGATCGGGAAGAAGATCCCCGAGATCGCCGTGAGGACCAGTACCGGCAGCATGCCCCAGCTGCCCACCTTCTGCGTGCTCGGCACGACCGCTCCCAGGATCATGCCCAGCGGCAGCGTGGCCAGCAGCCCGAGCACGACCACCCAGGCGACGGTGAGCCACCCCGACGCGCCGCCGTGCATCAGCCCGTCGAAGAGCAGGAAACTCGGCACCAGCACGGTCAGCAGCGACGGGAACAGCGAGAGGGAGTGGTAGGTCAGCTGCCCGGTCACGTACCCCGGCATGCCGTGGGGGAGCGCCTTGTGCCGCAGCAACGTGCCGTCCTCGCGCTCCATGGCCAGCGCGAAGGCCGGGCCGATCACCACACCGAAGGCCAGGAGCGCGCCGAGGATGCTGGGCAGCGCGTACGTCGGGTACATCAGCCCGGTGCCCTCGAGCTCGTTGTCCCGGTTGAACCAGAGGTAGAGCAAGGTGCCGACGGCGGTGAACAGGTAGAAGCCCTGGTCCTGCGGGCTGCGCAGGCTCAGGACGAACTCCGTCCAGCCCCGCTGGAGCCCCAGACCGATCGCGTGCCGGGTGGCGTTCATCGGGTGACCTCCTCCAGGACCGGGTCGGCCGGGCGGCCGGACTCGAAGCGCTGCACCATCGCCAGGTAGGTGTCCTCGAGGCTGGCGCGGCGGACCTCGAGGTCGGTGAGCCGGTCGCCGTGCTCCTCGAACAGCCGGCGGACGAAGGGGACGACGTCGTCGGTGGGGTGCACGTAGCGTTCCGCGCCGCAGGCCCAGCGCACCTCCGCCGTGCCGGCGACCTGGCGGGTGAGCTCGTCGGCGCTGCCGGCGGCGACGATCCGGCCGTGGGCCAGGATGAGGATCCGGTCGGCCAGCTTCTCCGCCTCGGCCAGGTCGTGGGTGGTGAGCAGGATGCTCGTGCCCTCCAGGTCGGAGAGCCGGTGCACCAGCTCGTGGAAGTCCCGCCGCGCCTGCGGGTCGAAGCCGGCCGTGGGTTCGTCGAGGAAGAGCAGCTCGGGCCGGCCGATGATGCCGACGGCCACGTCGAGCCGCCGGCGCTGGCCGCCGGAGAGGGTGCCGATCTTGCGGTCGGCGTGCTCGTCGAGGCCGACGGTGGCGATGAGCTCGTCGACGTCGTAGGGGCGCCGGCGCTCGGGTGTCGAGTAGGGCGTGAAGTAGCCGCCGAGCTGGGTGAGCAGCCGGCGCGGCGTCCAGCGAGCGTGGTCGCGCCAGGACTGCAGCACCACGCCCACCCGGGCCCGCCACGCGTCGCCCGCGGTGGCCGGGTTCTCCCCCAGCACCCGGACCTCCCCGGCCGAGGGCAGCCGGAAGCCCTCCAGGATCTCGATCGTCGTGGTCTTGCCGGCCCCGTTGGGGCCGAGCAGGCAGACGACCTCGCCGGGGTGGACCTCGAGGTCGACGCCGGAGAGGACTTCCTGCTCGCCGTAGGTCATCCGTAGCCCGCTGGTCCGGACGACCGGTTCACCTGCCGTGTCCCGCTGAGGACCCATACCGCCACACCCCTGTGCGCTCGTCGGTGCGGCCGATAGTAGGAGTACTACATCGAGAGCACAAGTGCATACGGAACCGCGGTGACCCTCACGGCGCGTAGCGGCTCACGTGTGCGACGTAGCGACCCCCCGCGTGGACGAACGGATCCGCCACCGCGCCCGGAGCGCGCTCAGCGGGCATCCTGCGGAGGCCGACGTCGCGCTGGCCACCTGCGGCGGTGAGTTCGACGACGCTGCGGGGACCAGCACGGAGAACACCGTGGTGTTCGCGACGGTGGCCGACGGCTCCTAGGTGGCAGCGGTGAGCCCGGCCACCTCGCCGACGACCCAGACCGCCGGGGGGCGGACTGCGTGCGCGGTGAGGGTGGCCGGGAGGTCGGCCAGGGTGGTGCGCAGCGACCGCTGGGTGGGGGTGGAGCCGTCGGTCACGACCGCGACCGGGGTGTCGGGTGCGCGGCCGTGCTCGACGAGGGCGGCGGCGATGGCGGGGGCGGTGTCGACGCCCATGAGGACGACGAGGGTGCCGCGCAGTGCGCCGAGAGCAGCCCAGTCGACCAGTGACTGGGGGTGGCCGGGGGGCAGGTGGCCGGAGACGACGACGAATTCGTGGGTGAGGCCGCGGTGGGTGACCGGGATGCCGGCGAGGGCGGGGACGGCGACGGCGCTGGTGATGCCCGGCACGACCTCGACGGGGATGCCGGCGTCGGTGCAGGCCTGGACCTCTTCGAAGCCGCGGCCGAAGACGAAGGGGTCGCCGCCCTTGAGGCGGACGACGCGGCGGCCGGCGCGGGCGTGGGTGATCAGCAGGTCGTTGATGGTCTCCTGGGCCATCGAGCGGCCGCGCGGCAGTTTGGAGGCGTCGACGACCTCGACCTCGGGGGGGAGTGAGGCGAGCAGTGGCTGGGGGCCGAGGTGGTCGGCGACGACGACGTCGGCGGTGGCCAGCGCCTGCCGGCCGCGCACGGTGATCAGCCCCGGGTCACCCGGGCCGCCACCCACCAGCACCACGCTTCCCGCGGGGGTCGGGCGTGCGGCGCGGTCGCGGATGCTGCCGTCGGTCAGCCCGGCGACGATCGCGTCCCGCACCCCGATCGCCCGCTGGGGGTCCCCGCCGCCGTGCACACCCACCACCAGGTCGCCCTGCCGGCCGATCGCCGGGGTCCAGACGCTGGAGGCGGCGCGGTCGTCGGCGCGGGCGCAGAAGATGCGGGCGCGCTCGGCCTCCTCGGCCACCGCCGCGTTGACCGCCGGGTCGTCGGTGGCGGCGACGGCGTACCAGGAGCCGTCGAGGTCCCCGGGCCGGTAGGGCCGCCGGTGCCACGTCGTCCTGCCGGCTGCGGCCAGCGACTCGAGCGCCGGGGTCACCTCCGGGCTCACCACCGTGACGCGGGCCCGGGCCTCCAACAGGCCGGCGACGCGCCGGTGGGCGACCCGGCCGCCGCCCACGACGACGACCGGCCGGTCACGCAGCCGCAGGCCGACCGGGTAGACCGTGCCCGATCCGGGGGGCACCGGGGTGGCGTTCAGCGGACCTCCTCGGGGGCGCGGGTGGTGGTCTCCTCCGCGGAGCCGGGGGGACGTGTCCGGGACAGGATCCCAGCGAGGGTCGCGGCGAACGCGCGCGAGGTCCCCGGATCGCGCACCGCGACCCGGAGGTGGTCGGGCGTCAGGCCGGGGAAGGAGTCACCGCGGCGGACCGCCCACCCGGCGTCACGCAGCTCCGCCCGCACCCGCGCGCCGTCGGGCACGCGCAGGAGGACGAACGAGGAGCGGGGGTCGGCGACCACCTCGGCCGGTGCCGGCAGCGCGGTGAGCAGCGCCTCGCGGTGGCCGGCGAGCTCGACGGCCGCGACGCCGGCCTCGGCGCGCGCGGCCGGGGTGGTGCAGGCGACCAGCGCGGCCAGCGCCGGGGTGGAGACCGGCCACTGCGGCTGCTGGTCGGCCAGCGCCGCGACGAGCTCCGGGGGGCCGAGCGCGTAGCCGACGCGCAGCCCGGCGAGCCCCCAGGTCTTGGTCAGGCTGCGCACCACGAGCAGCCCCGGGAGGTCGCTGCGCCCGGCCAGCGACTCGGGCTCGCCGGGCACCGTGTCGGCGAACGCCTCGTCGACGACGAGCACCCGCCCGGGCCGGGCCAGGGCCGCGAGGTGCTCGGCCGGGTGCAGCACCGACGTCGGGTTGGTGGGGTTGCCCAGCACTACCAGGTCGGCGTCGTCGGGGACGGCCGCGGGGTCGAGCCGGTAGCCGTCGGACGCGGCGAGGAGCAGCCGGGTCACCGGGTGCCCCGCGGCCCGCAGGGCGGCCTCCGGCTCGGTGAAGGACGGGTGGACGAGGACGGCCTTCCGCGGTCGCAGCGCGCGGGCGAGCAGCACGAAGACCTCGGCGGCACCGGCGGCCAGCAGCACCTCGTCCGGGTCGCGGCCGTGGGCGGCCGCGACCGCAGCCCGGGCCGGCGCGGCGTCGGGGTAGGCGGCGCTGCCGTCGACCGCCTCGCGCAGCACGACCCGGAGCCACTCCGGGGGCGTGCCGGCGCGCACGTTGACGGCGAGGTCGATCAGGCCGGGTGCCAGCTCGGCGTCCCCGTGGTGTCGCAGATCCGTCACGTCTCCTCTTCGCGGTCGTGGTCGGACCGCCATGAGACCACGGGCGTGTAACAGCCGTGTGGCGGCACTTGACGAATCGGAAAGCGACGAGCACGCTTTCCGACATGGAAAGCGACCGGGCCGACGCCCGTGACCAGCTGGCCGCCCTGCAGGCCGACCGGGCGGCCCTGGCCGCGCGCATCACCCAGCCCTGGTGGTGGGACGTCGCGCTCGGGCTGCTGTTCGCCGGGTTCATCAGCAGCTACTCCTTCCGCAGCATCTGGGTGATCGTGGCGGCACTGGTGCTCTACCTGGCCGGCGTCCGGGGGCTGATCGCCGTCTACCGGCGGATCACCGGGGTCTGGTGGGACGCCAGCAAGGTGGGGCCGGTGCAGGAGCGCGTCCGGCGGGCGCTGCGCCGGTGGTCGGCCGGCTACCTCGCCCTGCTGGCCCTGGGTGGCGCAGCGGAGTTCCTGCTCGACGTGCGGGGCGCGATGGTCGTGGTTGGCGTCCTGCTGGGCGTCGCGGTCGCGCTGAGCTCCAGGTGGGTGACCAGGATCTACGTCGCCGGGTTGCGGGCCGAGCGGTGACCGCCGTCGACCCTCGGTTCGACCCGGTGGTGCACGCACCGCCGCGGCTGCAGGTGTGCGGGCTGCTCGCCGTCGTCGACACCATGGACTTCGCGACGGTGCGCGAGCAGGTCGGCGTCAGCGACTCGGTGCTCTCCAAGCACGTCAAGCAGCTGGAGGAGGCCGGGTACGTGACGGTCCGCAAGGCCACCCGCGCGTCCCGGGTGCGCACCAGCCTGGCGCTGACCCCGGCCGGCCGGGCGGCCTTCGACGCCCACGTCGCCGAGCTGCGGCGGATCACCGGCGGCTGAGTTCGGCCGCGGGGTGGCGCCGGGAGCGATCGAGCCCGCTGGACCCCGGTGGTGCGCACGACGGGCAGGTGGAGCCGGGTAGCCGGACGTCCAGCCGCGTCACGGCGCGGCTGGACGTCCGGTGGTGCGGCTCGACCCGCAGGCCGGCGCGGGGTGGTGCACCCGACCTCCCGCCCGGAGCGCCCACGTCGCCGAGCTGCGGCGGATCACCGGCGGCTGACCCCTCGCACGTGTCCCGCGGCACACCGGCAGAGTGTGCGCCGGCGGCGGCGCGGGGGAGAGGGGGACAGGTGCGGGGCGGACGGGGTGCGACGCTGCTCGACGCGGCCGCCGTCGTCGGCGGAGCCGTCGCGCTCGGCCTGCTGCTGGGCCTGGCCGGCCTGCCGTCGCCCGCGCTGTTCGGCGGCCTGGTCGCCGGGCTGGTCCGCGCGCTGGCCGTACCTGCACCGGCACGGGTTCCCGAGCGGCTCGGGACCGCCGGGCAGGCGGTCGTCGGCGTCTCCATGGGCGCCCTGGTCGACCTCGGCACGCTGCGGGCGGTGGCCGCCGACTGGCTCCCGGTCCTCCTGGTCACCGTCGGGACGCTCGTGCTGAGCCTGCTGGCCGGGCTCGCCCTGCGGCTGCACCGGGGGATCAGCCCGGTCACGGGGGCGTTCGCCATGATCGCCGGTGGCGCCTCCGGCATCGTGGTGATGGCCCGCGATCTGGGAGCCGACGAGCGGATGGTCGCGGTGCTCCAGTACCTGCGGGTGCTGCTCATCGTCCTGCTCATGCCGGTGGTCGCCACCACCGCCTACGGCGCCACCGCGGGAGCCGGGCTCACCCCCGGCGACGCCGGGGGGCCGGGCTGGCCCGCCGGGCTGGCGTTCACCGCCTCCTGCTCGCTCGTGGGGCTGGTCGGGGGCCGGCTGCTCCGGGTCCCCGTCGCCGCGCTGCTGGGACCGCTGGTCGCCGCCGCGGTCGCCGACCTGACCGGCCTCTCCGGTGGTGCGGGGGTGCCCGCCCTCGTCGAGAGCGCGGCCTTCCTCGTGATCGGCCTGCAGGTCGGCATCAGCTTCACCCGCGGGAGCCTGCGTGCCATCGGCCGCGCCCTGCCGCTGGCGCTGGCGATCATGCTGGCCCTGGTGCTGGCGTGCGCCGGGCTGGGCGGGCTGCTGGCCGCCGCCACTGGGGCCACCGCGCTCGAGGGCTACCTGGCCACCACGCCCGGTGGGCTCTACGCGGTGCTGGCCACCGCCCGGGACTCGGGCGCCGACACCACCTTCGTCCTCGCCGTCCAGGTGATCCGGCTGTTCGTCATGCTCTTCAGCGCCCCACTGGTGGCGCGCCGGCTCCGGCGCAGACCCCCGGGCTGAGCGACCCGGCCACCGGGCTGCCGGGGGGCGGGGGACCTGACGGGCGGGCCGGACGCGCCTACCCTCGTGGACCGGCGCACGAGCGGGAGGAGAGGGACCTGTCCGAGGAGAACGCGGCCACGACCGGGGCCGACGCCGACGACGCGGTGCTGCTGTTCGTCGGCGGTCCGCTCGACGGCCGGGTGCAGATCCGGGAGGCCCGGCACGGTGACCCGCTGCCGACGGTGACCCACGTCCACCTCCACGGCGGGCCGAAGGTCGTGCACCGCTACGACCTGGAGCCGATCGGCGACGGCCTCGGCGTCTACAACCTGCGGCCGCCGGTGCGGCGGCCCGCGCGGGACGAGTCGGTCGCGGACTGACCCCCGCCTCACCAGCCCTGCACGCGGCGGGCCTCGGCCACGACGCGGTCGAAGCGGCTGCGGTCCAGCGCGGCGCCCTCCCGGCGGACCGTCCCGGGATCGAGCACCAGCAGCCGGTCCAGCCGCACCTCGCTCGCCCGCCCTCGCGGGTCCCAGGCGCCGGTGCCGATGTCGGTCCACGACCGGCCGTGCCGGGCCTCGTCGGCGGCGTCCCGGTCGTGGTCGCGGCTGGCCAGCATCAGACCGAGGAGGTCCTCGCCCCGCCGGCCGATGATCAGCACCGGTCGGTCCTTGCCCCGGCCGTCGTCCTCCTCGAAGGGCACCCAGGCCCAGACGATCTCCCCGGGATCGGGACGGTCGTCGTCGAACGGCCGGTACTCCACGTCCGGTGCGCCGGCCGGCCGCGGGCTCCCCGGCGGCGCGGGCCGCCCGCGGGCGGGGGAACGGCTGCTGCGCAGCAGGTGCAGCACGCGGCCCGCGGTGTGCGCCGCCGTCCGCCCGAGCCGCCGGAACCTGGCCATGACCGCACCGTACGGAGGGGTGGCCGCGACGGCATCGTGCGCCCCGGCGAGGACACAGGAGCATCACCGTGTGTCACACGTGACACATCGGCACCATCTGGTCACCGTGGGGGTTGGCGGTGTCGATACGGGGGCACGATGGGCGCACGGGAGCGTGGCGGCGCCCCCGGGAGAAGGGGGGCTCATGACTTCGGCCGAACCGGCGCGCCCGGCGCTCCCACGCGCACGGGAGGTGCAGGCGAGCGTGCTCGCCGCCTTCCAGTTGGTGGAGGACGCCCGCTACCTGGGCTCCAGTCGCAGACGCCGCCGCCTTCGGGTGCGCGCCGTGGCCGAGCGGGCCGTCGCCGACCGGAAGCTCGCCCGCGACCTGCGCGCCGGCTGAGCACCCGGGGGGAGTGCCTCCTCAGGTGAGGCAGAACTCGTTGCCCTGCGGGTCGGCCATCGTCACCCATGCGAACGGGCCCTGCTAGCCGCGCCACAGCTCCGTGGCACCCAGCCCGGCGAGCCGGGCCACCTCCTCCTCCCGCCGCTCGGGCCCGACCCGGACGTCGAGGTGCAGCCGGTTCTTGACGGCCTTCGGCTCGGGGACGAGCTGGAACAGCACGCGCGGGCGGCCCGGCTCCGTCGAGGTGATCGCGGCGCCCGCCTTCCACACCAGTGCGCCACGGTGCGTGGTGGTGTCCGACCCGGCGGCGGCGCCGGTCTCGACCAGCCCCGTCCAGAGGCTCGCCCCGAGCTTGCGAGGGGTGAGGAGGACGGGGTGTTTCCTCAGTCGGCGAGCTCATGCGGGGCGGACGAGTCGACCACGACCTGCACGTCGAAGGACATGGCCGCAGGTTAGGGCGCCGCACCGACAGAACCCGCCGGCGTCAGAGCTCCAGCGCCAGGTCCGCCCGGATCACCGCGTCGTCGGTGGGGATGGTGGTGTCCCGGCAGTGCTCGCGCATCACCTCGCCGAACGGCGCGAAGGCCGAGCGGTCCACCCGCTGCTCCGGGTCCCACAGGCCCGAGCGCATGACCGACTTCGGGCACTGGAAGTAGGCGCGCTCCACCTGGACCACCAGCACCGACAGCGGTGCCCGGCCGAACTCGGTGAGGTCGAGATCCAGCGACCCGGGGTCCACCAGCGACGTCGTCCCGTAGACCCGCAGCGTCTCGTCGAAGCCGGGGACGAAGAACATCAGCGCGGCCCTCGGGTTGGCCACCAGGTTGCGCAGGCTGTCGACCCGGTTGTTGCCGCTCCGGTCCGGCAGCGCCAGCCGGTGCTCGTCGAGCACGTGCACGAAGCCGGGCCCGCCGCCCCGCGGGGAGACGTCGGGCCAGCCGTCGGGCGAGGCGGTGGCCAGCGTGGCGAACGGGCTCAGCGCGATGAAGTCGCGGCAGTAGCCGTCCAGCGCGCCGATCACCTTGTTCAGCACCCGTGGAGACGCCTCCCGGTACCCGGCGAGCACGACGGCGTCGGAGGGCGGGGCGGCGGGCGTCTCGGGGTGCACGCCCCGACGGTATCGGCCCGTGCGGCTAGCGTGGCGACCCGTGCCCGAGGTCTGGAGTTCCCCCGTCCGATACGTCGAGTGCGATCAGCAGGGCGTCGTCTTCAACGCCCACTACCTGACGTGGGCCGACGAGGCGTCCAACGGGTGGTGGGCCGCGCAGGGGTTCGCGTGGGACGAGCTGGTCGCCCGCGGCATCGACCCGGTGGTCAAGGCCAGCGCGCTCGAGTGGACGTCGTCGGCCCGCTGGGGCGACACCGTCGCCGTGGACGCCGAGACGGAGAAGGTCGGCCGCACCAGCGTGTCGGTGCGGTTCACCGTGCGCGTGGGCGACCGGGTCTGCTGCGTGGTCCGCACCACCTACGTCTCCGTCACCGACGGCCGCGCCACCCCCTGGCCGGACGACGTGCGGGCACGGCTCAGCGAGGGCTGAACCCCGCGCCCGGCGGCAGCATCGGCAGGTCGGCGGGCGGTCCTGCCTCGATCAGCCGCCACAGCGCGTCGGTGTCGGCGTGCTCGGCGACCAGGTCGCCGAGCCGGTCCAGCCGGGCCTCCCGCACCGCCGCGAAGTCGGTGTCCGGCGCGGGCACGAACCGGCGGCCGGTGATCCGGGCGACCTCGGCGAGGAAGGCCCGGCGGAAGCCGTCGTTCTCCAGCGCGCCGTGCCAGGTCGTCCCGAAGACCGATCCCGCGCGGGCCCCGTCGAGGAACGGCTCGGCGTCGCCGTCGACGGTCACGACCCCGTGGTGGATCTCGTAGCCGTGCACCGTCTCGCCCAGCGCGGACCCCACCGGGTGGGCCAGCGTCTTCTCCCGGGCGAAGCGGACGGCGGCGGGCAGCAGGCCCAGCCCGGTCACGGTGCCCGCCCGGGACTCCACCTCGTCGGTGATCGACCGGGCCAGCATCTGGTGGCCCCCGCAGATGCCGAGCACCGGAGTCCCCTCCGCCGCCCGGCGCAGCACGGCGTCGGCGAGCCCGGTCGCGCGCAGCCAGGCCAGGTCGGCGACGGTCGCGCGCGTCCCGGGCAGCACGACCAGATCGGCGTCGGCGAGCTCCTCGGGCCGGGTCGCGTACCGAACGAGCACACCGGGCTCGGCGGCCAGCGCGTCGAGGTCGGTGAAGTTCGACAGCCGGGGCAGCCGGGCGACCGAGACGCGCAGGACGTCGTCGCCGACCGGTGGCGAGGCGGCGGACGCGGCGGGCACGTTCAGCGAGTCCTCGACGTCCAGCTCCAGGCCGGAGAGCCAGGGCAGGACGCCGAGCGTCGGCCGCCCGGTGAGCGCGGTCAGCTGGTCCAGCCCGGGCCGCAGCAGCCGCACGTCGCCGCGGAACTTGTTCACCAGGAACCCGGCGACCAGCCGCTGGTCCGACGCCGGCATCAGCGCCACGGTGCCGTGCAGGGCGGCGAAGACGCCGCCCCGGTCGATGTCGCCCACGACGACCACGGGCAGGCCGGCGGCGGTGGCCAGGCCCATGTTGGCGATGTCGTCGGGCCGCAGGTTGATCTCGGTGGGGGAGCCGGCGCCCTCGCAGACGACGACGTCGTACCGCGACCGCAGGTCCGCGAGCGACTCGAGCACCTGCTCGAGCAGCGCCGCCTTCATCGGCCGGTACGACAGCGCGGTCACGTCGGCCACGGGCCGGCCGAGCACGACCACCTGGCTGGAGTTCTCCCCGCCCGGCTTGAGCAGCACCGGGTTCATGGCCGCCTCCGGCTCGACCCGCGCCGCCGCCGCCTGCATCACCTGGGCGCGGCCGATCTCGGCCCCGTCGAGGGTGACCATGGAGTTGTTGCTCATGTTCTGCGCCTTGAACGGCGCCACCGACACGCCCTGGCGCACCAGCCAGCGGCAGATGCCGGCGGTGACCACCGACTTGCCGGCGTCCGAGGTCGTGCCGGCGACGAGCAGCCCTCCGCTCACGCCGCCTCGCGCGGGGCGTCCCAGCCGGCCTTCTCCTGCCCGGAGAGGTCGGCGATCGCCAGCATGATCCGGTCGGTCACCTTGCGGCGGGCGCGGTTGCGGTTCGCCTGGCCGGCCAGCTCGGGGAAGGTCAGCGGCTCGCCGAAGGTGATCGCGATGCGGTGCGGGCGCGGCCAGCGCGCGCCCACCGGCTGCACCTTGTCGGTGCCGCGCACCGCGACCGGGACGACGGGGCAGTCGGCGGTGAGCGCGAGCCAGGCGACCCCGGTCTTGCCGCGGGCCAGCCGGCCGTCCTTGGACCGGGTGCCCTCCGGGTAGAGGCCGAAGGCGGTGCCGCCCCGCAGGATGCCCAGTGCGGTGTCGAGGGCGGCCTGCGCGGCCCGGTGGGTCTCCCGCTCGACCGGGTGGGCACCCAGCGCGGTGAACAGCGTGCGGGTGAGCCACCCGCCGAATCCCCGGCCCGTGAAGTACTCGGCCTTGGCCAGATAGGCCACCCGGCGTGGAGCGGCCAGCGGGATGGCGATGCTGTCGATGAAGGAGAGGTGGTTGCTGGCGAGGATGACCGGCCGGTCGAGCGGCACGTTCTCGCGTCCGGTGATCTGCGGCCGGCACATGAGGAAGAACAGCGGGCGCAGCACGAACCGGGCCAGGACGTAGAACATCGCAGGCTCTCCCTCCTCGGCGGCCCGGGGGCCGCGACCCCGGACACCACGGGCTGCCCGCGATCCTGCCGGAACCCGCCCGGCGGCGGGACGGCGGCTCCGGCGAGGGCCGCCGGGCGGCTACCCCGGGGGGCAGGCGTCGCGGAGAATGACGCGCACGTCCTCGGGCAGCCGGCCGTGCCCCGTGGCCGAGGCGGTGATGGCCTGGGCCACGTCCCGGACCTTCCGGTGGGTGTGGCTGGAG
The DNA here is from genome assembly GCF_054050815.1 of Blastococcus sp. SYSU DS0552. Lineage (NCBI taxonomy): Bacteria > Bacillati > Actinomycetota > Actinomycetes > Geodermatophilales > Geodermatophilaceae > Blastococcus > Blastococcus sp. SYSU DS0552. The sequence continues at coordinate 97,702 of NZ_JBJHAB010000002.1, forward strand.
ATGTGCGACAGCAGGTCGAACGCCACCTGCTCGGCGCAGCCGGTGAGCAGCATGAGGATGCCCTTGGCCTGCTCGATGACCGCCCGGCTGGTCATGGCCGCCCGGAGCTGCTCGACCTCGGCCCGGAGGGGCTCGGTGCCGGTGGCCCCGGGCGCCGGTGGCCGGGAGCCGGTGAGGTCGACGCAGATGCCCTCCACCGCGCGCACGCCGCCCGCGTCGTCCCGGTCGGGTTCACCGACCAGCAGCACCGGTCGCGGTGGGCGTGCCGGGTGCACGACGCGGGTCTCGACGGCGAACGGCCGGCCGGCCCCGCAGGCCGAGAGGGCGGCGAGCACCCGCCCCCCGTCGTCGGGGTGCTGGACGCCGATCAGCGCCTCGGTGCAGGGCGTGGTGGCCGTGATGTCCAGGCCGAGCAGGTCGTGCATCTCCGGCGACCACCACCAGCTCCCGGTGTGCCGGTCGAACCGGTAGCGGCCGGCGATCGCCGGCACCGGGGCGGGGTGCCGGGTGATGGTGCGGCGCGGTTCCCGGTCCCGGGCGAGCGGCGGGCGGGTGCGGGCGGGTGCCGGTGACGACATGGTCGACCTCCTGGCCGGAGACGTGCCGGTGCGGGCAGGCCCCCGGGCGCCGGCTGCTCGACACCCGGGTGCCCCGGCCCCGCGGGGGCCGGGCCTCCCGATGCCTGGACGGTACGTCGATGCGCCGGTCCCCGCACCGGTTCGCGGGCCCGGGGACCGCCGGTTGCAGCTCAGACCACGGTGAGCGGGCGCGGCGGCGAGGCGGCGGGGCCGGTGCGGCGCACCGCCGAGTCGAGCCGGGCCAGCACGCCGACGGCGGCCCGCAGCCGCTCCGGGGGCAGGGTGAAGGGCAGGCGGAGGTGGTCGTCGAAGGCGTGACCGGTGCCGAACGCCCGCCCCTCGGCGAGCAGCAGCCCGAGCTCGGCGGCGGCCGAGGTCAGCTCGGCGGAGCTGGTCCCGGGCGGCAGCCGGCACCAGGCGGAGAGGCCGCCGGCGGGCACCGGCGCGCTCCAGTCGGGCAGCTGCCGGGCCAGCTCGGCCAGGAGGACGTCGCGCCGCTCCCGGAGCTGCACCCGCCGGTGCCCGAGGACCTCGTCGAGCTGCTGCACCAGGACGGTGGCGGCCAGCTGGTCGAGCACCCCGACCGACAGCTGCCGCCTGATCAGCGCCTCGCCCAGCCGGGCGGCGAGGCTCGCCTCCGTCCGCAGCCAGCCGATGCGCAGGCCGCCCCACACCGCCTTGGAGAGGCCGCCGACGGTCACCACCGCGGCGTCGGGGACCCCGGCGGCGTACGGCGGCGCGGCCGGGCCGTCCAGCTGCAGGCCCGTGGCCACCTCGTCGACCAGCGTCACGATCCCGTGCTGCCAGAGCGTGGCGGCCAGCCGCCGGCGCCCGGTCGCCGACAGTCCGGCGCCGGTGGGGTTGTGGCAGTCGGGCATCAGGTAGGCCAGCCGGGGGCTGCTCTGCCGGGCGACCAGCTGGGCCGTCCCGACCAGCGCGTCGGGCTCGGCCGGATCGACCACCGCGGGCACGCAGCGCCCGCCGGCCGCCGCGACCAGGCCCACCGCGCCGGGGTACGTCGGGTGCTCGACGAGCACCCGGTCGCCGGGCTCCAGCAGCGTCCCCAGGACGAGCGCGGCCGCATCGCCGACGCCCGCGGTGATCACCACCTGGTCGGCGTCGGTGGCCAGCCCGCGGGAGGTGAACCACCCGGCGACCGCCGCGCGCAGGCCGGGCAGCCCGCTGGGCGCGTAGCCGTGGGCGGGCAGGTGCGCCGGCAGCTCGCCGAACGCCCGCTCGTAGGCCGGCAGCAGCTGGGGGGCCGCCTCCGGTGCGGCGTGCGCCAGGTCGAGCACCCCGGGGGTGGTGCTCGGCGGTGACCAGCCGGTCCGGACGTCGGGGAGCGCGGTCACGGTGCCCGATCCGTGCCGAGTCCGGGCGAACCCCTCCTCGCGGAGCACCCGGTAGGCCGACGCCACGGTGACGCGGCTGACGTCCAGCTCGGCGGCGAGCTCCCGTTCGGCGGGGAGCCGGGTGCCGACGGGCAGCGAGCCGGCGGTCAGCAGCTCCCGGACCCGCCGGGCGACCCCGGCGTACCGCGGAGCGGGCAACCCGTCGGGCGGCCCGATGAGAGTGGCGAGCTCGCGAGCGCCGGTGGACTTATCTGCTCCGGGTGGCATGCGGGCCACCATGCCGGATTGGCCTGGAATGTGCCAGCAACGACCGTGCCACTGTGCTCGGCATGGATGCAGGTGGTGTCGTCGCGATGGTGCTCGTTCTCTTGGGGCTGGGGTACCTGTCGGTGTCCACGCTCCTCGTCACGGTGCGGGGTGGCCGCGGGCCGGGGGACCCGCCGGCCAGCCATCCCCGGGTCGACCCGGCCGGCTTCCCGGTGCCGCCACGCCCGCGTGACGTCGCGCACCGGCGCCGTCAGCCGCGGAGCCGGCGCGCCAGCACCGCCGCGACCGCCGCCGCGGTCCACACCGCGCGGGAGAGGGTCACGGCCCGGGAGATGTCCGCGGTTCCCGGCGGCCGGCCGTCGCCCAGCGCCGGCCGGTCCTCCACCCGGCTGCCGTAGACGTTGCGCCCGCCCAGCCGCAGGCCGAGGGCGCCGGCGAGCGAGGCCTCGCAGCGCCCCGAGTTGGGGCTGGGGTGCGCGGCGCCGTCGCGGCGCCAGACGCGCAGCGCTCCGGCCGCGGACCCGCCCACCAGGGGGGCGCACCCGACCGTCAGGGCCGCGGTCAGCCGGGCGGGCGCCCAGTTGGCGACGTCGTCGGCCCGGGCGGCGGCCCAGCCGAAGCGGCCGTACCGCGCCGACCGGTGGCCCACCATCGCGTCGAGGGTGTTCACCGCCCGGTAGCCCAGCAACCCCGGCAGCCCGGCCACCGCACCCCAGAACAGCGGGGCGACGGCGGCGTCGGAGGTGTTCTCCGCCACCGACTCCACCGTCGCACGCGCGAGCTCCGCCGCCGCCAGCCCGCTCGGGTCGCGCCCCGCCAGGCCGGGCAGCGTGGCCCGGGCGGTGGGGAGGTCGTCGGCGGCCAGGACCACGTGCATCCGCCCGGCCACCCGGGCCAGCGACGTGCCGCCCAGCACCGTCCACGTCGCGGCCGCCGTCGCCGCCGTGCGCAGCGCCGGGCGGGAGCGGGTGACGCGATCGGCCGCCACCCCGAGCGCGGTGGCGCCGCCCACGAGCACGGCCCAGTGGCCGGCACCCGCGGCGCGGGAGTCCCGCCACACCCGGCGCTCCAGCGCGGCGGCGGCGCGCCCGAAACCGGCCACCGGATGCCCCCGCCGTGGATCGGCGAGCGCGAGGTCGGCCAGCGCGCCGAGCGCCAGCCCCAGCGCGGTCGCGGCATCGGGGCTGGGGCGCACCGCGCCATCGTGCCAAGGCCCCGGCGGGCGCCCGCCCGCGGTAGTCCTCCCTAGGATCGCCGCATGCGCCTGTTCGGCCGTTACGACGGCGTCGCCCGGCCGATCGTCACCTACGGCAGCAACCCGGTGCTGCACCGCAGGTGCACCGAGGTGACCGTCTTCGACGACGCGCTGCGGCGGCTGGTGCTCGACATGTTCGCCAGCATGGAGGCCGCCGACGGTGTCGGGCTGGCCGCCAACCAGATCGGCGTGGACGCGCGGGTCTTCGTCATCGACTGCCCGGACGCCGACGGGGAGGACGTCGTCGGCTACGTCGTCAACCCCGCCCTGACCGTCCTCCAGCCGGTCGGGGACGAGCCGGCCGAGGAGATCACCGAGGAGGGCTGCCTGTCGGTGCCCGGCCCCTACGCCGAGCTGCCGCGGGCCTTCCGGGCGCGGGTCGACGGCGTCGACCTGCACGGGGACCCGGTGGCCATCGAGGCGACCGGCATGGCCGCCCGCTGCCTGCAGCACGAGGTCGACCACCTCGACGGCATCGTGTACGTCGACCGGCTCCCGGCGGAACAGCGGGAACGGCTGCTGGCCGAGGCGGCCGGTCCCGGTGGTGAGCTCCCCGCCTGACCGCGGTGCGGAAAACCGGGTGAGCCCGCCGGGCGGATGACCGATGATCGTCCGTCGGCACCCGCACCACCACGAGACGAGGCACCACCGGTGACACCCCTGACCGAGGCCGAGATCCGGCGCTCGTTCGTCAACTGCTCCCGCGGCGAGGCGAAGACCCTCACCCTGCCCGCGGACTTCGGCGAGCTGGACTGGAGCGAGCAGGTCGTGCTCGGCTGGCGCGGCCCGAAGGTGCCGCTGCGCGGGTACCTGGTGGCGCAGGTCGACGACGAGACCGTCGGCATCGCCGTCCGGGCCGCGGAGAGCCGCATGTCCAGCCGGACGACGGCGATGTGCCTGCTCTGCCAGACCGCGCAGCCGGGCGACGGCGTCTCCCTGTTCACCGCCCGGCGCACCGGGGACGCCGGGCGCAACGGCAACACCGTGGGCACCTACATCTGCGCGGACCTGCGGTGCTCCGTGCGGGTGCGGACCGAGATCCCGCCGTGGCTGCAGGAGCGCGACCCCGACGAGGTCGTCGCCGAGCGGTCCTGGGAGCTGGAGGAGCGGGTGCGCGGCTTCCTCGAGTCGGTGCGCCGCCCGTAGTCGCCGGGCACGCCCGCGGGTGGGTGTGCCCGCGGCGGGGTAGTCAGCCGCCCATGGCGCTCCCGCGGATCCTCGTCCTCGTGCTGGCCGGCGGCGCCGGAGGCCGCCTCGAGCTGCTGACGGAACGGCGGGCGAAGCCGGCCGTGCCCTTCGCCGGGGTCTACCGGCTCATCGACTTCCCGCTGAGCAACTGCCAGAACTCGCAGATCCCCGACGTCTGGGTGTCCATCCAGTTCCACCCCACGTCGCTGCACGACCACCTGTCCAACGGCCGCCCCTGGGACCTCGACCGGACGGTCGGCGGGCTGCTCACCCTTCCCCCGTACAAGGGCACCGAGCGCGGCGGGTGGAACACCGGCACCGCGGACTCCCTGTGGCGGCACGCCGACCTGATCCGGGACTTCGACGCGGACGCGCTGGTCGTCGTCAGCGCCGACGCCGTCTACAAGCTCGACTACCGCGAGGTGGCCGAGGCGCACCTGGGCTCCGGTGCGGAGGTGACGATGGTGACCACCGAGGTGGCCCCGGACGACGCGTCGCGCTACGGGATCGTCGAGGTCGGGGAGGGCGACCGGGTGAGCGGGTACGCGTACAAGCCCGACGAGCCGGCGACGACGACGGCGACCAACGAGGTGTTCGTCTTCTCCCCGGCCCCCACGCTGGACCGGCTGGAGGCGCTGAGCGACCAGGTCGGGGAGGAGGGGCTGGAGGACCTCGGCACCCACCTGCTGCCGGCGATGACGGCCGACGGGCTGGCACGCGCCTTCCCCCTCCAGGGCTACTGGCGCGACGTCGGCACCATCCCGGCCTACTGGGAGGCGCACCGGGAGTTCATCGCCGCGGAGCCGCCGCTGGACCTCGACGCGCCGCGGTGGCCGGTGCACACCCGCGGTGGGCGGCACAGCGCCGCGCGCGTGCTCAGCGAGGCGCACGTCGAGGACAGCCTGATCTCCGGCGGCACCCGCGTCGGCGGGGAGGTCCGCGGCTCGGTCCTCTCGCCGGGCGTGGTGATCGAGGCCGGGGCCACCGTCGTCGACTCGGTGCTCCTCCCCGGTGTCCGGGTGCGCTCGGGGGCGACGGTGACCCGGTCGGTGCTCGACGACGGCGTCGACGTCGGGCGGGGGGCGTCGATCGGCGGGGACGGCGAGATCACCCTGGTGGGCCGGGCGGCGCGGGTCGCCGACGGCAGCGAGCTGGCCGCGGGCGCCCGCTTCCCCGAACCGGAGGGCTGAGCCCCGCGGGAAGCTGCCGCCGTGCGGGCGCGTTGGCGGGAGCATGCGTCAGCCGAGCGAGTTCGACCTGCACTCGGAGTTCCTCCGCGCCGACCTCCTGCTGAACATGGGGCAGGCCGACGCGGCCGTCCGCATCCTGCGGCCGGTCGTCGACGCCGAGCCGCGCAACGAGGCGGTGCTGGAGCTGCTGGCGCGGGCCTACTACGGCTCGGCGCAGCTGCGGTCGGCCGAGGAGGCGCTCGCCCGCCTGGTGGAGCTGGCGCCGAGCAACGGCTGGGCCCGCCGGGCCCTGGCGCGCACGCTGGAGCGGCAGAGCCGGCGGGACGAGGCGGCCGTGCACCACCGGGTGGCCGACGCCTTCGGCGCCGCCTGACCGCGCCCGGGGCGGACCGGGCGTTCTGGGACGATGACCGCGGGGCCGTCGTGGCCCCCGTCCGCCCGGGCAGCGCCGTCCCGGTCCCGATCCGAGCCGCCGCTCGTCCAGGAGTCCTCATGCCCCGCCGCACCGTTCCCGGCACCCTGCTCGCCCTGGCCCTCGCCGCCGTCCTGACCGCCTGCGGCGGGGACGACGGGACCGGCTCGTCGACCGGCGACCCCGCGGTGGTGATCGCCGAGGAGATCACCACCGACCTCACGCAGGCGCCTGACGTGCCCGCCTCGGACGCGCCCGCGCCGACCGAGCTCGCCGTCGAGGACGTGGTGGTCGGGCAAGGGGTGGAGGCCACCGAGGGCGCCGCCGTCGCGGTGAAGTACGTGGGCGCGTTCTACGAGACCGGCGAGGAGTTCGACTCCTCCTGGAGCCGCGGAGCGGACGAGACGCTGCCGGTCACCCTGGGCGCGGGCCAGGTGATCCCGGGCTTCGACCAGGGGATCACCGGCATGCATGTCGGTGGCCGGCGGGTCATCGTCATCCCCAGCGAGCTGGGCTACGGCGAGCAGGACCGCGGACCCATCCCGGGCGGCTCGACGCTGGTCTTCGTGGTCGACCTGGTGGAGCTCGCTGCCTGACACGACCGTGCCGTTCGGCGTGCAGGGCGTGACGCCACGCCGCGTCGGGCCGGCGCGTCGCCGTCGGCCGCATCGGTCCGGTCGGCGGCGGGCACCGGGTCCTGCATGAGCATCCTCGGGAAGCTGATGGGAACGGCGCAGAGCGCGACGCGGGGCGGCCGCGGCATGGGCCGCAGGACGTCGGCGAGCAGGGGCGCCGGGCGTGGCCGCTCCGCCTCCTCCGGCGGTGGGATCGGGCGCCTCGTGCAGGGATTCCTCCGCCGTCGCTGAGCGGGGACGACGGCCCGGCCGCGCGGCCGGGCCGTCCTCACTCGCAGATCTCCAGCCGGGTCACCGAGCCGTTGTGCGGGGTGATCGCGGGCATCGCGTCGGGCCCCAGCCCGGCCGCCACGGCCTGCACCGCGCGGATCGTGTCCCCGTGGGTCACCAGCGCGACCACGTCGGCCGGGGGCTCGGCGCACAGCTGCGTGAGGTAGGCCGCCACCCGCGCGTGCAGCTCGGCCAGGCTCTCGCCGCCCTCGGCTGACCAGCGGGCGTCGGACCAGTCGACGACGTCCCACAGCTCCCGGGACGGCCGGCCCTCCAGGACGCCGTAGCCCTGCTCGCGCAGCGCCGGGGTGGTGCTGAAGGGCAGCCCGGTGGCGCGGGCGCAGTACTCGGCGGTCTGCACGGCGCGGAGCAGGTCGCTGGAGAGCAGCGCGCCCGGCCGCAGGCCGGCGAGCTCGGCGGCGGCCGCCTCGGCCTGCGTGTGACCCAGCGGCGTCAGGGGCACGTGGGCCACCTGCCCCTGCATGCGGCCGGCGGCGTTCCACTCGCTCTGCCCGTGGCGCACGAGCAGCAGGGTGACGGGTCGGGCCATGGCAAGGAGGCAGCGTAGGGCAGGGGTTCGCGGGCCCGCACGCCGCGCCTCGTACCGTCGTGGCCGTGAGCATCCCCGTCCGCCCCGGCGCGGCCCGTCCCGCAGCCCGTCCGGGTGACCCGGACCCCCTGGCGCCCCTCCTCGACCTGCCGGGCGTGCGCGACGCCGCCGACGCGGCCCGTGCCGGGATCGACCGGCTGCTGAGGCACAAGGTGTTGCGCCGGGAGTCCGCGGGCGTGAGCACCGAGTCGGCGCTGCGCGGGGCGCGCGCGTCCGCGGCGCTGGCGGGCGTCGACGTGCCGCTCGCCGAGCTGCGGGCGGGCGGGGTGGACGACCCGGTGGTGCAGGGCGCGCTGCGGGTCTCGGCGGCGCTCGGCTCGATGGTCGAGACCTGGCCGCGGGCGCCCGGGCAGGTCATCGCCCGCCTGCACGTGCTGGCCGCCGCCGATCTCGCCGACCGGGCCGACCTCGGTCGGCCCGCCGCGCACGCCGGCCCCCGGCTGGCGGGCCTGTTCTCCCTGGCCACCGGCACCACGACCGTGCCCGCCGTCCTCGTGGCTGCCCTCGTGCACGGCGAGCTGGCCGCCCTCGCCCCCTTCGGCGTCGCCGACGGCGTCGTCGCCCGGGGGGCCGCCCGGCTGACCGGCATCGCCAGGGGGCTGGACCCCAAGGCGGTGTCGGTACCCGAGGTGGGCTTCACCGAGCTGGGCCGGGAGGCCTACGCCGAGGCGCTCGCCGGCTACGTGACGGGCACCCCCGAGGGCGTGGCCGCGTGGCTCGTGCACTGCTGCCGCGCCACCGAGCACGGGGCCCTGGAAGGCCTGGCCATCTGCGAGAGCCTGCTCCGCGGCTGAGACTGGGGGCATGCGCACTCTCGACGTCCAGGGGCTGGGCCCCGTCAGCCGCATCGGTCTGGGCACCTGGCAGTTCGGGTCCCGCGAGTGGGGGTACGGCGACACCTACGCCGACCGGGCCGCCCGCGACATCGTGCGGCGGGCACGCGAACTCGGCATCACCCTGTTCGACACCGCCGAGATCTACGGCTTCGGGCGGAGCGAGCGGATCCTCGGCGAGGCGCTGGGGGAGGAGCGGGACCAGGTCGTCGTCGCCAGCAAGATCTTCCCGGTGGCGCCGTTCCCCCGGGTGGTGCGGCAGCGCTGGACCGGCAGCGCCCGTCGCCTGGGCCTGGACCGCATCCCTCTCTACCAGGTGCACCAGCCCAACCCGGTGGTGCCCGACACGGTGACCATGCCGGGCCTGCGGGCGCTGCTCGACGAGGGGCGGATCGGCGCCGTCGGCGTCTCCAACTACTCGCTGGACCGCTGGCGGGCCGCCGACGCGGCGCTCGGTGCGCCGGTGATCGCCAACCAGGTGCAGTTCTCGCTGGCGCACGCCGGTCCGCTGGCGGACCTGGTGCCCTTCGCCGAGCGCGAGGACCGGCTGGTCATCGCCTACAGCCCGCTGGCCCAGGGCCTCCTTGGCGGGAAGTACTCGGCCGACCACCGGCCCGGGGGCGTGCGCGCGGCCAACCCCCTGTTCCGCACCGAGAACCTGCGCCGGGTCGAGCCGCTGCTCGACGTGCTGCGCGAGGTGTCCGACGCGCACGACGCGACCCCCGCCCAGGTCGCGCTGGCGTGGCTCGTCGCGCAGCCGCGCGTGGTGGTGATCCCCGGCGCCTCGAGCGTCGAGCAGCTGGAGTTCAACGCAGCCGCCGACCAGCTGGAGCTGGCCGACGACGAGGTGGCGGCGCTGACCGCGGCCGCGCGCGCGTTCACCCCGGTGTCCGGCGTGCGCACCCTCGTCGACGGGCTCCGGGAGCGGTTCGGTCGCTGAGCGTCAGGCGCCGCGGCGGCGCCGGCGCGGCGCCGGGCCGGGAGCCGGCAGCCCGGCGCGCAGCGCCCGGTGCCGGGCGTACCAGGCCAGCCCGACGACGGCGGCGCCGACGCCCATGGCGGCGCCGGTGACCACCGGCGCCGGCGGCACCGAGAAGCGGGAGCGCATGCTCACCGGGCGCTCGAACCGCAGCACCGGCCAGCCGTGCTGCAGCGCGGCCTTGCGCAGCCCGCGGTCGGGGTTGACGGCGGTGGGGTGCCCCACGACCGAGAGCATCGGCAGGTCGGTGATCGAGTCGCTGTAGGCGTAGCAGTCGGCCAGGTCGAACCCGCCCTCGGCGGCCAGCCGGCGGATCGCCTCGGCCTTGTGCTCGCCGTACGCGTAGAACTCGATCTCGCCGGTGTACCGGCCGTCCTCGACGACCATCCGGGTGGCGACGACGCGGTCGACGCCGAGCATCTCGCCGATGGGCTCGACCATCTCCGCCCCGCTGCTGGAGACGATGACGATCTCCCGGCCGGCGGCGCGGTGCTCCTCGATGAGGTCGGCGGCCTCGGCGTAGACCAGCGGGTCGACGATCTCGTGCAGGGTCTCCCGGACGATCTCGTGCACCGTGGCCACGTCCCAGCCGGTGACCATCGCGGTGAGCTGGGTGCGCAGCCGCTCCATCTGCTGGGCGTCGGCGCCGGCGAGGGAGAAGACGAACTGGGCGTAGGCCGTCTTCAGCACGGCGCGCCGGTTGATCAGCCCACCGTGGAAGAACGGCCGGCCGAAGGCCAGCGTGCTGGACTTGGCGATGACCGTCTTGTCGAGGTCGAAGAACGCCGCGGCGCGGGACACGTCAGTCACGGTAGCTGGATCGGCAGGTAGGGCACCGAGATGCACGGTGTCCACACCCGATGGGGTCATCCACAATTCCCCTGCCGTTCTGGCGCCGTCCTCCTGGCGTCCGGTGGGGTAGCCCCGTGCCCGTCCCGATGCCGTCCCGACCGCTCCGTCCCCTCGTCGTCAGCACCGACGAGGAGCTGCTCGACGAGCTGCTCCGCCTGGTCGCCGCCGCCGGCGCCGAGGCGGAGGTGGCCACCGGCGGCCCGGCGCTGCGCCGTGCCCACCGCGAGGCGCCGCTGGTGCTGGTCGGCGCCGAGGAGCTGAGCGGCGGGGCGCTGCGCGGGCTGCCCCGCCGGCCGGGCGTGGTGGTGGTCTCCGGCGGGGAGCTGCCCGCCGCCGGGTGGGCCGTGGCCGTCGAGGTGGGGGCCGAGCGGGTGGCGGTGCTCCCGGCGGACGAGGCCTGGCTGCTCACCCGCTGCGCCAGCGCCGCCCGGGCGCCGGCCGAACGGGGTGGGTTGATCGCGGTGGGCGGTGCCTGCGGCGGGGCGGGCGCGAGCACGGTGGCCGCCGCGGTCGCCCTGGCCGCCCCCGGGGGCGCGGTGCTGGTCGACGCCGACGCCTGGGGCGGTGGGCTGGACCTGCTGCTCGGCGCCGAGCTCGCCCAGGGGCTGCGCTGGCCGGAGCTGACCGGCCTGCGCGGCGGCGTGGCCGGCCAGGCGCTGCTGGCCGCGCTGCCCGAGGTCGCCGGCGTCCACCTGGTCTCGGCCGACCGGGGCGGCGCGACGCCGGTGCCCGGTGAGGCGCTGGCCGCGGTGGTGGACGCCGGCCGCGGCACCGGGCGCCCGGTCGTCGTGGACCTGCCGCGCCCCGGCCCCGACGGCATCGGGCGCGGGCCGCAGGAGGTGCTGGCCGACGCCGACCTCGCGCTGCTCGTGGTGCCGGCCCGGCTGCGCGCCGCCACGGCCGCCCGCGAGCTCGTCGCGGCCGACGGCTCGCCGTGGTCCCCGGCGCAGCTGGTGGTGCGCACCGGGCCCGGCGGGCTGGCGCCCGGAGACGTGGCCGAGGTGGTGGGGCGGCCGGTGCTCGCCGAGCTGCCGCACGACCGGGGGGCGGTCGCCCGCGCCGAGCGCGGCCAGCTCCCCGGTGCGCACCCCCGGTCCCCGCTGGCCGCCGTCGCCCGGCGGGTGCTCGCGGCGCTGCCCGAGGCGGCCGGCCGGTGAGCGAGCCCTCGCTGCTGGACCGGGTGCGCGCCCGGCTCGCCGTGGCCGACGGTGTCCCCTCGCGGGCAGGCGTGGCCGCCGTGGTGCGCGACGAGGCCGGGGGGCTCCTGGGTGACCGGGACGTCCTGCTCGCCGCGCGCGACGCCGTGGACGAACTGGCCGGCGCCGGCCCGCTGGAGCCGCTGCTGCGACTGCCCGGGGTCACCGACGTCCTGGTCAACGGGCCCGAGGAGGTCTGGCTGGACCGCGGGGCCGGCCTGGAGCCGGCGGCCGGGATCCGGTTCCCCGACGACGACGCGGTGCGCCGGCTGGCCGTGCGACTGGCCGCGTCGGCCGGGCGGCGACTCGACGACGCCTGCCCCTGGGTCGACGTCGGCCTCCCCGGCGGCACCCGGTTGCACGCGGTCCTCCCGCCGGTCTCCGGCGGCGGCACGTGCCTGTCGCTGCGGGTGCTGCGCCGGTGCTCGCAGGCACTGGCCGACCTCGAGGCGCTGGGCGCGCTGCCCGGCGAGAGCGGGGCGCTGGTCCGCGCGGTGGTGGCGCGGCGGCTGGCGTTCCTGGTCACCGGGGGCACCGGCTCGGGGAAGACGACCCTGCTCTCCGCGCTGCTGGGTGAGGTGCACCCGGCCGAGCGGCTGGTGCTGTGCGAGGACGCCGCCGAGCTGACGCCGCCGCACCCGCACGTGGTCCGCCTGCTCACCCGGCCGCCGAACGTCGAGGGCGCGGGCGCGGTCGGCCTGCGCGACCTCGTCCGGCAGGCGCTGCGCATGCGCCCCGACCGGCTGGTCGTCGGGGAGGTGCGGGGCCCCGAGGTGGTCGACCTGCTGGCCGCGCTGAACACCGGTCACGACGGCGGGTGCGGCACCCTGCACGCCAACCGGTCGACCGAGGTGCCCGCCCGGCTGGAGGCGCTGGGCGTGGCCGCCGGGCTGGGGCGCGCCGCGGTGCACAGCCAGGCCGCGGCCGCGCTCGACGTGGTGGTGCACCTGCGCCGGGCGCCCGGGGGACGCCGGGTGGAGGAGATCGGGCTGCTGCGCCGGGACGGTGAGCTCGTGGTGGTGGAGCCGGGCTGGCGGGCCGACGGCGGCCCGTGCCCGGCCGGCGAGGCGCTGCGGCGGCTGCTGGCGGGCCCGTGACCGCAGCGCTGCTGGCCGCCGCGGGCGCGGCGCTCCTCTGGCCGGACGGCCGCGCGGTGGTCCGCCGCCGGCTGCTGCGGGTGACGCCGGCCGCTACCGGGGGCCCGTCTCGGTTGCCGCCGCTGCCGCTCACCGCCGCGGTGGTCGCCGGCGGGGCCGGCGCGCTGCTCGGCACACCGCTGGTCGCGGTGCTCGCCGCCGGCTGCGCCGCGTTCGCGGCCCGCGGCCGGCTGGCCCGCCGGAGGGACGCGGCCGACGCCACGCGCCAGGGGGTGCTCGCCGACGCGCTGGCCGCGTTCGCGGCGGAGCTGCGGGCGGGCCGCACGCTGGACGAGGCGGTACGCGCCGCCGCCGCCGACTGTCCCGACCCGCAGTGCGCCGCGGCGCTGGTGCGGGCCGTCCGCGCGCCGGTGCCCGCGGGAGCCGCGGAGGCACCTGGCGCCGACGGGGTCGCCGCCGCGCTCGCCCGGCTCTCGGCCGCCGTCGCGCTGAGCACCCGCACAGGCTGCTCCCTGGCCGCCGTGGTCGCCGCGGTCGAGAACGATCTCCGGGCCCGGCTGCGCCGGCGCCGCGAGCTGTTCGTGGCCACCGCCGGGCCCCGGGCCAGCGCCCGGCTGCTGGCCGGGCTGCCGGTGCTCGCGCTGGCGATGGGCGCCGGGATCGGCGCCGACCCGTGGCACGTCCTCACCCGCACCGGCACCGGGCAGGGGTTGCTGGTGGCCGGGGTGTTCCTGGAGGTGGCCGGCATCTCGTGGACCGGCCGCCTGCTGCGGCGGATCGCGCGATGACCGGCGCGCTGCCGGTGCTGCTGCTCGCCGTGGCGGTGGCCCTGTGGGTGCCCGGCTCGGCCGTGGTCGGCGAGCGGGTCCGCCGGGTGACCGGGCCCGGCCCTCCGCCGGCCGTCGCCGGCGACGCGGCGGCGGGTGCTCGGCGCCGCTGGCTGCTTGCGGGCGCGGCCGGCGTCGCGGCGGGCCTGCTGCTGGGCGGTGTGCCCGGGGCGTGCGCCGCCGTCGTGGTCGCCGCCGCGGGGGAGCGGCTGCTGCGCGGCGGCTCCCCCGACGAGGACGCCGCCGAGCGCACGGCCCTCCTGCGCGAGCTGCCGGCGGCCTGCGAGCTGCTCGCCGCCTGCCTGACCGCGGGGCTGCCGGTCGCCGGGGCGCTCGCCGCGGTGGCCGGTGCGGTGCCCGACCCGCTCGGCCGGCGGCTGCGCGGCGCGGCCGGGCTGTACCGGATGGGTGCCGAGCCCCGCCGGGCCTGGGCCGACCAACCGGCCGAGCTCGCCGGTCTGGCGCGCGTGCTGGTGCGGGCGGGTGAGTCCGGCGCCGCCGCGGTGCCGGCGCTGGTCGCCCTGGCCGAGGAGACCCGCACGGCGGCGCGGGCGCAGGCCCAGGCGGCGGTCCAGCGGGCGGGGGTGTGGGTACTCGCCCCGCTCGGGCTGTGCTTCCTGCCGGCGTTCGTCTGCCTCGGCGTGGTGCCGCTCGTGCTCGGCATCGCCGGCGACGTCTTCGGCTGACGCCGTCCACATCCTCCGGCGATCTCCACAGATGTCGCGTGCCCCTCGGCCGGGCCGCCCGCAACCCCGAGGCTCGATGGCACGGCCCCGCCGGGGGCCCCGACCGAGGAGGACGCCCGATGCCCGGAACCACGCCCGATCCCCGCAACCCGTCACCGGAGGGGGCCGAGGAGCCGCCTCGCGGCCTGCTCCTCCGCCGCCGGTGGGCGCGGCTGCAGACACGCGCGGAGGCCGGCATGAGCACCGCCGAGTACGCCGTCGGCACCGTGGCCGCCTGCGCCTTCGCCGCCGTGCTCTACCGGGTGGTCTCGGGCGACTCCATCGTCACCGGGCTCACCGAGCTGGTCGACGCCGCGCTGGCCACCCTCTCCTGAGCGGTGGCACGCCCAGCGGCCCGGCGCGGGGAGGCCGGGATGGTCACCGCCGAGACCGCCGTGGTCCTGCCGGTCCTGCTGCTCGTGCTCGCCGGGGCCGTCGCCGCGGTCACGGTCGTGGGCGCGCAGCTGCGGTGCGTCGACGCGGCCCGGGAGGGGGCCCGGGCCGCGTCGCGCGGGGAGGAGGTCGCGGTCGTCGCGGAGTGGGCCGGCCGGGCGGCGCCGGCGGGTGCCCGCACGGCGGTCACCGGCAGCGGGAGCGAGGTCCGCGTGACCGTGACGGCGGAGGTCCGGCCCCTGGGCCCGCTGCCCTGGCGGGTCACCGTCACCGCCGCGGCGGTGGCGCAGCGCGAGCCCGGGACAGAGCCCTCCGGATGAGCAGGGAGCGCGGCTCGGCCACGGTGTGGGTGCTGGTGCTCTGCGCCGTCCTGGTGACCGTCGCAGCCGGGGCGGTGCTGGTCGGCCTGGCCACGGTGGCCCGCCACCGGGCGGCGACGGCGGCGGATCTCGCCGCCCTGGCCGCCGCCGGGCGCGCGGTGCTGGGTGATCCGGCGGCCTGCACCGCGGCCGCCGAGGTCGCGGCCGCCAACGGCGCGGAGCTGACCGGGTGCCGGGTCACCGAGGGTGCGGTCGTCGAGGTGACCGTGCGCGTGCCGTTGCGGCTGGGCCGGCTCGGCGTGCACGGCGCGGAGGGCCGGGCCCGCGCCGGCCCGGTCGCAGCCGCCGCGCCGACCGGGTCAGAAGACGAGGTCCTCCTCGGCCGGCGCGGGCACCTCTTCGGCAGCAGTGACCGCGCCGGGAACCGGGGCGTCGTCGTCCTCGTCGGCGAGGTCGTCCGCGCCCCGCTCGTCGACGGTGGCCAGCTCGTCCAGGACGACGTCGAGCACCCGCACCGCGCCGGCCTTGTCGAGGGGGTCGTTGCCGTTGCCGCACTTGGGCGACTGCACGCACGAGGGGCAGCCGCTCTCGCACTCGCAGCTGGCCACGGTCGCGCGGGTGGCCTGCAGCCAGCTGCGCAGTGCCGCGTAGCCGCGTTCGGCGAAGCCCGCCCCGCCGGGGTGGCCGTCGTAGACGAAGATCGCCGCCGTCCCGGTGTCGGGGTGCACCGCGGTGGACAGGCCGCCGAGGTCCCAGCGGTCGCAGGTGGCCAGCAGCGGCAGGATGCCGATCGCCGCGTGCTCGGCGGCGTGCAGCGAGCCGGGCAGCGCCGCGTCGTCGACCTCTGCCCGCTGCACGGCGCGGGAGTCGAGGGCCAGCCACACCGCCTTGGTCCGCAGCTGGCGCGGCGGCAGGTCGAGCGGGAACTCGGCGAGCACCTCGCCGGTGCCCAGCCGCCGCCGCTGGTACGCGACCACCTGGTTGGTCACGTCGACGACGCCGGTGTGCGCGGTGACCGTGCCCAGCGACCGGGTCTGCTCGATCGAGACGATCGCCAGGTCGGTGACGTCGCGGGCCACCGTGGTCCAGTCGGGGCTCTCCGGGTGCACGACAGCGCAGGCGTCGTCGAGGTCGAACTCGTCGACGACGAAGGTGTCGCCCCGGTGCACGTAGAGGGCGCCCTCGTGCACGGTGGAGTGCGCGGCGCCGCCGTCGACGGTGCCGAGCAGTCGGCCGGTGCCGGCTTCGATGATCGCCACCGGCTCGTCCCCGCTGCCGCGGATGTCGACGTCGGGGCGGCCGCGCCCGGCCCAGTACCAGCCGGCCGGCCGCCGGCGCAGCTGCCCGGCGGCCACCAGCTCGTCCAGCTGCGCCTCGGCCACCGGGCCGCCGAAGTCGGCGAGGTCCGCGGGCACCAGCGGGAGCTCGGCCGCGGCGCAGCACAGCTGCGGGCCCAGCACGTAGGGGTTGGCCGGGTCGGTGACGGTGGCCTCGACCGGCCGCCCGAACACCGCCCGCGGGTGGTGGGCCAGGTAGTGGTCCAGCGGGTCGTCGCGCGCGACGAACACCACCAGTGACTCCCGCTGCGCCCGCCCGGCCCGCCCCGCCTGCTGCCAGAGCGAGGCGAGCGTCCCGGGGTAGCCGGCCAGCAGGACCGCGTCCAGTCCCGCGATGTCGATGCCGAGCTCGAGCGCGTTGGTGGTCGCCACGCCCAGCAGGTCCCCGGCCGAGAGCGCCCGCTCCAGCTCCCGGCGCTCCTCGGGCAGGTAGCCGCCGCGGTAGGAGTCCACCCGGGGGACGAGGTCGGCGCGGCCGCGGTCGTGCAGCAGCCGGCGGGCCTGCTCGGCCACCGACTCCGCGCTGCGGCGCGAGCGCACGAACGCCAGCGTCCGCGCGCCCCGCTCGACGAGGTCGGCGAGCAGGCCGGCGGCGTCGGCGGCGGCCGAGCGGCGCAGCGGCGCCCCGTGCTCGCCGGTCCGCTCGGTGAGCGGTGGTTCCCAGAGCGCGAAGGTGGCGCCCGGGCGCGGGGAGCCGTCGTCGGTGACGGCGACGACGTCCGCCCCGATCAGCCGGGTCGCCGCGGCGGCCGGGTCGGCCACGGTGGCCGACGCGAGCACGAAGACCGGGTCCGCGCCGTAGCGGCGGCAGATCCGGCGGAGCCGGCGCAGCACGTGCCCGACGTGCGAGCCGAACACCCCGCGGTAGGCGTGGCACTCGTCGATCACCACGTAGGCCACCCGGCGCAGCGTGCTCGACCAGCGCTGGTGCGCGGGCAGGATCCCGCGGTGCAGCATGTCGGGGTTGGTGACGATCCAGCGGGAGTGCCGCCGGACCCAGTCCCGCTCTTCGGCCGGGGTGTCGCCGTCGTAGGGGGCCGGCCGCACCGAGGGGTCCGCGAGCTCGGCCACCGAGGCCAGCTGGTCGCGGGCCAGCGCCTTGGTGGGCGCGAGGTAGAGGACGCAGGCGCGCGGGTCCTCGGCGAGCGTGGTCAGGGCCGGGAGCTGGTAGGCCAGCGACTTCCCCGACGCGGTGCCGGTGGCGACGACGACGTGCCGGCCTTCCCGCGCCGCCTGCGCCGCCGCGACCTGGTGCTGCCACGGAGCGCGCACGCCCCGTGCCACCAACCGGTCGCGCAGGCCCGGCTCCACCCACTCCGGCCACGCGGCCGTGCGGCTCTCACGCACCGGCAGGTGGTGCACGTGGGTCACCGGCTGCTCGTCCTCGGCCGTGTCCGCCAGCAGCGCGGCCAGCAGCTCGCCGCCGCCGGGCCAGGCCGCAGCGCCCCCGGACCGGTCGTCCGTGCCGGGAGGGGGAGCCGACCGGACCGGGTGGAGCGTGGTCACCTCCCCACTGTCACACCCGGGCGCAACCGGCCGTCGCCCGCCGGGAGAAGGAGCGCGCGGACCGGCCACATGCAGTGTGATCTCCCTTACACTTCGCGCCGTCCCGGGGCCCGCCCCCGGGACGCCGACCTCCGCCGCACCGGGGAGCACGGCGCCTCCCGGGCGGCCGCAGACGCCTGGAGTAGCCATGCCTGACGGATCGCTGTCCGGCGGGGAGACGGCGCTGGTCGCCGTCATCCTCGCGATCTCCCTCGCCGCGCTGGCCTTCGCCGCCTACCTGGTCCGCGCCGTCATCGCCGCCGATCAGGGCACGGAGAAGATGAAGGAGATCGCCCGGGCCGTCCAGGAGGGCGCGGCGGCCTACCTGCGTCGGCAGTTCCGCACGCTCAGCGTCTTCGCGGTGATCGTCTTCGCCCTGCTGCTGGTCCTCCCCGTGGCCGACGGCGGCTTCGGCACCCGGGTGGGACGGGCGGTGTTCTTCCTCGTCGGGGCACTGTTCTCGGCGCTGGTCGGCTTCATCGGCATGACCCTGGCCACGCGCGGCAACGTGCGGGTGGCGGCCGCCGCCCGCGAGGGCGGCTACCGGCCGGCCTTCCGCATCGCGTACCGGACCGGCGGCGTCTGCGGGATGATCACCATCGGCCTCGGCCTGTTCGGCGCGGCGCTGGTCCTGCTGCTGTTCGACGAGACCGCGCCGGTCGTCCTCGAGGGCTTCGGGTTCGGCGGTGCGCTGCTGGCGATGTTCATGCGCGTCGGCGGCGGCATCTTCACCAAGGCCGCCGACGTCGGCGCCGACCTGGTCGGCAAGGTCGAGGCCGGCATCCCGGAGGACGATCCCCGCAACGCCGCGACCATCGCCGACAACGTGGGCGACAACGTCGGCGACTGCGCCGGGATGGCCGCCGACCTCTTCGAGTCCTACGCCGTCACCCTGGTCGCCGCCCTCATCCTGGGCCAGGTCTTCTTCGGCTCGGTGGGCATGGTCTTCCCCCTCGTGGTGGCCGCGACCGGGGTCATCGCCTCGGTCGTGGGCATCCTGGCCACCAACCCGGGCAAGAACGACCGCAACGGCCTGGCCCCGATCAACCGCGGCTTCTTCGTCTCCGCCGTGGTGTCGCTGGTGCTCGTGGCGGTCGCCGCGTTCACCGTGCTGCCCGGCACCGGTGGGGGTGCGGGCCTGGCTGTCAGCCCGCAGGTGCTCGGCCTCGTGGCGGTGCTCGTCGGCGTCGTGCTGGCCGCGGCCATCCAGCAGCTCACCGGCTACTTCACCGAGACCAGCCGCAAGCCGGTCCAGGACGTCGGGCGCAGCTCCCTCACCGGACCGGCCACCGTCATCCTCTCCGGCATCTCGCTGGGCCTGGAGTCGGCGGTCTACGCCGCGCTGCTCATCGGGGGAGCGGTCTACGGCGCCTTCCTCATCGGGGGCGGGGCCGCGCTCTACGCCGTCGCCCTGGCCGGGTGCGGGCTGCTCACCACCGCCGGCGTGATCGTCTCCATGGACACCTTCGGCCCGGTCAGCGACAACGCCCAGGGCATCGCCGAGATGTCCGGCGACATCGACGACGACGGCGCCCGGGTGCTCACCGACCTCGACGCCGTCGGCAACACCACCAAGGCGATCACCAAGGGCATCGCCATCGCCACCGCCGTCCTCGCCGCCACCGCGCTCTTCGGCTCCTACAACGCCCAGGTCGCCGTCGCGCTCGACGAGGCCGGCGCCACGCTCGGCACCGCCTTCAGCCTGGTCAACCCGAACAACATCGTCGGTGCGGTCCTCGGCGCCGCAGTGGTCTTCTTCTTCTCCGGGCTGGCCATCAGCGCCGTGTCCCGGGCCGCCGGACGCGTGGTCTTCGAGGTGCGCGAGCAGTTCCGCACGCACCCCGGGATCATGACGTTCGAGGAGCGGCCGGACTACAGCCGGGTCGTCGACATCTGCACCAAGGACTCGCTGCGCGAGCTCGCCACCCCGGGCCTGCTGGCCGTACTGGCGCCGGTGGCCGTGGGCTTCGGTCTCGGCATCGGCCCGCTGGCCGCCTACCTCGTCGGCGCCATCGCGGCGGGCACCCTCATGGCGGTGTTCCTCTCCAACTCCGGCGGCGCCTGGGACAACGCCAAGAAGATGGTGGAGGACGGCAGCTACGGGGGGAAGGGCAGCGAGGCCCACGCGGCCACCGTCATCGGCGACACGGTGGGCGACCCCTTCAAGGACACCGCCGGCCCGGCGATCAACCCGCTGATCAAGGTGATGAACCTGGTGGCACTGCTCATCGCACCCGCGGTGGTCGCCCTGTCGGTCGGGGAGGGCGCCAACACCCCGGTCCGGGTGGCGATCGCGCTGGCCGCCGTCGTCGTCATCGTGGTCGCGGTCGTGGTGTCCAAGCGGCGCTCGGTCGTCGTCGGCGAGGCGACGACGGCGTCCTCCACCGGGTCCGAGCTCACCACCAGCGCGCCCTGAACACCGCCGGCGGCTGACCCCTTGGCGGTACACCGCCTTCCACCTGCGGGAACACGGCCGCACCATCCACGTTGGTCGGGGTGGCGGCACGCCCATGGAGAGGTCGCCCCCGGCGCCACGGCGCCGGGGTGGCTTACCGTGGCCCGCCGAGGGGCGTTCCGCGGTGGCGCCCGCCGCCCCGGCACCCGCCGGGGCGACGCAGGAGACCGGCCGACCGGCCGGTCCCGCCGCACCCGCACCGCCCCCGCAGCACCGACAGGAGTCCCGTGCCCACCAAGACCACGCAGACCGAGAGCGACCCCACGACGGACGGCGCGAAGAAGACGCCGGCCCGCCGGGGCTCGGCCGCGTCCGGCGGCCGGCCGCTGGTCATCGTCGAGTCGCCGACGAAGGCGAACAAGATCGCCGGCTACCTGGGCAGCGGCTACGTCGTCGAGGCCAGCGTCGGGCACATCCGCGACCTGCCGCGCAACGCCGCCGACGTCCCGGCCGAGCACAAGGGCGCGGCGTGGGCGCGGCTCGGTGTCGACGTCGACAACTCCTTCGAGCCGCTCTACGTGGTCAGCCCCGACCGCAAGCAGCAGGTCACCCGGCTCAAGCAGCTGGTGAAGGACGCCAGCGAGATCTACCTCGCGACAGACGAGGACCGCGAGGGCGAGGCCATCGCCTGGCACCTGATCGACACCCTCAAGCCGCGGGTGCCGGTGCGCCGGATGGTCTTCCACGAGATCACTCCCGAGGCGATCGCCCGTGCCGTGGCCAACCCGCGGGAGCTCGACACCCACCTGGTCGACGCGCAGGAGACCCGCCGCATCCTCGACCGGCTCTACGGCTACGAGGTCTCCCCGGTCCTCTGGAAGAAGGTGCTGCCGAAGCTCTCGGCCGGCCGCGTCCAGTCGGTGGCCACCCGCATCGTCGTGGAGCGCGAGCGGGAGCGGATGGCCTTCCACGCCGCCGACTACTGGTCGCTGGAGGGCACCTTCGCCGTCCCCGGCCGCGCCGCCGGCGCCGACGCGGGCGAGCCCACCACCGTGCGGGCCAAGCTGGTCAGCGTCGACGACAGCCGCGTCGCCACCGGCAAGGACTTCGACGCAGCCACCGGCCGCGTCACCGGTGACGTCGTGCACCTCGACGAGGCCGGCGCCCGCGGCCTGGCCGCCCGGCTCGAGGGCCGCCAGGTGAGCGTCAGCCGGGTCGACGAGAAGCCCTACCGTCGTCGTCCGTACGCCCCGTTCACCACCTCCACGCTGCAGATGGAGGCCGGTCGCAAGCTCGGCTGGTCGTCGGCGCAGGTCATGCGGGTGGCGCAGCGGCTGTACGAGAACGGCCACATCACCTACATGCGGACCGACTCGACGAACCTGTCGGCCGAGGCGGTCAACGCCGCTCGCACCCAGGCGCGGGAGCTGTACGGCGACGCGTACGTGCCGCCGGAGGCGCGGGTCTACAGCAAGAAGTCCAAGGGGGCGCAGGAGGCGCACGAGGCCATCCGGCCCGCCGGGGACAGCTTCCGGACCCCCGGTCAGCTGGCGTCGGAGCTGGCGCGCGACGAGTTCCGGCTCTACGAGCTGATCTGGCAGCGCACCGTCGCCTCGCAGATGGCCGACGCCGTCGGCCAGACCGTCAGCGTCCGGCTGGCCGGTCGCAGCAGCACCGACGAGGCGGTCGAGTTCACCGCCAGCGGCCGCACGATCACCTTCCCCGGCTTCCTGCGGGCCTACGTGGAGTCCCGGGACGAGGGCGCGCAGAAGGACGGCGACGACGACCACGGCAGCGACGACGCCGAGCGCCGGCTGCCGCGCCTGGAGCGCGGCCAGACCCTCGACACCCGGTCGCTCGACGCCAAGGGCCACACCACCCAGCCGCCGTCCCGCTACACCGAGCCGAGCCTGGTGGCCCGGCTGGAGGAGCTGGGGATCGGCCGGCCGTCGACCTTCGCGTCGATCATGCAGACCATCCAGGACCGCGGGTACGTGTGGAAGAAGGGCAACGCCCTCGTCCCGTCGTTCGTGGCGTTCGCCGTGGTCAACCTGCTCGAGCAGTACTTCGCCCAGCTGGTCGACTACCAGTTCACCGCCTCGCTGGAGGAGGAGCTCGACGAGATCGCCGGCGGGAACCTGGGCCGGGTGGACTGGCTGACCGAGTTCTACTTCGGTGGCGAGGGCCGGCACGCCGGCGCGATCGCGCAGTCCGGCGGGCTCAAGCAGGTCATCGGCCAGCGGCTGGAGGAGATCGACGCCCGCGGCATCAACTCGATCCCGCTGCGCGCCACCGACCGCGAGGGCCGTCCGGTCGTCGTCCGCGTCGGCCGCTACGGCCCCTACCTGCAGGCCGACGGCGAGGACGGCGCGCGCGTCAGCATCCCCGAGGACCTCGCGCCCGACGAGCTGACCGAGGAGAAGGTTCGCGAGCTGCTGGAGGCGCCCTCGGGCGACCGGGAGCTGGGCACCGACCCGGAGTCCGGGCACCCGGTCGTGGTGAAGGCCGGCCGCTACGGCCCCTACGTCACCACCGTCGTCCCCGAGGGGAGCAAGGAGTCGCCGCGCACGGCGAGCCTGTTCTCCTCGATGTCCCCGGAGACGGTGACCATCGACGACGCGCTGAAGCTCCTGACGCTGCCGCGCACCGTCGGCACCGCGCCCGACGGCGAGGAGATCCAGGCGCTCAACGGCCGCTACGGCCCCTACCTCAAGAAGGGCACCGACTCCCGCTCGCTCGACAGCGAGGACAAGCTGTTCACCACCACCCTGGACGAGGCGCTGGCGATCTTCGCCCAGCCCAAGCAGCGCGGCCGGGCCGCGGCCAAGGCCCCGCTCAAGGAGCTCGGCCCCGACCCGGTCACCCAGGGCCAGATCACCGTGCGCGAGGGCCGGTTCGGCCCCTACGTGACCGACGGCGAGACCAACGCCAGCCTGCGCAAGGGCGACGACGTCGAGTCGATCACGATCGAGCGCGCCGCCGAGCTCCTGGCCGACCGCCGAGCCGCTGGACCGTCGAAGAAGAAGGCCGCCAAGAAGACGACGGCGAAGAAGACGGCGGCGAAGAAGACGACCGCGAAGAAGGCCACCGCGAAGAAGACGACCGCGAAGAAGGCCGCCACGACGGCGTCGGACCCGGTCACCG
The DNA here is from genome assembly GCF_054050815.1 of Blastococcus sp. SYSU DS0552. Taxonomy (NCBI): domain Bacteria; kingdom Bacillati; phylum Actinomycetota; class Actinomycetes; order Geodermatophilales; family Geodermatophilaceae; genus Blastococcus; species Blastococcus sp. SYSU DS0552. Next base: position 121,102 of record NZ_JBJHAB010000002.1, read on the forward strand.
CGGGCTGATGAAGGACCCCGTCCCCCGCACCCCTCGCATGCTCGGGGGAGGCCTCGGGGCAGGGCCGCCGGACGAGGACGCGCTGGGGGCACGGGCGCGCTCGTTCGGGGCGGTCGCGGCCGGGTACGCCGCGCTGCGGCCGACGTACCCGGTCGACGCGGTCGAGTTCCTCCTCGGCCGGGACCGGTCGCTCGACGTGCTCGACGTCGGTGCCGGCACGGGACTGCTCACCCAGGTCGTGCTGGGCCTGGGGCACCGCGTCCGCGCGGTCGACCCGTCCCCGGAGATGCTGGCCGAGCTCGGCGCCCGGTTCCCGGCGGTCGCCACCGCCGTGGGGACCGCGGAGCGGCTCCCGGCTGGGAACGCCTCGGTCGACGCCGTCGTGGCCGGGCAGGCCGCGCACTGGTTCGACCCGGTCCCGGCCGCCCGCGAGATCCGCCGGGTGCTCCGTCCCGGTGTCGTCCTCGGCCTGGTCTGGAACACCCGCGACGACCGGGTGCCCTGGATCGCCGCACTGGAGGAGCTGATCGCCGACGAGGCGCGCGGGCACGAGGCCGACCAGCGCGTCGTCGACCGCTTCGCCGAGGAGCTCGGGGCCGACGTCGAGGTCGTCGAGTCGGGGATCGTGCAGCGTGCGGGCCCCGAGGACGTCGTCGGCGGCATCGCCACCCGCAGCTACGTGGCGGTCATGGACGGCGCCCGGCGCGAGGAGTTCCTCTCCGCGATCCGCCGGCTGCTGGCCGACCACCCCGGCACCCGGGGGCGGCCGGAGCTCGAGCTGCCCTACCGGACGCACGCCTACCGGCTCACCCCGCGCTGACCGCCGCCGGCCGACGGTCAGGACAGGCGGGTGCCGACGGCGAAGACCCGCCGGAAGGGCAGCAGCGTCGTGCCGTCGGGTCGGGGCGGGTAGGCCGTCCGCAGGGCCTCGGCGTAGGCGGCGGAGAACGCGGTCGCGGCGTCGTCGTCCAGCCGGGCGAGGACCGGGCGCAGCACCGTCGAGCGCACCCAGGCCAGCACCGGGTCGGGCCCGCTCAGCTCATGCAGGTACGTCGTCTCCCAGACGTCGGGCACCAACCCCGCCCCGGTGAGCACCTCGGCGTAGCCGGCGGGCTCGAGCACGGCGTCGGCCCGCGGCGCGACGCCGGCCAGCCGGTCGGCCCACTCCGGGCGGCGGCACAGGTCGGCCAGCAGCGCGTGGGTGGGTGCCCGGAAGTTGCCCGGCACCTGGACGGCGAGCCACCCGCCGGCCGGCAGGGCCGCGGCCCAGCGCGCCATGAGGTCCGGGTGCCCGGGCACCCAGTGCAGGACGGCGTTGCTGACGACGACGTCCACCGCGCCGGCCGGGGTCCAGTCCCGCACGTCGCCGAGCCGGAACTCCACGTGCCCGGGAGCGGTGGCGGTGACCGCGGCCAGCATCTCGGGGGAGGAGTCGACGCCGATGACGCGGGCACCCGGCCAGCGCTGCGCCAGCGAAGCGGTCAGGGAGCCCTCTCCGCAGCCCAGGTCGACGACGACCCGCGGGTCGGGGGCCCCCACCCGGGCGAGCAGGTCGGCGAACGGGCGGGCGCGTTCCCCGGCGAACCGCAGGTAGGTGTCCGGGTGCCAACGGCCGGGTGAAGTCTTGCCGGCCTGGCGCGTCGGATCCCCGGTCGCCCTCATCATCCCCGACCCTGACAGGGCTCCGCCCGTCCGCGGAGCCGTCGAGAACCGCCCACCCGCCGGGTAATGCGGTGCCGGAACGTGGTCCCCGGCCGGTACCGTAACCCCGCTGGGCCCGCTCCGCCCTGCCGCCCACCGACCTGGGGAGCTCGCCATTTCGGCCGACCCGAACTCACCGGCACCGCCCGAGAAGGCGGTGCCGGCTGCTCCGGTCGGGGAGCCGGCCGCCCCGGGCGACGGGCTGCCGCCCGCCGGCACGCCGGTGCCGCCGTCCGCGGGCCCGCCCCTGACCGACGTCGGCCCGGACGGCGCACCCCCCGGCTCGTCCGCCTCGGGCGCGGACGGCTCCGGTGCGGTGGGCACGGTGGCCAAGATCCGCGCGGTGCTGCGGGTGCGCGACTTCCGCAAGCTCTGGCTGTCCACGCTGCTGTCCAGCTTCGGTGACTGGCTCGGCCTGCTCGCCATCACCGTCACGGCGACGATGACCTTCGACGACTACGCCGCGCAGAACTTCGCGCTGGCCGGCGTCCTGCTCTTCCGGCTGCTCCCGGCCATCGTGCTCGGCCCGGTGGCCGGGGCCTTCGCCGACCGGTTCGACCGGCGGAAGACGATGGTGGTCACCGACATCTTCCGGTTCGGGCTGTTCGCCTCGATCCCGATCGTCGACAACCTCATCTGGCTCTTCATCGCCCAGTTCGTCATCGAGGCCTTCAGCCTGTTCTGGATCCCGGCCAAGGACGCCGCCGTCCCCAACATGCTGCGCAAGGACCAGCTGGAGCCGGCCAACCAGCTCTCCCTGGTCACCACCTACGGGCTCACCCCGGTGGCCGCGGCGATCGTGTTCGCCCTGCTCACCAGCGTGGGCGGCGAGCTCAGCGCCGTCCTGCCGGGCGTGGACGAGGTGGACCTCGCCCTCTACCTGAACGCGCTCACCTTCCTGGTCGCGGCCTTCGTCATCTGGAACCTGCCGTCGATCAGCGGCCGTCGGGCGGAGGGGGCGGTGGTCGGCCAGCAGGAGAGCTTCCTCGGCTCGCTGGTCAAGGGCTTCTCCTTCGCCGGGCACACCCGCCTGATCCGGGGCCTGGTCGTGGGCATCACCGGGGCCTTCGTCGCGGCGGGCGCGATCATCGCCACCGGGCAGGCCTACGTCAACGTGCTCGGGGGCGGCGAGGCGGCGTACGGCCTGCTGTTCGGGGCCGTCTTCGTCGGCCTGGGCCTGGGCATCGGCATCGGCCCCAGCGTGGCCCGCGACCTCGCCCGCGAGCGCATCTTCGGGCTGGCGATCGTCGGCGCCGGGGTGGTCGTGGTGCTGCTGTCGCTGTCCTTCGCGCTGTGGATCTCGCTGCTGCTCGTGGTCGTCATGGGCTTCTTCGCCGGCATGGCCTTCCTGGCCGGGATCACCCTGATCGGCACCGAGGTGGAGGACTCGATCCGGGGCCGCACCTTCGCGATCGTGCAGTCCCTGGTCCGCGCGGCGCTGATCATCTCCCTGGCCCTCGTGCCGATCGGGGTGGGGCTGATCGGCCGGGAGGAGCTCGACCTCGGCGCCGTCGTGCTGCCGCTCTCCGGCGAGCGGATCATGCTGCTCGCGGCCGGGCTGCTGGCCATCGGCGTCGGGTTGCTCGCCTACCGGCAGATGGACGACCGGCGCCCCATCCCGCTGTGGGCCGACGTCGTCACCGCGCTGCGCCGCGACACCACCGCGCGCCGCAGGCTGGCCGGGGGCGGGGTGCTCATCGCCTTCGAGGGCGGCGAGGGGGCCGGCAAGTCCACCCAGGTGCGCCGGCTGCAGGAGTGGCTCGCCGACGAGGGGCTGACCGCCCGTGCGTCCTTCGAGCCCGGCGCCACCCCGCCGGGGGCCGGGATCCGCTCGATCGTGCTTGACCGCGCCCAGGTGGGCATCGCCCCGCGGGCCGAGGCGCTGCTCTACGCCGCCGACCGCGCCCAGCACGTGCACGAGGTGCTGCGCCCCGCGCTCGACGCCGGCGAGGTCGTGATCACCGACCGGTTCATCGACAGCTCGCTGGCCTACCAGGGCGCCGGGCGCACGATCCCGCTCGACGACGTCCGCACGATCTCCCGCTGGGCCAGCCAGGGCCTGCAGCCCGACCTGACGGTCCTGCTCGACCTGCCGCCCGAGGTGGGCCTCGCGCGAGCCCGCGGCCGGGCCGCCGCCGACCGGCTGGAGTCGGAGTCGCTGGAGTTCCACCAGCGGGTGCGGCGCACCTTCCAGGAGCTCGCCGAGGCCGAGCCCGACCGCTACCTGGTGCTCGACGCGCGGCGTTCACCCGACGAGCTCGCGGCCGCGATCCGGGTGCGGGTCGCCGAGCTGCTCTCCGGGCTGCCGCTGCAGACCCCCGCACCGCCGGCCGCCCAGACCCAGGTCGCTCCCGAGCTGCGGCACGACGGCCGGGGCGGTGCCCACGCGCACCATCCGCACGCGCAGACCGGCGCCACGCCGCAGCTGCACCCGTGACGGCCCCGGTGGTGGCGCCCGAGGAAGGCGTCTGGACGCAGGTGATCGGCCAGCCGGCCGTGGTGGCCGAGCTGCGGGCGGCGATCGCCGAACCGGCGGCGATGACCCACGCCTGGTTGTTCACCGGCCCGCCGGGCTCCGGCCGGTCGGTGGCCGCACGGGCCTTCGCCGCCGCGCTGCAGTGCCCGGCGGGCGGGGACGGCACCTGCCACGCGTGCCGCACCGTGTTGGCCGGGACGCACGCCGACGTGCAGCTGATCGTCCCCGAGGGTCTGTCCATCGGCGTCGCCGAGGTGCGCGAGCTCGTGCGCATCGCCGGCCGGGCTCCCTCGCAGGGGCGCTGGCAGGTGGTCGTGGTGGAGGACGCCGACCGCATGACCGAGCAGGCCTCCAACACCGTGCTCAAGATGCTCGAGGAGCCGCCGCCGCGCACCGTCTTCCTGCTGTGCGCGCCCAGCCTCCACCCCGACGACGTGCCGGTCACCATCCGCTCGCGCTGCCGCGTCATCGGGCTGCGCACCCCGCCGGCGGAGGCCGTCGCCGAGGTGCTGGTCCGCCGCGACGGCGTCGACCCGGCGCTGGCCGCCTGGTCGGCCGCGGCGTCCGGCGGGCACGTGGGCCGGGCCCGGCGGCTGGCCCGGGACGAGACGGCCCGGCTGGCCCGCAAGGCGGTGCTCGACGTCCCCCTGCGGCTGGTCTCCCTCGCCGCCTGCCTGGACGCCGCCGACGACCTGGTGGGCGCGGCGAAGGAGGAGGCGGACGAGGCCTCCGCCGCCCTGGACGGGGCCGAGACCGAGGCGGTCAAGGCCAGCCTGGGGGTCGGCGCGCGCGGGCCCGGCGTGGCCGCCGCCAGCCGGGGTGCCGGGCAGCTCAAGGAGCTGGAGAAGCGGCAGAAGTCCCGGTCCACCCGGCTGGGCCGCGACTCGCTGGACCGCGCGCTGGTCGACCTGGCCGGGCTCTACCGCGATGCGCTGGTCCTCGACGCCGCTGTGTCCTCCCGGACCCACCCCGCGCCGCAGCTCAACCACCCCGACCGCCGCACCGACGCCGAGGAGCTGGCCCGGCGGATCGGCGCGGAGGGGGCGCTGCGCCGCATCGACGCCATCCTGGCCTGCCGCCGTGCGCTGGAGCAGAACGTGAAGCCCCAGGTGGCCCTGGAGGCGCTGACCGTCGCGCTGCGCCTGCCCGCCTGAGGAAGGCCCTTGCTGCCCTCCTTCGCTCCTGGGCTCGCCGGGGACCGTGCGGGAGGGCCGCTGCGCGGAGCGGGGCGTGCGGTGTCGTAGGCTGTGCGGGCAGTTCGCCGCCTTAGCTCAGTCGGTAGAGCATCTCACTCGTAATGAGAAGGTCGTCGGTTCGATTCCGACAGGCGGCTCGCGCAGCACGGGCCCGTCCGCGAGGACGGGCCCGTCGTCGTTCCCCGGTGAGCGCAACGGCGCCCGTGCGCGCCGGGCACCGATGAGCCCCGGGAGAAGCACTGGTGCAACCGACTGCTCACGCGGCGCCGTGCTCGCCGTTGGCGGGCACGTTCGGCCGCCGCGGCGGGTCAGAGCCACCCATTCCCCGCTCGGATGAACGGGATACGGACCGGGTCGCTGGAGAAGGCTCCCCGGGTGTGCGGGATGAAGGACAGCCTCTTCTCCCAGTCGGCCTGCGTTGGCCGGTCCAGGGACGACCACAGCGCTTCGCTCACGAATGAGTAGTGCGTTCCCCAGGTGAGGCAGTGGAGCGCGAAGGCGAGGACCTTGCTCGGCGCGGCTCGCAGTTCCGATTCGAGGCGGAGGACCGCTTCCTTGCCTTCGTCCAGCGCCCCGAGCACCAGGTGGAAGCCCGCGGGGTCGGACAGGCCGCACATCGCCAGCGGCGTCGGGTCCCGGAAGTCCACATCGCCTCGCCGTGGCACCCGGAGGGCGTCGGCGAACTGCGGCCAGTCCACGTCCGGCACGTGCACGGAGCGGATGAAGGCCCCAGGGCCTGACGCCGACCGCGAGCGGTCAAGAGCATCGCGGAGCCGCCGTAGATCCGCCAGCAGGGGCGCCGCCTCCGTCGCTGACTGCGCCAGCGACGCCGCCTCCGTCGTCAGGAAGGCGGCATCCGCCGGACCGAGGAGGTGGCTCACGTGCTGGAGTCCGGTCGCTGTAGGAGCCAGTTCCCGTCCGAGCGTGGAGGGCACCGCTGCCCGTAGCCCGACTTCATGGATGGAGGCATCGGTCACCCGCATCAGCTGGCTCGCAGGGGCGTCCGGGCCGCTGAACCGTCCGGGCTACTCCTAGGCGAACAGCCGGTCGTCGTGATCGTGGCAGTACCCGGGGAAGGTCGGTGCCGACGAGCCGGTCATCGGTCGCATCTCGACCGCGGTACCACCGATGACCACAGGGGTGCGGAGCCCGCCTCCGCTGCCGTTCGCAGTGAGGAAGGACCTGGGGATGACGTGCGAGTCGATCGCCGGTTCGTTGCATCCGGCAATGCGGCAGCGAGAGGGCGTGGAAAGCCGGTGAGCCCCGTGCACGGCACCGATCGTCGCCTGCACGGACGCGGTCACGGTCGCATGGAACGCGTGTCCGAAACGGTCGCGGATGCGGTGGATCAGGTTGTCCAGACCGAGGTTCGGCAAGGTGCGCTTCCTTCCTCAGGGCACGGTCTGGGGATGCCGCAGGCATGGCTGACGGCGGCACGCCTCCGTGAGGTGTGCCGCCGTCGGGTGCACCCGACGCCCGGTCCGGAAGGCCGGGCGGGAGGTCAGTGGTGCGTGGAGTTGTTCTTGGCGCGCTCGATCGAGGCCAGGATCTCGGCCTCGGCCGCGTCGCGGCCGACCCACTCGGCGCCCTCGACCGACTTGCCCGGCTCGAGGTCCTTGTACGTCTCGAAGAAGTGCTGGATCTCGAGGCGGTCGAACTCCGACACGTCCTCGATCTCCTTGAGGTGCGCCACCCGCGGGTCCGTCGCCGGGACGCAGAGGACCTTGTCGTCCCCTCCGGCCTCGTCGGTCATGCGGAACATGCCGATGGCCCGGCAGGTGACCAGGCACCCGGGGAACGTCGGCTCCTCGAGGATCACCAGGGCGTCCAGCGGGTCGCCGTCCTGCCCCAGGGTGTTCTCGATGTAGCCGTAGTCCGCCGGGTAGCGGGTGGAGGTGAACAGCATCCGGTCCAAGCGGATGCGTCCGGTCTCATGGTCCAGCTCGTACTTGTTCCGCTGGCCCTTCGGGATTTCTACCGTCACGTCGAACTGCACGGACGTAGTGTGGCCCACGGGGGACGATCCGGTCGGCGCAGGCCCCCCTGTGGGGGGTGGGCACCATCTCGTCGAGCGGCTCGACGATCGTCACGGCCAACTACGGCCGCTTCCGACGGCGCATGACGATCGGCGTCGTGGTCCTCGTGCTGCTGCTCGCCGCCGGGGGTGTCGGGCTCGGCGTCGCGCTCGGCGGCGACACGGGCCGGGACGGCGCTGTCGCCGTCCCCGACGCGGAGCTGCCCAGCCTGGGCGAGGCCGAGCCCGTCCTGGCCGGGCTGGTGGCCGACGCGCCCCTCCCGGACCCCGACGTCCTCGCGGCCACGCTGACCCCGCTGGTCACCGGCCCGCCGCTGGGGCCCGGGACGACGGCGCAGGTCATCGACGTCGCCACCGGTCAGGTGCTCTACGACCAGAACGCCGGCGCCCCCCTGACCCCGGCCTCCACCGCCAAGCTGCTCACCGCTGCCGCCGTGCTCACCACCCTCGACCCGGCCGACACGTTCGAGACCCGGGTCGTCAGCGGCGCCACCCCCGGCGAGGTGGTGCTCGTGGGCGGCGGGGATCCGACGCTGTCGCGCACCGAGCCGTCGCTGACCTATCCCGGCGCCCCGACCGTGGCCGACCTCGCCACCCAGGTGGTCGCCGCGCTCCCCGCCGGTACCGCCGTGACCCGCGTCGTGGTCGACAGCTCGCTGTTCAGCGGCCCGCTCACGGCCAGCGGCTGGGGTGCGGGGGACGCCCCCTCCAGCTACGCCGCGCCGATCACCGCCACCGCCGTCGACGGCGCCCGGGTCAGCCCCGGGGCGACCGCCCGGAGCGGGCAGCCCGGCTTGGACGCCGGCTCCGCCCTCGCCGACGCGCTCGGCGCGCCCGGCGCCGCCGTGGTCCTCGGGCAGGCCCCCGCCGGGGCGCGGACGCTCGGCACCGTGGAGTCCGCACCGGTCGCCCGGCTGGTCGAGCAGGCGCTGTCCATGTCCGACAACGTGCTCGCCGAGTCCCTGGCCCGGCACGTGGCGCTGTCACGGGGGGAGCCGGCGACGTTCGAGGGCGCGGCCCGGGCCATCGTCGACACGCTGGACGAGGCCGGCCTGGACGTCACCGGCGTCGCCCTCGCCGACGCCAGCGGCCTCTCCCGGGAGGACGTGGTGACCGCCGAGCTGCTCACCGCCCTGGTGCGCGGGGCTGCCGACGGCAGCCTCGGGAACGCCGCGGGCCTGCTCGCCGGCCTCCCGGTGGCCGGGTACGACGGCACCCTCGCCGACCGCGGGGACGACGACCCGGCGACCGCGCCGGGGACCGTGCGCGCGAAGACCGGCACGCTGCTGGGTGTCAACGCCCTCGCCGGCACCATCGTGACCGCGGACGGACGGCTGCTGGCCTTCGCCGTGGTGGCAGACGAGGCGACGGGCAGCGCAGTGGCCGCGGAGGCCGCGCTCGACGAGGTCGCCGCCACCCTGGCCGCCTGCGGCTGCCGGTGACGCCGCGGCCCGCCGGGCCGGGAGGCGCTCCACGCGTACGGTGAGGCGATGAGCAGCGCCTCCTCGATGGTCGACTGGGATCTCGCCGGACGCACGGCCCGCCGGCTGGTGAGCAGCGGCCCGAGCACGACCCGTGAGGAGGCCGCCGCCGTCGTCGCCGAGCTGCACCGGGCCGCGGCCACCGCCGTCGCACACGTCGAGGCCCTCACCGGGCTGCGGCCCGCCCCCGGGGGCGCGGTCCCGGAGGTCGTCGTCGTCGACCGACCGGGCTGGGCGGACGCCAACGCCCGCGGCATGGCCGCCCTGCTCGACCCGCTGGTGCACAAGCTGACCGAGCGCCAGGAGAGCCGTCCCGGCGCCCTCGCCACGGCCATCGGCTCCCGCGCCACCGGGCTGCAGGCCGGTGGGCTGCTGGCCTTCCTGTCCTCGCGGGTGCTCGGCCAGTACGAGGTCTTCGGCACCGGTGGCCGGCTGCTGCTGGTGGCGCCGAACATCGTGGCGACCGAGCGGAAGCTGGGCGTCGACCCGTCGGACTTCCGGCTCTGGGTCTGCCTGCACGAGGTCACCCACCAGCTGCAGTTCACCGGCGTCCCCTGGCTGACCGGCTACCTCGAGTCGCAGATCGCGGAGTTCGTCGCCGCCACCGACCTGGCCCCGGACGTGCTGCGCGAACGCCTGCAGGACCTGCTGCGCGGCCTCGCCGACGCGGTGCGCGGCGGGAACGGCGACGGCGGGGCCGAGGGGCTGCTGGCGCTGGTGCGCGACCCGCGGCAGCGGGCCGTCCTCGACCGGGTGACCGCGGTGATGAGCCTCGTCGAGGGCCACGCCGAGTACGTCATGGACGGTGTCGGGCCCGACGTGGTCCCGTCGGTCCGCACCCTGCGCAAGCGGTTCGCGCAGCGCCGCAAGGGCCGGGGCCCGCTCGACCGCGTGATGCGCCGGCTGCTGGGCCTGGAGCAGAAGATGAAGCAGTACGCCGACGGCCGGCACTTCGTCGGCGGCGTCGTCGAGCTCGCCGGCATGGAGGGCTTCAACCGGGTCTGGGAGGGGCCGGCGAACCTGCCGCTGGTGGACGAGCTCACCGCGCCCGAGCGGTGGGTGGAGCGGGTGCTCGGCCGCCCGGCGCTCCCCGCCTGAGGCCGGTGGCCGGGCCACCTCGCGCGGTCGCCGCGGTGCGGCACGCGGTCCGGGCCGGGCTGCGGTCCGGCGCGGGCCCGGTGCTCGCCGCCTGCAGCGGGGGAGCGGACTCGCTGGCCCTGGCCGCCGCAATCGCCTTCGAGGCGCGGTCCGCCGGCGTGCGCGTCGGCGCGGTCACCGTCGACCACGGCCTGCAGCCCGGTTCGGCCGCGCGCGCGGAGAACACGGCCGCGCTGCTGCGGCAGCTGGGCCTGGACCCGGTGCTGGTGCTGCCCGTGCGGGTGGCCGGCCCCGGTGGCCCCGAGGCGGCGGCCCGCACCGCCCGCTACGCCGCGCTGGCCACCGCGGCGCGGGAGCGCGGCGCCCGGGTCGCCCTCGGGCACACGCTGGACGACCAGGCGGAGACGGTCCTGCTCGGCCTGGGCCGCGGCTCCGGGCCCCGGTCGGTCGCGGGCATGGTGCCCGAGCGGGTCACCGACGGCGTCTCCTGGTGGCGGCCGCTGCTCGGCGTCCGCCGCGAGACCACCCGGCGGGCCTGCGCGGACCAGGGGCTGCCCGTGTGGGACGACCCGTGGAACACCGACCCCGCCTACACCCGGGTGCGGCTGCGCACCGAGGTCCTGCCGCTGCTGGAGGAGGTCCTCGGCGGCGGTGTGGCGCCGGCGTTGGCGCGCACCGCGGGGATGCTCCGGGAGGACCTCGACGCGCTCGACGACCTGGCGGCCGCCGAGCTCGCCCGGCTGGCCGCGGAGTCCGGCGACGGCGGCCTGCCCGCCCGGCCGCTGGAAGCGCTGCCGGCCGCGCTCCGCCGGCGCGTGCTCCGCGGGTGGCTGCGCGGTGCCGGGGTCCCCGACCTGCAGGCGGTCCACCTGCGCGCGGTCGAGAGCCTGGTCACCGGCTGGCGGGGGCAGGGCGTGGTCGACCTACCCGGCGGCGCGGGCGTCGTCCGGGCGTCTGGCAGTCTGGTGCTGCTGCCGCCGGAGGCTCGGCGCAGCACCCCCGGAACCGCACCCCACGAGGAGCACACTCCGTGACGGAGCCTGCCAGCACGCCCGGCGCACTCGGTCCCGACCACGGCTACGGCCCGGACATCGACCACGTCCTGCTCAGCGAGGCGCAGATCCGCGACAAGATCGCCGAGCTCGCCGCGGCGGTCGCCGCCGACTACGCGGGCAGGGAGGTCCTGCTCGTCGGCGTGCTCAAGGGCGCGGTGCTGTTCATGAGCGACTTCGCCCGCGCGCTCCAGCTGCCCACCCAGATGGAGTTCATGGCGGTTTCCTCCTACGGGTCCGCCACCAGCTCCTCGGGTGTCGTGCGCATCCTCAAGGACCTCGACCGGGACATCACCGGCAAGCACGTGCTGGTGCTCGAGGACATCATCGACTCCGGGCTGACGCTCTCCTGGCTGCTCAAGAACCTCGGCGGCCGGAACCCCGCGTCGCTGGAGGTCTGCACGCTGCTCCGCAAGCCCGACGCGGTCAAGGTGGAGGTGCCGGTGAAGTACGTCGGCTTCGACATCCCGAACGAGTTCGTCGTCGGCTACGGCCTCGACTACGCCGAGCGGTACCGCGACCTGCCCTACATCGGCACGCTCAAGCCCGAGGTCTACGCCTGACACGTCGTCGTGCTCCGGACGACGACCGCGGCCGGGTGCTGTGCCCCGGCTGCGCTGAGCCCTCCCGTCGCGGCCGGTGAGGAGCCTCCGGGCCCGTCGCCGGCTGCGACCCTCGCGGGGCGGATCACCTCCGGTGCCGCGACCGCCTGCCGTCCCCGCCCCGTGTCCCGCGCGTCTGCCGTGACCGGCGAGGACCCTCCGGGCCCGTCGCCGGTCACGTCGCCCCGGGCGGGGGACGTTCCCAGCTCGCACGCAGGGATCGCCCAGGTGCACCGGTGTACCGTCGATCCCGACGACGCTGCACCGAGCGCCGGGGTCCGTGCCCGGGCCGTGGCGGCGTCCCCGGGACGGTCAGGAGGGTCGACGGGCGAGCCGGCACGCCGGCGCCCGGCATCGGTGTATGGAACGTAAGAAGATCTTCCGCTCCGTGTGGTTCTGGGTGGTCCTGGTCATCCTGCTGGCCCTGACCGTCTCGTCGCTGTTCAGCGGGGAGGGCAACCGCCAGGAGATCACCACCTCGACGGCCCTCGAGCAGATCGAGAGCGGCAACGTCGAGTCGGCGACGCTCAACACCAAGGAGCAGACGCTCGACCTGGAGCTGACCGACGAGGTCGAGGGCAGCACCGAGGTCACCACCTCCTACCCGGTGGCGGTCGAGGGCGACATCGTCGACCTCCTGCGCGCCCAGGAGGACGAGCAGTTCGACACCAACGTCACCCAGGACAGCCTGCTGGTCAGCCTGCTGGTCAGCTTCCTGCCGTTCCTGATCCTGCTCCTGCTGCTCTTCTGGCTGTTCAACTCCATGCAGGGCGGCGGCCGGGGCGTCATGGCCTTCGGCAAGTCGAAGGCCAAGCAGATCACCAAGGACATGCCGAAGACGACGTTCGCCGACGTCGCCGGCGCCGACGAGGCGATCGAAGAGCTGCACGAGATCAAGGACTTCCTCGCCAACCCGGTGAAGTTCCAGGCCGTCGGCGCGAAGATCCCCAAGGGCGTGCTGCTCTTCGGCCCGCCCGGCACCGGCAAGACCCTGCTGGCCCGCGCGGTCGCCGGCGAGGCGGGCGTGCCGTTCTTCTCGATCTCCGGGTCGGACTTCGTCGAGATGTTCGTCGGTGTCGGTGCCAGCCGGGTCCGCGACCTGTTCACCCAGGCCAAGGAGAACTCCCCGGCGATCATCTTCGTCGACGAGATCGACGCCGTCGGGCGGCAGCGCGGCGCCGGCATGGGCGGCGGGCACGACGAGCGCGAGCAGACGCTCAACCAGATGCTCGTCGAGATGGACGGCTTCGACGTCAAGGGCGGGGTCATCCTGATCGCCGCGACCAACCGGCCCGACGTCCTGGACCCCGCGCTGCTGCGCCCGGGTCGCTTCGACCGGCAGATCGCCGTCGACCGCCCCGATCTCGAGGGCCGCAAGAAGATCCTCGAGGTCCACGCCAAGGGCAAGCCGCTCGCGCCCGACGTCGACCTGGAGACCGTGGCCCGCCGCACGCCGGGCTTCACCGGCGCCGACCTCGCCAACGTGCTCAACGAGGGCGCGTTGCTCACCGCCCGCAACAACGGCTCGATGATCACCGACGCGACCCTCGAGGAGGCGATCGACCGCGTCATCGCCGGCCCCGAGCGCAAGACGCGGGCGATGAGCGAGAAGGAGAAGAAGGTCACCGCCTACCACGAGGGCGGGCACGCCCTGGTGGCGCACGCGCTGCCCAACCTGGACCCGGTGCACAAGGTGACGATCCTGCCCCGCGGCCGCTCGCTGGGGCACACCCTCGTGCTGCCGACGGAGGACAAGTACACCCAGACCCGGTCGGAGATGATCGACACCCTCGCCTACGCCCTCGGCGGGCGGGCCGCCGAGGAACTGGTCTTCCACGAGCCGACCACCGGGGCCGGTAACGACATCGAGAAGGCCACCTCGATGGCCCGCGCGATGGTGACCCAGTACGGCATGAGCGCCAAGCTGGGCGCGGTGAAGTACGGCAGCAGCGACTCCGAGCCGTTCCTCGGCCGGGACATGGGGTCCCGCCCCGACTACTCCGAGGCCGTCGCCGCCGACATCGACGCGGAGATCCGTGCCCTGATCGAGGCCGCGCACGACGAGGCGTGGGAGATCCTGGTCGAGTACCGCCACGTCCTCGACCAGCTCGTGCTCGAGCTGATCGAGAAGGAGACGCTCTCCAAGGACGACATGGCGCGCATCTGCGCTCCGGTCGCCAAGCGGCCGGCCCTCGCCCCGTACAACGGCTTCGGCAAGCGCACCCCGTCCGACCAGCCGCCGGTGCTGACGCCGGCGGAGCGGGCCGGGCAGAACGGGTCGGGGGCCACCAGCCCGGTCGGTGACGTCGGGGCCCCGGTCCAGCGATGAGCCGGGACCACCGGTGAGCGAGATCCCGGCCGAACCCGCCGACCAGCTGCTGACCCCGGCGCCGGGGGTGGACCAGGAGCGGGCCGCGGCGGCGGTCCGGGAGCTGCTGCTCGCCATCGGCGAGGACCCCGACCGGCCGGGCCTGCAGGACACCCCGGCGCGTGTCGCGCGGGCCTACGCGGAGACCTTCGCCGGGCTGGCGCAGGACCCGTACGACATCCTCGCGACCACGTTCGACGAGGACCACGACGAGCTGGTGCTGGTCAAGGACATCCCGATGTACTCGACCTGCGAGCACCACCTGGTGCCCTTCCACGGGGTCGCGCACGTCGCCTACATCCCGGGGCAGGACGGCCGGGTGACCGGGCTGTCCAAGCTGGCCCGGCTGGTCGAGGTCTACGCCCGCCGGCCGCAGGTGCAGGAGCGGATGACCCGGCAGATCGCCGACGCCCTCGACGACGCCCTCAAGCCGCGCGGCGTGCTGGTCGTGGTCCAGGCCGAGCACCTGTGCATGGCGATGCGCGGCGTCCGCAAGCCCGGTTCTTCCACGGTCACCTCCGCGGTCCGCGGCATCTTCCGCGAGAACGCGGCCACCCGCAGCGAGGCCATGGCCCTCGTGCTCGGCCGGTGAGCGGGGCGCGTCGATGAGCCCCGCCGCGCTGCCCCGTCCGGGTCACTGCCTGGTGATGGGCGTCCTCAACGTCACGCCCGACTCCTTCTCCGACGGCGGCTGCTTCGCCGACCCCGCCACCGCGATCGCGCACGGACTGGCCATGCACGGCGCGGGCGCCGACTACGTCGACGTCGGCGGGGAGTCCACTCGCCCGGGAGCCGACCGGGTGGACGCCGAGGAGGAGTGCCGCCGCGTGCTCCCGGTCATCCGGGAGCTCTCCGCCGCGGGCGTGCGCACCAGCGTCGACACCACCCGCGCCGAGGTGGCCGAGGCGGCGCTGCACGCCGGCGCGGTGCTGGTCAACGACGTCAGCGGTGGGCTGGCGGACAAGAACATGGCCGACCTGGTGGCCGAGGCGGGCGTGCCCTGGGTGCTCATGCACTGGCGCGGGCACAGCCGGGAGATGTACGCGGCGGCGCAGTACGGCGACGTCGTCACCGAGGTCTGCGCCGAGCTCACCGCCCGGGTGGAGGACGTCGTCGCCGCCGGGGTGCGCCCCGACCAGCTGGTGCTCGACCCCGGCCTGGGCTTCGCCAAGCGCGCCGAGCACAACTGGGCGCTGCTGGCCGGGCTCGACCGGCTCGTGGCCGTGGGGCTGCCGGTGCTCGTCGGCGCCTCGCGCAAGACCTTCCTGGGCCGGCTGCTCGCCGACGCCGACGGCGTCCCCCGCCCGGCCGAGGAGCGCGACGCCGCGACCCTGGCCACCACGGTGCTCGCCGCGCAGGCCGGGGCCTGGGGCGTCCGGGTGCACGACGCCGCCGGCTCGGTCGACGCCATCCGCACCGTGGCCGCCGTCCGCGCGGCGAGAGGAGCCGGCCGTGGCCAGCACCCCTGACCGGATCGTCGTCCGGGGCATCCGCGCCCACGCCCACCACGGCGTCTACGCCTTCGAGCGCGAGCGCGGGCAGATGTTCCGGGTGGACGCCGTCCTGGAGCTGGACACCACCGCCGCGGCCGCGGCCGACGACCTCGCGCGGACGGTGAACTACGCCGACCTGGCCCAGCGGTTGCACCACGTGGTCGCGGGGGAGCCGGTCAACCTGCTCGAGACCCTCGCCCAGCGGCTGGCCGACGTCTGCCTGGCCGTCGAGCTCGTCGACGCCGTCGAGATCACCGTGCACAAGCCGCAGGCCGAGCTGGGGGTGCCGTTCGACGACGTCGAGGTCACCATCCGCAGGGAGCGCCGGTGAGCCGCGCCGTCCTCTCGCTGGGCGCCAACCTGGGCGACCGCGCCGGCGCGCTGCGCACCGCGCTCACCGCGCTGAAGGACGACGGCGTGCTGGTCGCCCGCTCCACGCTGTACGAGACCCCGCCGTGGGGGCCGGTCGAGCAGCCGCCGTACCTCAACGCGATCGCCGTCGCCCGCGGCGAGCGGGATGCCCGGGGCTGGCTCGCGCGGGCGCAGGAGCTGGAGCAGGCGGCCGGCCGCACCCGCGAGGTGCGCTGGGGCGCCCGCACGCTCGACGTCGACGTGGTCACCGTGACCGGTGACGACGGCGCCCCCGTGCTCTCCGACGACCCCGCGTTGACCCTGCCGCACCCGCGGGCGCACGAACGGGCGTTCGTGCTGGTGCCCTGGCTGACCCTCGACCCGACCGCAGTCCTCCCGGGCCGCGGCCGGGTCGCCGACCTGGTGGCCGCGCTCGACCCCGCCGACGTGGCGGCGGTCGTGCGCTGGGACCACCTGCACTGAGGACGCCGTGACCCCCGTCCGCCGCCGCGACCTCGTCGTCCTCGCCCTCGGGCTCACCGTGGCCGCGTGGCTGCTGGTGCGCGCCTGGTACGGCGACCTGCCGCCGTTGCGCTGGTGGCTGCCGGCGCCGCTGGCCGTGCTGGCCCTGGCCGAGGCGCTGGGGGCCCGGGTGCTGCGCTCCCGCCTGCACGCGCTGCGCGAGGCACGGGCCGGCCGCGGCCCCCGGGAGCGCGACGCCGCGAGCGTCCGCCCGGTCGAGCCGATGCTCGTCGCCCGGCTGGCGGTGCTCGCCCAGGCCAGCGCCTACGTGGGCGCCGTCTTCACCGGCGTCTGGCTCGGCGTCCTCGCCTACACCGGCCCCGCGGTGGGCCGGCTGCAGTACGCCGGCAGCGACACGGTGACCGCGCTGCTCGGTCTCGTCACGTCCCTCGCGCTGGTCGCCGCGGCGCTGTGGCTGGAGTCGGTGTGCCGCGTCCCGCCGGGCTCGTCCGACGACGATCCGGCCCCCGGGGTCTCGGCCTAGCGCTCGCCCGGCCCCGCGCCGGGCAAGAACGGTCAAGCGCCGGCGGCTCCCGGCGCGTCACGCTGCAGGCATGACGGGACGCGACCGCCTCCGCGAACTCCTCGACGCCGTGCTGGACGAGGAGAACCACACCCTCGCCGAGATGGCCGGCGACGCCTACGCCTCCCCGTTCCACTTCAGCCGGGTCCTGTCCCGGGAGGCCGGGGAGGCGCCCGTGGCGATGCGGCGCCGGGTGATGCTCGAGCGCGCCGCCTGGCAGCTGCGGCAGGGCAGCAGCGTCACCGAGGCCGCGTGGGCGGCCGGGTACGAGTCGGTCGAGGGGTTCAGCCGGGCCTTCACCCGCGCCTACGGCCGGCCGCCCAGCGCGGTGGACGCCGGGTCCGGCCACTGGCTGCCGGCGCCCAACGGCATCCACTTCCACCCGCCCACGTCCCTGTGGGTGCAGAGCACGGAGCACGCGATGAACCCGCTCACCGAGCAACTGGTGGCGCACGACCTCGACGACACCCGGCACCTGCTCGAGGCGGCGAAGGGGCTGACCGACGAGGAGTTCCGCGCGACGCGGCTGCCCGGCCTGGTCGTGCTGCCGTGGGACGGCCCGGAGGAGTCGGTGCAGGCGGTGCTGACGCACCTGGTCTACACGGTCGAGGTCTGGCTGGCGTCGATCGAGGGGCGCGACGTGCCCGACCGTCACGCCGACGCGGACCCCGCCACGTTGCTGGAGCGGCACGACGCCGTGGCTCCCCGGTGGCTCGCGGTGATCCGCGACGTCGACCGCCGGGGCGGCTGGGACGACCGGCTGATCGACGCGCTCTGCGAGCCGCCGGAGAGCTTCGTCCTGAGCGGCGTCGTCGCCCACGTGCTCACCTTCTCGGCCCACCGGCGTCAGCTGGTCCGGCACCTGCTGCGGACGGCGGGCCGCCGGATCGACACCGGCGACCCCATCGACTGGCTCCGCGCCCGCCGCGGCGAGACCCCGGGAGGAGACCCGTGCTGACCTACTACACCGCCACCACCCTCGACGGCTGGATCGCCGACCCGCAGGACTCCCTCGACTGGCTGCTGCGCCAGCCGCACGACGAGGCGGGTGCCTTCGGCATGGACGCCTTCATGGCCGGGATCGGCGCCCTGGTCATGGGGTCGACGACCTACGAGTGGGTCCTGGAGCACGAGGCCGGCAAGCCGTGGCCCTACACGCTGCCGACGTGGGTGATGACCTCGCGCCACCTGGTAGCGGCAGGGCCCGCGGTCCGGTTCGCCTCCGGGGACGTCCGTGCCGTCCACGAGGCGATGACCGCGGCGGCGGGCGGGAAGGACCTCTGGCTGGTCGGCGGGGGCGACCTGGCCGGTCAGTTCGCCGAGGCCGGGCTGCTGGACGAGGTCGTGGTCTCGATCGCGCCGGTGACCCTCGGCGCGGGCCGGCCGCTGCTCCCGCGCCGGCTGGACCTCGAGCTGGTCGAGTCAGCGGTCAACGGGGCGTTCGTCAGCGCGCGGTACCGGGTGGCCGGCCCGCTGCTGGAGGACCGGCGTCCCTAGGCCGACGCGGCTCCGGCCGTCTCCGGCACCCGCCCCTCCACCGAGCGGCGCAGCGCCGAGTGCAGCGACTCCGGCGTGAGGACGCCGAGGAACTGGTCGCCGTCGAGCACTGCCACCCACCCCGCCTCGTGCTGCAGCATCGTGGCGAACGCCGTCTTCAGCGACGCCTCGCGCGGCACCCAGGCCTCCATCCGCCGGGCCGCGGATCCGACGGTCCCGCCGCCCGTGGCGCGGTCCGGCGACAGCCAGCCGTGCAGGTGCTCGGCGTCGTCGAGCACCACGGCCCAGCGCGCGCCGGACCGCTGCAGCGCCGACCGGGCGTCGGCCAGCCCGTCGTCGACGTGCAGCACCGGCGGCTGCTCCAGGTCCTCGGGGTCGATGCCGGTGACGGCGAGCCGCTTGAGGCCCCGGTCCGCGCCGACGAAGTCGGCCACGAACTCGTTCGTCGGCCGGCCCAGCAGGTCGGCGGGGGTGGCGAACTGCTCGACCCGGCCGCCCTCGCTCATGACCGCGATGCGGTCGCCGATCCGCACGGCCTCCTCGATGTCGTGGGTGACGAAGACGATGGTCTTGCGCACCGTGGCCTGCAGCCGCAGGAACTCCGCCTGCAGCCGCTCGCGCACCACGGGGTCGACGGCGGAGAACGGCTCGTCCATGAGCAGCACCGGCGGATCGGCGGCCAGCGCCCGGGCCACCCCGGCCCGCTGGCGCTGCCCGCCGGAGAGCTGGGCGGGGTAGCGGTCGCCGTGCACCGCCGGATCGAGGCCCACGGTGGCCAGCAGCTCGTCGACCCGCGCCCGGATCTCCCTCTTGTCCCAGCCCAGCAGCCGGGGGACCGTTCCGACGTTGGCGCGGATCGTCTGGTGCGGGAAGAGGCCGACGTTCTGGATGACGTAGCCGATGCGGCGGCGCAGCTCCACCGGATCGGCCCGGGTGACGTCGTCGCCGCCGATCACGATGCGGCCGGTGGTGGGCTCGATGATCCGGTTGATCATCTTCATCGTGGTCGTCTTCCCGCAGCCGGACGGGCCGACCAGCACGGTCAGCTCGCCCGCGGCGAAGGTGAGGTCGAGCTCGGCCACGCCCACGGTGCCGTCGTCGTAGACCTTGCCCACGCCCTCCAGCCGGATCTCCGCCGCGTCACCGGACGCGCTCGCGGTCGGTGGAGTGTGCGCAGTAGCGTCCACGGGGTGGCCCTCCTGGGATGCGCCCGGTGCTGAGCGCGGGTGCCGGTACGTCCGCCTCCGGCGCGGTGCTGGCCGTGGACGGGGCGCCGAACCCGTGGTTCGACGCAACCTACGTGGTGGCGAACTGGGACACCATTCTGCGGTACCTCGGGGAGCACGTCAGGCTCACCGTCGCCGCCGTCGTCATCGGGGCGCTCGTCGCCCTGCCGCTGGCCCTGCTCGCCCGTCGCGTCCGGTGGCTGGCCGGCCCGGTGCTCGGCTTCTCCTCGATCGTCTACACGATCCCGTCGCTGGCGATGTTCGCCCTGATCTTCCCGTTCACCGGGCTGACGGCGACGACGGTGCTGATCGGGCTGGTCGTCTACTCGCTGGTGATCCTGGTCCGCAACTTCCTGACCGGCCTGCAGGGCGTGCCGGCGGAGGTGCGCGAGGCCGCGCAGGGCATGGGCTACGGCCGGATCCGGCTGTTCTGGCAGATCGACCTGCCGCTGGCGCTGCCGGCGTTCATGGCCGGGCTGCGGATCGCCACCGTCTCCACCGTCGCGCTCACCACCGTGGGTGTCCTGGTGGGGCACGGCGGGCTCGGCCAGCTGATCTTCGGCGGCTTCAACGCCAACTTCTACCGGGCCGAGATCGTCACCGGCGCGGTCGGCTGCGTGCTGCTCGCGCTGCTGGCCGACCTGCTGCTCGCCGGCGCGGAACGGCTGCTCACCCCGTGGGCGAGGGCGCGGTCGTGACCGGCTTCGGCGACGCGCTCGTCTACCTCAACGACCCGTACAACTGGACCCGGCCCGGCGGGCTGCTGGACCTGCTCGTCGAGCACCTGGCCGTCTCGGCGATCGCCGTCCTCGCCGCACTGGTCCTCGCGCTGCCCCTGGGCATCGCCCTGGGCACCAGCGGGCGCGGCGGGGGAGCGGTGGTCGTCCTGTCGAACGTCAGCCGCGCGGTGCCCACGCTCGCGCTGCTCACCCTGTTCGCGGTCAGCCCGATCGGCTTCGGCAACCGGGCCACGGCGATCGCCCTAGCCGTGTTCGCCTTCCCGCCCATCCTCACCAACACCTACGTCGGCTTCCGGGGGGTGGACGGCGACGTCCGCGAGGCCGCCCGCGCCATGGGCATGACCCGGGGGCAGGTGCTGCGCCGGGTCGACCTGCCGCTGGCGTTGCCTTTGGTCATGACCGGGGTGCGCACCGCCGCCGTGCAGGTGGTGGCGACGGCCGGGCTTGCGGCACTCGTCGGCGGGGGTGGCCTGGGCCGGGTGGTCAACCTCGGGTTCGGCCAGCAGGACTACGGGCTGATCATCGCCGGCGCGATCGTCATCGCGGCGCTGGCGCTGCTCACCGAGCTGGTGCTGGTGGTGCTCTCCTGGGCGGCGCGGCCCGGGCCGAAGCGGGTGCCCCTCGTGACCGGTCGCCGGCGGGCCGTGCGGGGAGAGCCCGAGCTGACCGCGACCGGCGTCCCCCAGTGATCACACGTCGGTAACGGATCCCCGGGCGCCGGATACCC
The DNA here is from genome assembly GCF_054050815.1 of Blastococcus sp. SYSU DS0552. Classification (NCBI taxonomy): domain Bacteria; kingdom Bacillati; phylum Actinomycetota; class Actinomycetes; order Geodermatophilales; family Geodermatophilaceae; genus Blastococcus; species Blastococcus sp. SYSU DS0552. The sequence goes on from NZ_JBJHAB010000002.1 coordinate 142,190, forward strand.
GATTGCGTGGTGCACAACGGGACGGTTCGATGGTGGCGCGGGAGTCCTCCCGCCAGACACGCGTGCTGACCGGCACGGGACACAGAAGGCGGGCCTCCGACCATGCGCGCACGATTCCGTTCCCTCGCTCCACTCGCCCTCGCCGTCGCGCTGACCGCGGCGTGCGGGGAGTCCGGCTCCTCCGGCACCGGCGGCGGTGACACCGGCGGCCAGGCCTCCGGCGACGCCTGCGCCCCGGTCGCCGGCGACCAGCTGGTCGTCCTCGACGACGACCAGGACCTGCAGAACGCCGACAACATCATCCCGGCGGTCAACGCGGACGCGGCCGAGGCCAATCCGGCGCTGCTGCCTGCGCTGGACGCCGTCTCGGCGGAGCTCACGACCGACGAGCTCATCGAGATGAACGCCGCGGTCGATGTCGAGCGGCAGAACGCCGAGGACGTCGCCGCCGCCTGGGTCGAGGAGAACGTCGACACCGCCGGCCTCGCCCAGGGCAGCGGCCCGATCGTCGTGGGCGCCGCCAACTTCACCGAGTCGACGATCCTCGCCACCATCTACGCCGACGTCCTCACCGCCGCCGGGTTCGACGCCTCCGTCCGGGAGGCCGGCAACCGGGAGCTGTACCTGCAGGCGCTGCGCAACGGGGAGATCCAGGTCTTCCCCGAGTACTTGGCCACCGTCACCGAGACGCTCGAGGGTGACGAGCAGAACCAGGTCGCCAGTGGCGACGTCCAGGAGACGCTGGCGGCCCTCCAGCCGCTGGCCGAGGAGGCTGGCCTGGTCGTCGGGGAGCCGGCGGAGGCCGCCGACCAGAACGCCTTCGCCGTCACCCAGGCCTTCGCCGACGAGCTGGGGGTCAGCACCCTCTCCGAGCTCGCGGAGGCCTGCGGGGACGGCTCGCTCGTCCTCGGCGGGCCCACCGAGTGCCCGACCCGGCCGTTCTGCCAGCCGGGGCTGGAGGAGACCTACGGCCTGGAGTTCGCCGAGTTCCGGGCGCTGGACACCGGCGGCCCGCTGACCAAGGCGGCGCTGCAGCGGGGCGAGATCTCCCTCGGCCTGGTGTTCAGCTCCGACGGCGCCCTTGCGCAGGGCTGACCGCCGTCCCGGCCCACCCCTCGGGCTCGCTCCTGGCTCACCACTCGGGGTCCTGGCTCACCGTCGACGCTGAGCCAGGACCCCTGACGATCAGTAGAAGGACCGCCCTTCCCCCCACGCCTCGCACGCTCGGCGCGGGACCCTGAAGGGTGGCCGTTCCAGCACGTCACGGGCTCGCAGCGGGTCCCTGAACGGGGGCCGTTCCAGCACGTCACGTCCAGCCGCCGGGGGGCAGCTGTTCCCCGGCGGCGACGGCAGTCGGCACCCGGTTGCCCTCCGGTGCCAGCGGGCACGACCAGCGCGGGTCGTAGGCGCACGACGGGTGGTAGGCGAAGTTGAGGTCGACCACCAGCCGGTCGCCGTCGCTGCCGAGGTCCGCGCCCTTCACCGTGTCCAGCAGGTAGCGGCCACCGCCGTAGGTGGTGTCGCCGGCGGTCCCATCGCGCAGCGGCAGGAAGACCCCACCCCCGTAGAGGGCGATCCACCAGACGTCCAGCCGGCCGACGCCGGGCAGCGCCACCGCCCCGATCCGCTCCAGCGGCACCACGCCGTCGGCGGCCGTCGGTACCTCCAGGCGCCGGGGTCCCGCGGGCTCGAGCACCGGCTCGAACCGCAGGGCCGGGTCGTGCGGGGCGACCGGCAGACCGCGGAAACCTGCCCGGGCGGACGCGCTCAGCGGCGACTGCGGGTGGCCGGCGAACAGTTCGTCGCGGCCGTCCCGCCACCGCTGCCAGCCCCGTTCGGGATCGGGGTCGTCGCGGACGGCGGCGTGCAGCGCGGCCACCCGGCGGCGCCAGTCGAGCAGGGAGAGGGTCACCTCCGCACTGTTGCACCTGTGGCCACCGTGGGCACGGGTGCGAATGCTCCCCGTGAACGCCGCACGTCGTTACGCTGGAGCCATGCCCCGCCGCGAGGACGACGACGTCGACCGCGGCCCGGCCGCTCCGGGTCCTCGGACGCTGCTGCAGGCCGGCGGTTTCCTGCTCGCCGCCGGGGCCACGCTCGCCGTCTTCCTGACCGACAACGCCCAGCTGCTGCGGGTGGCGGTCGTCGCTGTGGCCTGGGCGTTCGTGCTCGCCACCTTCGCCGCCGGCCGGCGCGGCACCGACCGGGTGCGCGCCGAGGCCCGCGAGGCCGGCCTGCGGCGCGCCTACGAGCGGGAGCTGGAGCGTGAGGTCGCCGCCCGCCGCGAGTACGAGCTGGAGCTCGAGAACGAGCTGCGCCGCGAGACCGAGGACGCGATGCGCGACGAGCTGGATGCGCTGCGCGGCGAGATCGCCTCCCTGACCGGCCTCCGCGACGAGATCGCCCGGGTGGCCGGGATGCGGGGGGAGATCGCCGCGCTCGGCGAGCTGCGCGACGAGGTCGCCCGCGTGGCCGCGCTCCGTGACGACGTCGCCGCGCTGACCGGCCTGCGCACCGAGCTCGGGCAGCTGGGGGCGCTGCGGGAGGACGTGGGCCGCTTGCGCGCCGAGCTCGCCGAGCAGCTGTCCAGCGAGATGCTGGTCGAGCGGATCGTCATGCGCACCCAGGCCAGCCGGGTGGACGGGCCGGCCCGCACCCTCGACGGCGGCGCGGCGTGGAGCGACGACGCACCGCCGCGCGAGCTGACCGGGGGGTGGCCGGCCATCCGGCTGGACGAGCCACGCCCCACCCAGCAGTTCGAGCAGGTGCGCACGAGCACCAGCACGTGGTCCTCCGCCCCGCCACCGGCTCCGGCCGTCCCCGTGACGCCGCCGGTCCGCCCCGCCGCGTCCGCGCCGCCGGTCCCGCCGCCGCTGCGTCCTCCGGTCCCGCCGGTGCCGGGCCGCCCGGCCGCACCGGTGCCTTCGGGGCTCGGCCGACACGAGCGCGCCGCGGCGCACGAGGACGACCCCTACCTCGGGTCGCGGCACGCCCCGGCCGAGCCCCCGCCGCCGGTTCCCGTCGCGTCGCCCGTGGTCGCGCCCTCGGCCCCGCGGCCGCCGGCCGACCCGCCGCAGTCCCCGCTGGAGTGGCTGGCCGCCCGGTCCCTGCTGGACGCGCCCGCCCCGCCCCGGGTCGACGACGCCCCCCGCCGCCGGCGCACCGACGAGCCGGCGGAGCCGCCGCTGCCCGCCGAGTTCACGCCCACCACCGCGCACCCCGCGGTGACGCCGGAATGGGCGGCGCAGCCGGACGAGGACCGGGCGGACACCTCCGACCGGCTGGCCCGGATCCTGGCCGAGAACGGCGTCAGCCCGGTCTCCGGCGGGCGCCGCCGGCGGCGGTACCGGGAGGACGGCGAGAGCGACGACGTCCTGGCCCGGGTCCTCGGCCGCTGAGCCTCACCGCGGACCGCGGGACAGCCCACCCCCGTCGAGCACCAGCGTCTGGCCGGTGACCCAGCCGGCGCCGTCGCCCAGCAGGTAGGCGGCGGCCTCGCCGACATCCTCGGGCGTCCCCAGGCGCGCCATCGGGTAGACCGCCGCGGCCTCCGCCTCCCGGCCCTCGAACAGGGCTCCGGCGAAGCGGGTCTTCACCACCGCGGGGGCGACCGCGTTCACCCGCACCTTGGGTGCGAGCTCCACGGCCAGCTGGGTGGTGAGGTTGATCAGCGCCGCCTTGCTCACGCCGTAGGCGCCGATCTCCGGCGAGGAGCGCAGCCCCGCCACGGAGGCGACGAACAGCACGGAGCCGCCGTGCTCGGCCATCCAGGCCCGCCAGGCCTCCTGCACCAGGCCCAGCGAGGCGACGACGTTCGTGTCCAGGATCTTCCGGCAGGCGTCGAGGTCCAGGTCCATCAGCGGCCCGTACGCCGGGTTGATGCCGACGTTGCCGACCAGCACGTCCAGGCTGCCGAACGTCTCGATCGCCGTGCGCACCGCGGTGGCCCGGTGCTCCGGGTCCCCGGCGTTGCCGGCGACCGCCACGGCCACCTCCGGCCCGCCCACCGCCTCGACCGCCTCGGCCAGCGCGTCGGGCTTGCGGGCGGTGAGCACCACTCTCGCCCCGCGCTCGACCAGGCTCCGGGCGATGCCCAGGCCGATGCCCCGGCTGCCGCCGGTGACCAGTGCGGTCCGTCCCTCGAACGTGTGCACGCTGCCTCCTTCGCCGATGTGCCGGCCGTCACGGTAGGGCGGGGCCCCCGCCAGGTCCCGACCGGGGCCCCGGACCGACGTGAGCCAGGACACAGCAACGAGGCGTTGCGTCGGACGCGTAGGGGTCACAGACTCGCCATCGGTACGTCGCCCGCGTGACACATCCGGTTGCAGCGGGCGCCGGGCCGGAGCAGGACCCGAACGACCACCGCGATCCGTGTGGATCGCGCCCGACGTCCGGTACCCGTCAGGGACTGGAACGAGAGGTGCACCGATGCCTGCTCCCCGCAGGACCGTCCGTGCGTTGCTGGGCCCGACCCGCACGCACGCCCGCCCGGCCGACGCGCCCGCCCGCCTCCGCGTGGGCGTCATCGGCGCCGGCCGCGTCGGCGCCGTCCTGGGCGCCGCGCTCGCCGCCGCCGGCCACGACGTCGTCGCCGCGTCCGGGCTGTCCGCAGCCTCCGCCGAGCGCGCCGAGCGGCTGCTGCCCGGCGTCCCCCTCATCCCCGCCGACGCGGTGGTGGCCGCCGCCGACCTGGTCGTCCTCGCCGTTCCCGACGACACCCTGGCGGGCCTCGTCTCCGGGCTGGCCGAGACCGGCGCCTGGCGCGCCGGTCAGCTGGTGTTCCACACGTCCGGGGCGCACGGGCTGGCCGTGCTCGCCCCCGCCGAGCAGGCCGGGGTGCTCGCCCTGGCGCTGCACCCGGCCATGACCTTCTCCGGCGTCGCGGAGGACGCCGACCGGCTCGACGGCGCCCCGTTCGGCGTGACCAGCCGCCCGGAGCACCGCCCCGTGGCCGAGACCCTCGTGCTGGAGATGGGCGGCGAGCCGTTCTTCGTCGCCGAGGCCGACCGCCCGCTCTACCACGCGGCGCTGGTCACCGGCGCGAACCACCTGGTCACCCTGGTGGCCGAGGCCGCCGACCTGCTGCGCACCGCCGGAGTGGCCGAACCCGGCCGCGTGCTGGCGCCGCTGCTCACCGCCGCGCTCGACAACGGCCTGCGCCGGGGTGACCGAGGGCTCACCGGACCGGTCAGCCGCGGCGACGCCGGCACCGTCGCGCGCCACCTGGGGACCCTCACCGAGCGGGCCCCGGGGGCGGTGGCCGCCTACGTCGCCATGGCACAGCGCACCGCGGAGCGGACCCTCGCCGCCGGCCGGCTCAAGCACCACGAGGCCGCGCCGCTGCTCGACCTGCTCGCCGCCGCCCGGCACGACGATCCGGCCGGGTCCCGATGACCGTCGGCACCCGGCCCGCCGTCGCCGCCTCCGCCGCCGAGCTGCGCCGGCTGGTCGACGCGCTGCCCGGCCCGGTCGCCCTGGTGCCCACCATGGGCGCCCTGCACGAGGGGCACCGCACGCTCGTCCGCGCCGCCCGCGAGCGCGCCGGCAGCGTCGTCGTCTCGGTGTTCGTGAACCCGACGCAGTTCGGGCCGGGCGAGGACTTCGACCGCTACCCGCGCACCTGGGACGCCGACCTCGCCGCGCTGGCCGAGGAGGGCGCCGACGTCGTCTTCCACCCGCCGGTCGAGGAGGTCTACCCGCCCGGCGCGGTGGGCGTGACCGTCGACCCCGGCCCGTTGGGGTCGGTCCTGGAGGGGGCGGTGCGCCCCGGGCACTTCGCCGGGGTGCTCACCGTCGTCGCCAAGCTCTTCGGCCTGGTGCGGCCCGACCTCGCCCTCTTCGGCGAGAAGGACTACCAGCAGCTGACCCTGATCCGCGCCATGGCCCGCGAGCTCGCGCTCGGCGTGGAGGTGGTCGGCGTCCCGACGGTGCGGGAGGACGACGGGCTGGCGCTGTCCAGCCGCAACCGCTACCTCTCGCCGGAAGAACGGGCCCGGGCAGCGACGTTGCACCAGGCACTGCGCGCCGGTGCGGACGCCGGCCCGCACGGCGCCGAGGCGGTCCTCGCCGCCGCCCGCGCCGTCCTGGCCGAAGCCCCCGACCTGGTCCAGGACTACCTGGAACTGACCGATATCGATCTGGGACCGGCGCCGGCCGCCGGCCCCGCCCGCCTGCTCGTCGCGGTCCGCGCGGGCAGCACCCGGCTCCTCGACAACACGGCAGTCCGACTGGGAGGCCCCCGATGATGCGCACGATGCTCAAGTCCAAGATCCACCGCGCCACTGTCACCCAGGCCGACCTGCACTACGTGGGCTCGGTGACCGTCGACGAGGACCTCCTCGACGCCGCCGACCTGCTGCCCGGCGAGCAGGTCGCCATCGTCGACATCACCAACGGCGCCCGCCTGGAGACCTACGTCATCCCCGGTGAGCGGGGCAGCGGCGTCATCGGCATCAACGGTGCCGCCGCCCACCTCGTGCACCCCGGCGACATGGTCATCCTGATCAGCTACGGCGTCATGGACGAGACCGAGGCCAAGAGCTACATCCCGAGGGTCGTCCACGTCGACGGCGCCAACCGCGTCGTCGAGCTCGGCGGCGACCCGTCGGCCCCGGTGCCCGGTGCCGCCGACCAGCAGCGCAGCGACCTCGGCGTCCCGATCCGGTGACCCGGTGCTGCTGACCGTCGACGTCGGCAACAGCCAGACCGTCCTCGCCACCTTCGACGGCGCCCGCCGGGTCGGCTCCTGGCGGGTGACGACCGCGCCCCGGGCCACCGCCGACGAGCTGGGCATGCTCTGGCGGGGCCTGCTGCGCGACACGGAGGTCACCGGGGTGGCCGCCTGCTCCACCGTGCCCGCGCTGCTGCCGGCGCTGCGCCAGCTGCTGGACTCCCTCGAGGTGCCGGTGGTGCTCATCGGCCCCGGCGTGCGCACCGGCGTTCCGCTGCACGTGGACAACCCCCGCGAGGTGGGTGCGGACCGCGTGGTCACGGCGCTGGCCGCGCACGAGCTGTTCGGCCGGGCACCCGGCGGCGGGACCCGGCCGGTGGTCGTCGTCGACTTCGGCACCTCCACCAACGTCGACGCAGTCGGCCCGGACGGGCAGTTCCTCGGGGGCGCCCTCGCGCCGGGGGTCGAGGTCAGCCGCGACGCGCTGGCCAGCCGGGCCGCCCAGCTGCGCTCGGTCGAGCTCTCCTGCCCGCCGCAGGCGATCGGGAAGAACACCGTCGCCGCGCTGCAGGCGGGGCTGGTGCTCGGGTTCGCCGGCCTGGTCGACGGGCTGGTCGGCCGGATCTCGGCGGAGCTGGTGTCGCAGTTCGGCACCCCACCGGTCGTCGTCGCGACCGGCGGGCTGGCCCCGCTGCTCGTCGACAGCTGCCGCACCATCGGCGAACGCGAGCCCGACCTGACCGTGCACGGGCTGCGGCTGGCCTTCCAGCGGCAGCAGGCCGCCGAGCGGCGGGTGGCCGCCCCGTAGGCTGGGTTCCCGTGACGGACGTGGGACCGAACGGTACGGGCGCCGACGACAGCGGCGAGGAGCTGCCGGAGCAGATGCGGGTCCGCCGGGCCAAGCTCGACCGGCTGCGCGAGTCGGGGGTCGACCCCTACCCGGTGACGGTGCCCCGCACGACGACGCTCACCGCGGTCCGCGCCGCGCACCCCGAGCTGGAGCCGGACACGATGACCGGCGAGCGGGTCGGGGTCACCGGCCGGGTGATCTTCTTCCGCAACACCGGCAAGCTCTGCTTCGCCACGCTGCGCGAGGGCGACGCCGAGCTGCAGGTGATGCTCTCCCGCGACCGCGTCGGCGAGGAGGCGCTCGCCGCGTGGAAGTCCGACGTCGACCTCGGTGACCACGTCTTCGTGGCGGGCGAGGTCGGGACGTCGCGCCGCGGCGAGCTGTCGGTCTTCGCGGACTCCTGGCAGCTGACCGCCAAGGCGTTGCGCCCGCTGCCGGTGGCGCACAAGCCGATGAGCGAGGAGCTGCGGGTCCGCCGTCGCTACGTCGACCTGATCGTGCGCGACGAGGCCCGCCGCACCGTCCGCCAGCGCGCCACCGTCATGTCCACCCTGCGCGCGGGGCTCGGCCGGCGGGATTTCATCGAGGTCGAGACGCCGATGCTGCAGACCGTGCACGGCGGTGCGGCGGCCCGGCCGTTCCGCACCCACATGAACGCATTCGACCTGGACCTCTACCTGCGTATCGCACCGGAGCTGTTCCTCAAGCGGTGCATCGTCGGCGGCCTGGACCGCGTGTTCGAGATCAACCGGAACTTCCGCAACGAGGGTGCGGACAGCTCGCACTCCCCGGAGTTCGCGATGCTGGAGTTCTACGCGGCCTACCTCGACTACAACGACATCGCGGTCATCACCCGGGAACTGATCCAGGAGAGCTGTGCGGCGCTGTTCGGCGACCACGTGGCTCGGCACCACGACGGCACCGAGCTGGACCTCTCCGGCGTGTGGCGGCAGGTGCGGCTGTTCGACCTGGTCAGCGAGGCGGTGGGCGAGACGGTGACCCCGCAGACGCCGATCGAGCAGCTGCGCGCCCTGGCCGAGCGGCACGGGGTCGGCGTCGACCCGGCCTGGATCCACGGCAAGCTGGTCGAGGAGATCTTCGAGGCGCTGGTGCAGCCGTCGCTGCAGGAGCCCACGTTCGTCATGGACTACCCGGTGGACACCTCGCCCCTGACCCGGGCGCACCGCTCGGAGCCGGGCGTCGCGGAGAAGTGGGACCTCTACATCGGCGGGATCGAGCGGGGCACCGGGTACTCCGAGCTCGTCGACCCCGTCGTCCAGCGGGAGCGGTTCACCCAGCAGGCGCTACTGGCCGCGGCCGGCGATCCCGAGGCGATGGTGCTCGACGAGGACTTCCTCGAGGCGCTGGAATACGGCATGCCGCCCACGGGGGGCGTAGGAATGGGCATGGACCGGTTGATGATGACGCTCACCGGTCTCGGGATCCGGGAGACGATCCTGTTCCCGTTGGTCCGGCCAATCAGTTCCTGATCGGGCCGTATCTCGATTCCCCCTCGCATAGGGGAGTGGAATCGTGCGCCCATTTCCGATTATCCGGAGATCGTGCTGTAATGGACCTCGCACCCGCCGGGTGCTATTTCCGTCCGACCTCCGGGTCGCTGCGATTAGCGAGGAACGAATGGCGCGCAAGGTCCAGGTCATCCTGAGCGACGACCTCGACGAGAATCTTCCGGCCGACGAGACCGTCAGTTTTGCGCTCGACGGCACCTCGTACGAGATCGACCTGGCGGAGAAGAACGCCCAGGAGATGCGCGACGCGTTCGCCCGGTACATCTCGGCGGCGCGCAAGGTCGGCCGCGGCACCCGCGCCTCGGGCGGCGGCCGGTCCCGCGCCACCGGTGGCGGTGGCCGGATGGACCGCGAGCAGGCCGGCGCCATCCGCGACTGGGCGCGCAAGAACGGTCACGCGGTGAGCGACCGCGGCCGCATCCCGGCCAGCGTCGTCGAGGCCTACGAAGCCGCCCACTGACGCAGGACAGCAGCACTCCGACCTGGTCGGACTTCGACCCGCGTGGCGGGGGCGCGCAGCGTCCCCACCCGCGGGTCGATTGGTTCCGGCTCCGTGCAGCGCTCCCGGCACCTGGCCGCCGGTGGAGGCCGACAGGCCGACGGTGTGCACCGTCCGCTCACGGCGTAACAGGGGCGGAACACCACCTGCCAGGGCGTGGTTGGAACGGACAGCCACCCACCGGAACCGTCGGACGACGACGGGACGGCGTGGTCCGCGACTACAGTGGAAAGACCGGTGCCCCCGCGCGCCGACGGACGTCGGGTGCTCCTTCCCAGCACGGGGAGGGCAGCGCCGGACCAGCCGGTCAGAGGAGAAGCAGCAGATGTTCGAACGGTTCACCGACCGAGCCCGCCGTGTCGTCGTCCTGGCCCAGGAAGAGGCCCGGATGCTCAACCACAACTACATCGGCACCGAGCACATCCTCCTGGGTTTGATCCACGAGGGTGAGGGCGTCGCTGCCAAGGCCCTGGAGTCCCTCGGCATCTCGCTCGAGGGTGTCCGCCAGCAGGTCGAGGAGATCATCGGGCAGGGCCAGCAGGCCCCGTCCGGCCACATCCCCTTCACCCCGCGGGCGAAGAAGGTGCTGGAGCTGTCGCTGCGCGAGGCGCTGCAGCTCGGCCACAACTACATCGGCACCGAGCACATCCTGCTCGGCCTGATCCGCGAGGGCGAGGGCGTCGCCGCCCAGGTCCTCGTGAAGCTCGGCGCCGACCTCAACCGCGTCCGCCAGCAGGTCATCCAGCTGCTGAGCGGCTACCAGGGCAAGGAGCCGGCCGCGGCCGGCGGCCCCGCCGAGGGCACGCCGTCGACCTCGCTGGTCCTCGACCAGTTCGGCCGCAACCTGACCCAGGCCGCGCGCGACTCCAAGCTCGACCCGGTCATCGGGCGGGCCAAGGAGATCGAGCGGGTCATGCAGGTGCTCTCGCGGCGCACCAAGAACAACCCGGTCCTCATCGGCGAGCCCGGCGTCGGCAAGACCGCCGTCGTCGAGGGCCTGGCCCAGGCCATCGTCAAGGGCGAGGTGCCCGAGACGCTGAAGGACAAGCAGCTCTACACCCTCGACCTGGGTGCGCTCGTCGCCGGTTCCCGCTACCGCGGTGACTTCGAGGAGCGGCTCAAGAAGGTGCTCAAGGAGATCCGCACCCGCGGCGACATCATCCTGTTCATCGACGAGATCCACACCCTCGTCGGGGCGGGTGCCGCCGAGGGCGCGATCGACGCCGCCAGCATCCTCAAGCCGATGCTGGCCCGCGGTGAGCTGCAGACCATCGGCGCCACCACGCTCGACGAGTACCGCAAGCACCTGGAGAAGGACGCCGCGCTCGAGCGCCGCTTCCAGCCGATCCAGGTGGGCGAGCCGACGCTGGCCCACACGATCGAGATCCTCAAGGGGCTGCGCGACCGGTACGAGGCGCACCACCGGATCAGCATCACCGACGGCGCGCTCGTGGCCGCCGCGACGCTGGCCGACCGGTACATCTCCGACCGCTTCCTGCCCGACAAGGCGATCGACCTGATCGACGAGGCGGGCGCGCGGATGCGGATCAAGCGGATGACCGCGCCGCCGGACCTGCGCGAGTTCGACGACAAGATCGCGGCCGTCCGCCGCGAGAAGGAGTCGGCGATCGACGCGCAGGACTTCGAGAAGGCCGCGTCGCTGCGCGACACCGAGAAGCAGCTGCTGGGCGAGAAGGCCGAGCGCGAGAAGCAGTGGAAGGCCGGCGACATGGACGTCGTCGCCGAGGTCGACGACGAGCAGATCGCCGAGGTGCTGGCCAACTGGACCGGCATCCCCGTCTTCAAGCTCACCGAGGAGGAGACCACCCGTCTGCTCCGCATGGAGGACGAGCTCCACAAGCGGATCATCGGCCAGGAAGAGGCCATCAAGAGCGTCAGCCAGGCGATCCGGCGCACGCGGGCGGGCCTCAAGGACCCGCGCCGTCCCGGTGGCTCCTTCATCTTCGCCGGCCCCTCGGGTGTCGGTAAGACGGAGCTGGCGAAGGCGCTGGCGCAGTTCCTGTTCGGTGAGGACGACGCGCTCATCCAGATCGACATGGGTGAGTTCCACGACCGCTTCACCGTGTCCCGCCTCGTCGGTGCCCCTCCCGGGTACGTCGGTTACGACGAGGGTGGCCAGCTGACCGAGAAGGTGCGGCGCAAGCCGTTCTCGGTGGTCCTCTTCGACGAGATCGAGAAGGCGCACGCGGACGTGTTCAACACGCTGCTGCAGGTTCTCGAGGACGGTCGGCTCACCGACGGTCAGGGCCGGATCGTGGACTTCAAGAACACGATCCTGATCCTCACCACCAACCTCGGTACGCGGGACATCTCGAAGGCCGTCGGGCTCGGCTTCCAGGCCGGCAACGACGACCAGTCGAACTACGAGCGGATGAAGCTCAAGGTCAACGAGGAGCTCAAGCAGCACTTCCGGCCGGAGTTCCTCAACCGCATCGACGACATCGTCGTGTTCCACCAGCTGACCGAGCAGGAGATCGTCCAGATCGTGGACCTGATGGTCAGCCGGGTGGAGAGCCAGCTGGCGAACAAGGACATGGCGCTGGAGATCACGCCGCCGGCGAAGAAGCTGCTGGCCGCCCGGGGCTTCGACCCCGTGCTGGGCGCCCGGCCGCTGCGCCGGACCATCCAGCGCGAGATCGAGGATGCGCTGAGCGAGAAGATCCTCTACGGCGAGCTGTCCGGCGGGCAGATCATCGTGGTGGACGTCGAGGGCGAGGGCACCGACGCGAAGTTCACCTTCCGCGGCGAGGCCAAGCCGGTCGACCTGCCCGACACCCCGCCGGTGGCCCTCTCGGGCGCCGAGGGTGACGAGAACGGCTCCGCCTCGGCGGAGTAAGGCCGGCAGGACCACGACAGGGGCCGCTCCCACCGCGAGGTGGGGGCGGCCCCTGTCGTCCGTCGCCCCCGCGCCCCGCCAGGCATAGGAAGCAATGCATGCGTCTTCGGCCCCGGGACCGCATGCATAGCCTCCTATGCCCGGCAGAGGACAGGTCAGGCGGGCAGCTGGAACAGGCCGTCGGCGGTCTGCTCGACCAGCCCGTCGGTGAGCAGCGAGTCCAGGCAGCGGGACCGCTGGACCGCGTCGGCCCAGGCACGTTCCAGCGCCGCGGCGTCCACGGGCTCGTGGGCGGCCCGCAGGACGTCCAGCAGCCGGCCACGCACCTGGCGGTCGGTGCCGGTGAACTTCTGCACCCGCCGGGGCGGGCCCTCGTGGGCCGGGGAGCCGGCCAGCCGCCAGGCGCAGCGGTCACGCACCGGGCACGCGCCGCAGCGCGGGGTGCCGGCGACGCACACCAGCGCGCCCAGCTCCATCACCGCGACCGAGAAGCGGACGGCGCGGCCGTCGTCCTCCGGTGCCAGCGCGGCGATGTCGACGAGGTCGGCGGCCCGGGCGTTGCCCGCCTCCGCGCGACCGTGCACCAGCCGCGCCACCACGCGGCGGACGTTGGTGTCGACGACGGGCTGGCGCCGGCCGTACCCGAAGCAGGCGACGGCCCGGGCGGTGTACGTGCCGACGCCCGGTAGCGCCTCCAGGGCGGGGACCTCGGCGGGGACGACGCCGCCGTGCCGCTCGGTGATCGCGATCGCGGCCTCCCGCAGCCGCAGGGCTCGTCTGGGGTAGCCGAGCTTCCCCCAGGCCCGGATCACCTCGCCGGGCGGTGTTGCGGCGAGCTCTGCCGGGGTGGGCCACCGGGTCATCCAGTCGCGCCAGACGGGCTCCACGCGCGCCACGGGGGTCTGCTGCAGCATCACCTCGCTGACCAGGACGGCCCAGGGGTCGACGTCCGGCGTCCGCCAGGGGAGGTCGCGGGCGGCGGTGGCGTACCAGTCGACGATCACCTCGCCGACAGGTGCGGCCGCGGGGGAGGTCGGACCGGTCACGGACGTCCAGTCTGCCGTGCGCACGGCGCGGCGTGCCGAGCGGACCAGTCCGCACCGGGCGCACTAGCGTTCCCCGCGTGTTGCACCCGGTCGGTCCGCTGTCCGCTGCCGTCTACTGGCGGCGTCGGCTGACTGTGCTGGTCCTCCTGCTGGCCGTTCTCGGCGGCCTGGCGTGGCTCGCGGTGAGCCTCCTGACCAGCAGCGGGGGGAGCGGTCCCGCGGCCGCGTCGGCCGACGGCGCCGCGCCGTCCGAGCCGCCCGCCCTGGAGCGGGTGGTGCCCTCGGCCTCCGGGGTCCGGACGCCGGGGACGACGCCGCCACCCAGCGAGCCACCGGTACCGGCGGGCCCGACCCCGGGTGGGCCCTGCTCCGACGACATGCTGGACCTCGAGGTGCGCACCCCCGGGACGGCGCCCGTGGGCAGCAAGCCGACCTTCGAGCTGGTGGTGGTCAACTCCTCGCCGGTGCCCTGCGTGCGCAGGCTGGACAAGCAGCTGCAGGAGCTCGTGATGGTCGACGCCGACGGCGCGCGGGTCTGGGGCAGCAACGACTGCTTCCCGGAGAGCAGCGACGACGAGCGCACGCTGGCGCCGGGGGAGCCGGTCGTCTTCCCCGTGGTGTGGGGCGGGCTGACCAGCGAGCCGACCTGCACCGCTCCCCGGGTGACCCCGCCGGCGGGTGACTACGTGCTGCGTGGCCGGCTGGACACCAAGGTGTCCGGGGATGCCCCGATCACCCTCCAGTGAGGCCCCCGTCCGGGACGAGGCTAGGGACGAGGCTCGTCCCGGAGCCTCAGCTGTAGCGGTCGAGGATCGAGGTCTCGGCCAGCCGGGACAAGCCCTCCCGGATACCCCGGGCGCGGGCCTCCCCGACGCCCTCCACGGCCAGCAGGTCCTCGATCGTGGCGGCGAGCAGCTTCTGCAGTCCGCCGAAGTGCTCGACCAGCCGGTCGATGATGCCGGCGGGCAGCCGGGGCACCCGGGCGAGCAGCCGGTAACCCCGCGGGCTCACGGGGGAGTCGAGCGCGTCCGGCGACGTCGGCAGCCCGTAGCACCGGGCGACCGCCGAGAGGTCGAGCAGCTCCGTGGCGGTCAGCGCCCGCAGGTCGGTGAGCACCTGGTCGATCGTGCGGTGGCGCCGCCCTGCCGCGGGGAGGTAGTCGCGCACGAGCAGCCCCCGGTCCTCCTCGACCCCGGCCAGCATCTCGTCCAGCTGCAGGGCCAGCAGCCGCCCGTCGGTGCCCAGTTCGACGACGAAGCCCTCGATCTCGTCGGCGATGCGGCGGACCATCTCCAGCCGCTGGCTGACGCTCATCGCGTCCCGCACGGTCACGAGGTCCTCGATCTCGAGTGCGGACAGCGTGCTCGCCACCTCGTCCAGGCGGAGCTTGTAGCGCTCCAGCGCGGCGAGCGCCTGGTTCGCTCGGGCGAGGATCGTCGTGGGGTGCTCGAGGGTGTACCGGCGGCCGGCGACGTACACGCTGATGATGTGCATCGACTGGCTCACCGAGATCACCGGGTAGCCGGTCTGGACGGCGACCCGCTCGGCGGTGCGGTGCCGGGTGCCCGACTCCTCGGTCGGAACCGTGGGGTCGGGCATGAGGTGCACGCCCGCCCGCACGATGCGGCTGCCGTCGTAGGAGACGATCACCGCGCCGTCCATCTTCGCCAGCTCCCGCAGCCGGGTGGCCGAGAGGGCGACGTCGAGGGCGAAGCCGCCGGTGCAGATCGACTCCACCACCCGGTCGTAGCCGAGCACGATGAGCGCGCCGGTGCGGCCGGCCAGGATGCGCTCCAGGCCGTCGCGCAGCGCCGTGCCGGGGGCGATGCGGCCGAGGAGCTCGCGCAGGGCGACCTCGGGGTCCACGTCGGCGGGCACGAGCGCTCCTGACGGTCGAGTGGTTCGGTGGCCGAGTCTACGTGGCCCCGTGGGGGGCCGGGCAGGCTCGGGGGTGCCGGCGTCTGCCCGCGAC
Source organism: Blastococcus sp. SYSU DS0552 (assembly GCF_054050815.1). Taxonomy (NCBI): domain Bacteria; kingdom Bacillati; phylum Actinomycetota; class Actinomycetes; order Geodermatophilales; family Geodermatophilaceae; genus Blastococcus; species Blastococcus sp. SYSU DS0552. Next base: position 157,613 of record NZ_JBJHAB010000002.1, read on the forward strand.
CCCCATACGAAACCCTACGGGCTCAGAACATGCGGTGGAAGGCGGCCCCCAGGTCGGGGACCTCGATCAGCCGCATGCCGGCCGGGGCCTGCCCGGCATCGGGGGGCACCAGCGCGACGCGGTAGCCCTGGCGGGCGGCCTCGGCCAGCCGGCGGCCGGTGCCCCCCACCCGGCGGATCTCCCCGGAGAGGCCGACCTCGCCGAGTGCCACCAGGCCGGCCGGCAGTGGGGCGTCCTTGGCGGCCGACGCGATCGCCAGCGCCAGGGCCAGGTCCGCCGCCGGCTCGGCGATCCGCACCCCGCCGACGGAGGCGGCGAACACGTCGGCCTCGGCGAGCTTGACGCGCCCACGCCGTTCCACCACCGCGTTCACCATGGCGACCCGCTGCGAGTCCAGCCCGCTGACGGCTCGCCGGGGGGAGCCGCCGCCGCTCGTGCTCGCCACGAGGGCCTGCACCTCGGCCAGCAGGGGCCGGCTGCCCTCGAGGGTGACGGTGACGCAGCTGCCCGGTACCGGGTCGGTGCGACGCGACACGAACAGCGCCGAGGGATCGGGGACGCCGACGACCCCGCTGTCGCCGATCTCGAAGCAGCCGATCTCGTCGGCCGGGCCGAACCGGTTCTTCGTCGCCCGCACCATCCGCAGCGTCGAGTGCCGCTCGCCGTCGAAGGAGACGACGACGTCGACCAGGTGCTCGAGGGTGCGCGGGCCGGCGATGGCGCCGTCCTTGGTGACGTGGCCGACGAGGATCGTGGTCATGCCCCGGGTCTTCGCCACGCCCGTCAGGGCCGAGGCGACGGCGCGCACCTGCGTCGAGCCGCCGTCGGTGCCCTCCACGGCGGGGGAGCGGACGGTCTGCACGCTGTCGAGGATCAGCAGCGAGGGGTTGACGGCCTCGACGTGGGCCAGCACCGCCGAGAGCTCGGTCTCGGCGGCCAGGTACAGCCGGTCGTGCAGGGCGCCGATCCGCTCCGCGCGCAGCCGGACCTGGCCGGCCGACTCCTCCCCGGAGACGACGAGGGCCGGCCCGCCCGCGGCGGCCACCCGGTGGGCCACCTCGAGCAGGAGCGTGGACTTGCCGACCCCGGGTTCCCCGGCGACGAGGAGCACCGCGCCCGGCACCAGCCCGCCGCCCAGGACGCGGTCGAACTCGGCGATGCCGGTCGGGACGGCGCGGGCGCCCGCGAGCTCGACCTGGGCGATCGGGCGGGCAGGGGCGCTCACCGGGCCGGCCGAGACGGCCCGCAGCCCGGTGGCGGGGGCGCCGACCTCCTGCAGGCTGCCCCACGCCTGGCACTCGGGGCAGCGCCCGACCCACTTGGCCGAGGCGTAGCCGCACTCGGTGCAGCGGTGGGCAGGGCGGGCGGTCTTCACTCCGGCGGGCGGCACGCGGCGACGCTAACCCCGACCTACGACAAGACGGCGGAAGAGCGGTGGAGCGGGAGGGTCACTCGGCGTCGCCGACGTCGGACTCCCGCTCGCGGGCGATCTCCTCGGCGCCGTGGCCGCCCTCTTCCTCCGAGTGGTGGAAGTCGAACGACTCGCCGCGCTCCAGGACCTCGTCCGGGGTGGCCACCGGGACCGTCAGGGGGATCTCGCCGGCGTTCTCGAAGGTGAAGGTCAGCTCGACCAGCCCCCCGGTCGTGAGCTCCTCGTCGAGGTCGGTGAGCGTGATCGCGGGGCCCTCGTCCTCCCCGAGGAAGACGGTCGTCCCCGCGGGGATCTCCAGCTCGCCGTCGTCACCGGTGGGCGCGTCCGTGGAGCCGGTGACGCCGCCACCGGTGTTCGGCGGGACGGTGCTGGTCGCCGCCGCCTCGCCCGCGCTGATCGTCGCCTCGCCGAAGCCCTCGCCGGTGACCCCCGTCAGGGTCTCGTCCTCGACACCGGTGTTCACGATCGCCAGCCGCAGGGTGGCGTCGTCCCCGGCCTCGTAGCGGCCGCCCTCGGGGTGCGTGACCGCGACCTGCCGCAGGACGATGTCGCCGACCTGGGCCATCGCGCCCACCTTGTCGCGCTCCTGCGTGGCGGTCTGCGTGACCTGGCCGGCGCTGCACGCCGAGAGGGCGAGCGGGGAGAAGAGCAGAACGCCCATCGTGGCGGCGCGCAGAGCGCGGTTCACAGCTGTCGACCTCCAGCAGGACCGTACCGGCCACCGGGGATCGGTGGCGCGGGAACCTCCGGAGCCTATCGGGCGCCTGCGCGCCCCGCCCGCAGGGAGCGGCGGGCGTCGCGGGTTCCCCTCGGCCCGGGGGCGTCAGCCGAGGGCGGCACCGCTGCCGACCAGGAGCGCGACGTCCAGCACCGTCAGCAGCATCACGGCGGGGAAGGCGAGCCCCCGGAAGCGCGCCGTCCCCGAGAGCGCGGCCACGGTGGCGGCCGGCACGGCCAGGGCGAGGGCGGCCCACCCCGTCGGCCCGGGCGCGCCCGGGGGGCCGAGCACCAGCACCAGCGTCGCCCCGGCCAGGAGCAGCGCGCCGCAGGCGGCGGAGACCCGCGGTCCGAGCCGGTGCGGGAGCCCGCGGACCCCGGTGGCCAGGTCGTCCTCGAGGTCGGGGGCGACGTTCGCGAGGTGGGCGGCGCCGCCCAGTGCGGCGCCGGCGGCGATCAGCCACCAGGGGGGTGCGGGGCTCCCCGGGGCGGCGGTGACCACTCCGGCCGGCAGGGCCCCGAAGCCGACGACGTACCCGGCGGGGGACCACGCGGTGCGCTTGAGCCCGGCGTTGTAGGCCCACCCGCTGGCGACCAGCAGCAGCAGCAGCGCGCCGGGGAGGAGTCCCAGCAGGAACGAGAGGACAACCGCCGCGGCGGCGGCGGCCAGGGCGGCACGGCGCAGGACGGCGGGGCCGACGGTGCCCTGCACGACCGGCTTGTCGGCCCGCGCGACGGCGCGGTCGCGGTCGGCGTCGAGCCAGTCGTTGCTCCAGCCGATGGACGCCTGACCTGCGAGGACGGCAGCGCAGAGCAGCGCGGTCCGGGCCGGCGGCACGTCGGCCGCCACGGCCAGCAGGGTGGCGGTGGTGGTGACCGCGAGGGCCGGGCCCGGGTGCGTCGCGCGGAACAGCGCGCGGGCCGTCGCACCCCGAGGGGCGGCCGCCGCAGGCACATCAACCACGCTCTGTCAACCCCTCCGCGGCTCTGGCCCAGGCCGCTGACCTGCAGATTTACTGCCCGGTGCCGATCCGTTCGTCAGTCTGCCGTGCTAGCCTGGGGGAAGCGAAAGGGGTCACATCCACATGGGCTTCACTGTCGGCGAGACCGTCGTCTACCCGCACCACGGTGCCGCGCTCATCGAGGCGATCGAGAAGCGCACGATCAAGGGTGAAGAGAAGGCCTACCTCGTGCTGAAGGTCGCCCAGGGCGATCTCACCGTGCGCGTGCCGGCCGACAACGCAGAGATCGTCGGCGTCCGTGACGTCGTCGGTCAGGAGGGGCTCAACCGGGTGTTCGAGGTGCTCCGCGCCCCGCACACCGAGGAGCCGACGAACTGGTCGCGCCGCTACAAGGCCAACCTCGAGAAGCTGGCCTCCGGCGACGTCAACAAGGTGGCCGAGGTGGTCCGCGACCTGTGGCGTCGCGACAAGGACCGCGGCCTCTCCGCCGGCGAGAAGCGCATGCTCTCGAAGGCCCGCCAGATCCTGGTCAGCGAGCTGGCGCTCGCCGAGGGCACCAACGAGGACAAGGCCGAGGTCCTGCTCGACGAGGTCCTCGCCAGCTGAGCGCTCCGCGTTACCCCCGAACCGCTCCCGTGCACGCTGTCGCGATCGTCGCAGCGGCCGGGAGCGGTTCGCGTCTGGGGGCCGACCGGCCGAAGGCGCTCGTCCCGCTCGCGGGGCGCCCGCTGGTCTGCTGGGCCGTCGACGGCCTGCGCGCGGGCGGGGTCGCCGAGATCGTGGTCACCGTCCCCGCCGCCGAGCGCGCCGCCTTCGCGGCGGTCCTGCCGCCGGAGGTCCGGCTCGTCGACGGCGGTGCCACCCGGACCGCATCGGTCCGCGCCGGCCTGGCCGCCGCCGGTCCACGGGCCGACGTCGTCCTCGTGCACGACGCCGCCCGCCCGCTGACACCGCCCGCGGCGGTCGCGCGGGTGCTGGACGCCGTGGCCGCCGGTGCCCGTGCCGTCGTCCCGGTGCTGCCCGTCGTCGACACCACCGTGCTGGTGGACGACGACGGCGCGATCACCGATGCGGTGCCCCGCGCCCCGCTCCGCCGGGTGCAGACACCGCAGGGCTTCCACCGGGCCACCCTGGTCGCCGCCTACGCCGCGCTGGACGACGCCGTCGAGCTCACCGACGACGCCGCCGTCGTCCGTGCCGCGGGTGTTCCGGTGCACACCGTCCCCGGTGACGAGCGGTCGGCGAAGATCACCGTGCCGCACGACCTGGCGCTGGCGGAGCTGGGTGTGGGCCTGACGGCGAGCCAGGTGCCCCGGTGAGCGACCTGCCGCGGGTCGGCATCGGCACCGACGTCCACCCGATCGAGCCCGGCCGGGCCTGCTGGCTCGCCGGCCTCGAGTGGCCCGGCGCCGACGGCTGCGCGGGGCACTCCGACGGCGACGTCGTCGCCCACGCGCTCACCGACGCCGTCCTCTCCGCCGCCGGGCTCGGTGACATCGGCGGGCTGCTGGGCACCGACGACCCCCGCTGGGCCGGCGCACGCGGCGCCGACGTGCTCACCCACGTGCGAGAGGTGCTCGCCACCGCGGGTTGGCGGGTGGGCAACGCCGCGGTGCAGCTGGTGTCGACGGCGCCCAAGGTGGGTCCGCGCCGGGGGGAGGCCGAGGCGGTGCTCTCCGCCGCGCTCGGCGCCCCGGTCAGCGTCACGGCGACCACCACCGACGGCCTCGGGCTCACCGGTCGCGGTGAGGGCCGGGCCGCGGTGGCGACCGCCCTGGTGGTCCGGACGGGGGAGGACGTCACCGACGCCGCACGGGCCGGTCACGTCGCTCCGTAGACTCCACGCAGTGAGCCTCCGCCTGTACGACACGGCCGCCCGTGCGGTCCGCGACTTCACGCCCCTGCGTGCCGGGCAGGCGTCCGTCTACGTCTGCGGTCTCACCGTGCAGGGCCCGCCGCACGTCGGGCACGTCCGGGCGGCGGTCTCCTTCGACGTCCTCCGCCGCTGGCTGACCGCGCGCGGCCTGGAGGTCACCTACGTCCGCAACGTCACCGACATCGACGACAAGATCCTCACCAAGGCCGCCGAGCGCGACGTCCCGTGGTGGGCCTGGGCGTACGAGTTCGAGCGGGCCAGCACGCGCGCCTACGACGTGCTCGGCGTCCTGCCGCCGACCTACGAACCGCGCGCGACCGGGCACATCCCGGAGATGGTCGAGCTCATGCAGCGGCTGATCGACCGCGGGCACGCCTACGCCGTCGACGGCGACGTCTACTTCGACGTCCGGTCCTTCCCCGAGTACGGGGCGCTCACCGGTCAGCGGCTCGACGCCCTCGAGCCCGCCGCGGACACCGACACCGACGAGCGCAAGCGTGACCCGCGGGACTTCGCGCTGTGGAAGGCCGCCAAGCCCGGCGAGCCGGCGACCGCCTCCTGGCCCACGCCGTGGGGCCGTGGTCGCCCCGGCTGGCACCTCGAGTGCTCGGCGATGGCCGAGCGCTACCTCGGCGCGGAGTTCGACATCCACGGCGGCGGGCTGGACCTGCGGTTCCCGCACCACGAGAACGAGCAGGCGCAGTCGCGGGCCGCCGGCGACGGGTTCGCCCGGTACTGGCTGCACAACGGCTGGGTCACCCTCGGCGGCGAGAAGATGAGCAAGTCGCTGGGCAACACCGCGCTGGTCGACGAGGTCGTGCGGCGGGTGCGCCCGGTCGAGCTGCGCTACTACCTGGTGGCGCCGCACTACCGTTCGACGGTCGAGTTCACCGACGCCGCACTCGAGGAGGCCGGCGCGGCCTACCGGCGGATCGAGTCGTTCGTGAAGCGCGCGGCCGAGCGGGTGGGCGCCGACGCCGGCGCGCCGGTGCTCTGCGCCGACTTCAGCGCCGCGCTCGACGACGACCTCGGCACGCCCGCGGCGATCGCCGCGATCCACGACATGGTCCGCGAGGGCAACACGGCCCTCGCCGACGGGAACGACACCGCGGTCGCGGGCACGCTCGGCTCGGTGCGCGCGATGCTCGGCGTGCTCGGCCTGGACCCGCTCGACCCCCAGTGGGCGGCCACCGGTGCCGACGACCGGCTCGCCCGCGCGACGGACGGCCTCGTGGCCCTGGCGCTCGAGCAGCGCCAGGCGGCGCGGGCGCGCAAGGACTTCGCGGCGGCGGACGCGATCCGCGACCAGCTCGCCGCCCTCGGCGTCACCGTCGAGGACACCCCCCAGGGACCCCGATGGGAGCTGACCCACTGATGGCCGGCAACAGCCAGCGCCGCGGCCGCACGACGGGTGCGGGCAAGAAGACGGCGACCGCGGGGACCGGTGGCAAGAACCGGCGCTCCCTCGCCGGTCGTGGTGCCACCCCGCCCGCCGAGCAGCGGTACGGGCACCCCGCCCAGCGCAAGGCCCAGGCGCAGGAGCGCCAGCGCGCCGACCGGGCGCGCGCCCGTCAGCGGGCCGAGGAGTCACCCGAGCTGCTGCTCGGGCGGAACCCCGTCGTCGAGGCGCTGCGCGCGCAGATCCCGGCGATGGCGCTGTACGTCGTCACCGGTGACACCACCCGCCCGGGCGCCGACGAGCGCATCACCGAGGCGCTGCACCTGGCCAGCGACCGGGGGCTGCCGCTGCTGGAGGTGACCAAGCCCGAGTTCGACCGCATGTCGCAGGGCGCCCTGCACCAGGGCATCGGCCTGCAGGTGCCGCCGTACGACTACGCGCACCCCGACGACCTCCTGGACCTGGCGCGGAACTCCGGCCGGGCCCCGTTGATCGTGGCGATGGACGGCGTGACCGACCCGCGCAACCTCGGGGCGGTCGTCCGCTCGGCGGCCGCGTTCGACGCCCACGGCGTCGTCGTGCCGCAGCGTCGCGCGGTCGGGATGACCGCGTCGGCCTGGCGCACCAGCGCCGGGGCCGCGGCCCGGTTGCGGGTCGCCCGTGCGGTGAACCTGCCGCGCGCGCTCGCCGCGTACCAGGACGCCGGGCTGCAGACCGTCGGGCTGGCCGGTGACGGCGACGTCGACCTCCACGAGTACGACGGTTTCGCCGACCCGGTCGCCCTGGTCGTCGGCGCCGAGGGCACCGGGCTCTCGCGGCTGGTGCGGGAGAAGTGCGACGTCGTCGTCCGCATCCCCATCGCCCGGGACACCGAGTCGCTCAACGTGAGCGTCGCCGCCGGCATCGCGCTCTACCAGGTGGCCGCCGCGCGCCGCTGACGGCCGGCTCGCCGCTCCTCCGTCGTCCTGGCTCACCTCTGGTGGTCCTGGCTCACTGTCGACGCTGAGCCAGGACCCCTGTTGATCAGGTCACCTGATCATCAGTGCGGTCAGCCGAGCAGCTGGGCGACCGTGTAGATCACCAGGCCGGCGAGGCCGCCGACGACGGTGCCGTTGACCCGGATCCACTGCAGGTCCCGGCCCACCTGCAGCTCGATCCGCCGGCTGGTCTCGTCGGTGTCCCAGCGGGCCACGGTGCTGCTGACCAGGTCGGCGAGGTCGCCGGAGAACCGCTCGGCGACGTAGCCGGCCACCCGGCCGCTGTGCCGCTGGACCAGCTCCCGCACGGTCGGGTCGGTCTGCAGCAGCCGCGCGCCGTCGCGGATCAGCGCGGTCACGCGTGCGCGCAGCGGTGAGTCCGGGTCGGCCGCGGCGGCCAGCACCGCGTCCTTCGCCGTCGTCCACAGCGACCCGGACCACTCGCGCACCGCGGGGTGGGCCAGCACCTCGTGCTTGAACTCCTCCACCCGGGCGGCGGTGGCCGGGTCGGTGCGCAGCGCGTCCACGTAGGCGCGCAGCCGGGCGTCGTAGGAGCGGCGCAGCTCGTGCCGCGGATCGGCGGCCACCTCGGCGATGAACTGGTGCATCCCGGCGAACGCCCGGTCGAAGACCCGGTCGTCCACCCAGTCCGGCACCCACGCGGGGGAGGCGTCCCCCAGCTGGGCCCGGAAGACCAGCCGGTTCTCGTCGAGGAAGCGGGCCATGAGCCGCAGCGCCGCAGAGAGGACCTCCTGGTGGCGGTCGCCGTCGACCACCAGCTCGAGCACCCGGGCCAGCGCCGGGGCGGCGGGCGTCTCGTGCAGCTTGCGGTCCACCAGCGCGGCGACGGCGGGCTGCACGTCGTCGTCCTTGAGCAGGTGGGTGAGGCCGGTGAGGGCGGTCGCGGCGTCGCCCCCCAGGCGTTCGGCCCGGCCCGGCGCGGCCAGGAACGCGCCCAGCCGGCCGGGGACGTCGATGGTGGCCAGCTTCTCCGCCACGACGGCGCGGGTCAGGAAGTTCTCCTGCACGAAGGCGCCCAGGCTCTCGCCGATCTGGTCCTTCTTGCGCGGGATGATCGCGGTGTGCGGGATCGGCAGCCGCAGCGGGTGCCGGAACAGTGCGGTGACGGCGAACCAGTCGGCCAGCGCGCCGACCATCGAGGCCTCCGCCGTCGCGCGCACGTAGCCCACCCAGGCGCCGGCGTCCTCGCCGACCAGCACGCACACCAGGAAGACCGCGGCGGCGAGCAGGAACAGCCCGGTCGCCAGCCGCTTCATCCGGGTCAGGTCGCGGGCGCGGGCCGGGTCGTCGAGCGACCCGGCCAGCGGGACGGTCAGCGGGACGGTCAGCGGGGGAGCGGCCACCCGGCCCAGCCTAGGGACCGGGCCCGGGTGGCCGCCGCGGGCGTCAGCTGGTCGAGCCCAGGGTGACCTCGACGGTGCGGGTGTCCGCCCCGCGGCGCACGGTCAGCTGGACAGTCTCGCCGGGGGTCCGGCTGCGGATCGCGGCGGTCAGCTCGGTGGACGTGGTGACGGGGCGCTTGCCGACGGCGGTGACGACGTCGCCCGGCTCCAGCCCGGCCTCGTCGGCGGCGCTACCGGGGTGCACGGTGACCACCTCCGCGCCGGTGCCGACCTCGCGGTTCTGGTCGTCGGCGGCGGTCCGGGGGGTCACCCCGAGGAAGGCGCGGGTGGCGGTGCCGGTCTCGATGATCTCCTGGGCCACCCGCTGCGCGGTGTTGCCGGGGATGGCGAAGCCGACGCCGATGTTGCCGCTCTGCCCCTGCGCACCCGGGATGCCGGAGGCCACGGTGGCGATGGCGGTGTTGATGCCGATCACCTCGCCGGCCCCGTCGACGAGCGCGCCGCCGGAGTTGCCGGGGTTGATCGCCGCGTCGGTCTGGATCGCGTCGAGGACGGTCGCCTCGTCCCGGCTGGAGCCGGTGGCCACCGCGCGGCCGGTGGCGCTGATGATGCCGTCGGTGACCGTGTTGGACAGGCCGAGCGGGGCGCCGATGGCGACCGCGACGTCGCCGACCTGCACCTCGTCGGAGTCGGCGAACGTGGCGGGCGTCAGGTCCTCGGCGCCGTCGAGCCGGAGCACGGCCAGGTCGAAGGCGGGGTCGGTGCCGACGATCTCGGCGTCGTAGAGGGCGCCGTCGGCGGTGCGCACCTGCACCGTGCCGGAGCCGGCGCCGTCGGCGGCGACGACGTGGTTGTTGGTGAGCACGTAGCCGTCGGCGGTCAGGACGACGCCGGACCCGCTGCCCGCGCTGGTGCCCGTGGTCACGTAGACGGTCACGACGCTGGGGGCGGCCTTCGCCGCGGCGGCCGTGGCCGTGGTCGCCCGCTCCGGGTTCTCGGTGGTCACGCTCTGCGCGGCGGCGGAGCTGCTGGTGCCGGCGACCGGCTCGTCGAGCAGCGCGGTGACGCCGGCTCCGGCGCCCCCGCCGATGAGCGCGCCGGCGACGAGGCCGGCCAGGCCGATGCGCAGCCGGCTCCCGCGCCGGGACGGCGGCTGCTCGGCTGCCGGTGCCGGCAGGCCGCCGTAGCCGGGGTAGCCCGGGGACGTGACCGGCTGCGGCGTCGTCGGCTGGTGGGGCGTCGACAGCGGTGGCTGCCAGCCGTACTGCTGGCCTGCGCCGGGGTACTGGTGCTGGTGCTCGCTCACGCGTCCGTTCCTCTCCTCGCGGCCGTGCGGCCGCTGCATCGGAACCCACTGTCGGCCCCGCCACTGGCGCAACGCTGGAGGCTGGCTGTGAGCTTCCTGGATGCCCCGATCACCGGGGGACCGGCAGCACCCGGCCCCGGGCGACCAGCTCGGTGACGGCCCAGACGGCGAGCACCTCCGTGGCCAGCAGCCCGACGAGCACCAGCAGCTGCGCCGCGCCGGCCTCGAGCGGGCTGCCGCCGCCCAGCAGCACGCCGACGAAGGCGCCGGGCAGGGTGACCAGCCCGACGGTGCGGGTCTGGTCGAGGGGCGGCACGAGCGCGGTGCCGGCGACCGGGCGGCCGATGAGCAGGACCGCGTCCCGGGGGAGCAGCCCGAGCGCGAGCGCCGCCTCCACCTCGCCGCGCCGCTGCGCCAGCTCCTCGCGCAGCCGCCGACCCGCCAGGGAGGTGGCGGTCATCGCGCCGCCGATGAGGATGCCGGCGATGGGGATGACCGCCTCCCCGCGCAGCGGCACGGTTCCGCTGGCCAGCACGAGCGCGACCACGGGGCCGGCGCCGCCGACCACCGGAGCGGCGACGGCGGCCAGCCGTGGCGCCGTTCCGGGGGAGCGCAGCGGCAGGCCGGTGGCCCGGCCGGCTGCGGTGACGCTCGCGACCGAGACCATGAGCAGCACGAAGACGGCGGAGAGCCACAGCGACTCGACGACGACCAGCAGGACGGTGGAGACGACGGCGAGCTGCACGGTGGCGCGCACTGCCGCCACGAGCACCGACCGGTCCTCGCCGAGCCCGGACAGGCGACCGCCCGTGGCGGCCAGCGCGGTCAGGGCCACCAGGACGACGCCGAGCCGGAGATCGACGTCGACCACGGAAGACCCCACGACGCCGATCCTGCCCGGTGCTCCCCGGGCCCCGGCCAGGTGGGTGATCGGGCCGGATCCCGTGTGCATCGGTGCCCGGAGGCGGGTAGTGGCGGTGCCTGGGGCGCGGGTGCACTCCCGCGGCCCGGTGCCCGCCCCCGTCGCCCCCGTGGAGCTCTCCGTGCCCCTCCGTGGTCCTCTCGTCAGGTTCGTGATCGGCCTGGGCCTGGCCTGTGCCGCTGTCATGGCGGTCGTCGGCGGCATCGCGCTGCGCGGCCCCGGGCTGGTGGCCGTCTGCGTCTCCGGGGCGCTGGCCGGGTGCGTCGCCGCCGGCGTCGCCCGCGAGACCCCGGGGCCGACGCGCCGGTCGACGCTCGAGGTGGCGGGGCAGGCCGCGGCCGTGACGGTCGGCGTGCTGCTGGTGGTGAGCGGAACGGCGGTGCTCGCCGGAGGAGCGGCGGCGCTGCTGCTGATCGGGTTCGGTGCCGCGGGCTGGGCTGCGCTCCGCTGGCTGCGTGACCGCCGAGACGCACCGGCCCGCCCGGTGACGTCGGTGGGCGCCGGTCCGGTGCCCACCGGCTGGACGCCGTCCACCGCCGTGGCGGGCGCGTCGACCGCCACGCTCGGCGAGGAGTGGCGGCGCACGAGCGCCGAGCTGCAGCGACCGCTGGCGCCCGCGGTGCGGCAGCGGCTGGTCGCCCGGCGGGCGCAGGTCCTCGACGAGCTGGAGCGCCGCGACCCGGCCGGGTTCGCCCGCTGGCTCGCCGCCGCCCCGCTCGGCAGCGCCGACCCGGCCGGTTTCGTCCGCAGCTCACCGCCGCCCGCCGACCCCAGCGCGGAGACCGAGGCCGCCTGACCTGCGGCCCCTGCCGCCGTCCAGCGCCGTCCATCCGGAGGCCGCCGAGACGATGCCCTGGCTCGGCGTGCTGTCCATCGGCCCCGGCCGCGTCGCCGACGCGGCGGAGTTCTCGTCGGCGCTGTCCCTAGACTCGTGCCCGGGACCTGTCCCCACGTCCCGCCGGCGTGGCGCAATTGGTAGCGCACCCGACTTGTAATCGGGCGGTTAGGGGTTCGAGTCCCCTCGTCGGCTCCACGGTGGTGCCGTGCCCGGTGTCCGGCCTCTTCGCACGGGCACCGCGGAGAATCCCTGCCCGCGGCCACCGACGGCGGCGCCGGGGTCCGGCCCGGGCCGGACCCGAGCGCATGGCCGTCGTCGCCCCGGTCGGTGCGCGGGCGGTGCGCGCCCCGCTGCAGACCGTTGCCCTACGGCCGACGGCGGGGCGCCGTTCTACGACACGTACGCCTGCGCCGACGGGCGGTTCGTGGCGGTGGGCGCCCTCGAGCCGCAGTTCTACGCCGCCCTGCTCGCCGGGCTCGGCCTGGACGCCGCGGCGCTGGGTGACCAGGACGACCGGTCCGGCTGGCCCCGGATGCGGGAGGTGTTCACCGGGACGTTCGCGAGCCGGACGCGCGACGAGTGGGCTGAGCTGTTCGCCGGCACCGACGCCTGCGTGACGCCAGTGCTCTCCTACGAGGAGGCCGCCGTGCACCCGCACCTGGTCGCCCGGGGGACGTACGCGGAGCTCGGGGGCGTCCAGCAGGCGTCCCCGGCGCCCCGGTTCTCGCGGACGGCGCCGCCGCCACCGGTAGCCCCGCCCGCGCCGGGCGGCACCACCGCCGTGGAGGTGCTCCGGCGCTGGTCCTGAGCGCCGGGCGGGCGGCTCAGTCGAAGCTCCCCGCGCCGTCGCGCCGGTAGGGCGAGAGCCGTTCCACTCGCGCCCGCTCGGCGCGTTCGGCCCGCAGCCGGGCCGCCGTCCCCGGTTGGTACCCGGCCTTGGCCACGCGGTGCTCGATCGTCTCCACCATGTAGGCCAGCGAGAAGAGCAGCCCGAGCAGCAGGCCGCCGGCGGCGGCGGAGACCCGGTAGACCAGCGGGACGGGCACCACGAGCAGGCACAGCACGACGAGCGGCAGCAGCTGCACGACCGCCCGGGCGAGGTGGCGCCACACCCAGGTGTTGCGGGTGGTGTCGGCCAGCACCCAGGGCGACAGCTCGCGGGGCAGCCCTCCGCCGTAGGCGTACCAGACCCACTGCAGGGGTCCGGGTCGCTGCCTGCTCACACCCCCGACGGTAGGCCGATCCGGTCGCGTACGGCCGGCGTTCCCGCCGGGCGTACGGTGCCGCCGTGGACGAGCGTCGCCTGGGGGTGGTCTCCGGGCTCGGCGCCTACGCGCTCTGGGGCATCTTCCCGCTGTACTTCCCACTCCTGGAGCCCGCGAGCGGCCTGGAGATCGTGGCGCACCGGGTGCTCTGGTCGCTGCTGTTCGTCGGGTTGCTGCTGTGCGTCGTCCGGCGCTGGGGACACGTCCGGGCGGCGGTGAGCAGCCCGCGCACGCTGCTGATCCTCGCCGGCGCCGCCGTGCTGATCGCCGTGAACTGGCTGATCTACGTCTACGGCGTGAACTCCGGGCAGGTCGTGGAGGCCTCGCTCGGCTACTTCATCAACCCGCTGGTCAGCGTCCTCCTCGGCGTCGTCGTCTTCAGCGAGCGGCTCCGCCCGCTGCAGTGGGTGGCCGTCGGCACCGCCGCGGTCGCCGTCGCGGTGCTGACCATCGACTACGGACGCCCGCCGTGGATCGCGCTCGGCCTGGCCCTGTCCTTCGGCCTGTACGGCCTGATGAAGAAGCTCGTGTCGATCGAGGCGGCGCCCGGGCTCTTCCTGGAGACGGCGCTGGTCGCGGTCCCCGCGGGAGTGGTCCTCGCGGTCCTGCACTCCGACGGGACCGGCACGTTCGCCAACGCGGGCACCGGGCACGCCCTGCTGCTGGCCAGCGCCGGGGTGGCGACGGCGGTGCCGTTGCTGCTGTTCGCCGCGGCGGCCCGGCGCATCCCCCTGTCGACGGTGGGCCTGCTGCAATACCTGACGCCGCTGATGCAGCTGGCGATCGGCGTCTTCGTCTACGACGAGCCCATGCCGCCGGCCCGGCTGGCCGGTTTCGTGATCGTCTGGGTCGCCCTGGCGGTCTTCACCGCCGACACGTGGCGACACGCCCGGGCCGGGGCCCGCAGAGGCGCCCGCGACGCGGTGGTCGCCACCCCCTGACGGGCAGTCGGACCCGCCTCGGCGGGCCGGCCGGAAACGTCGGTGGGCGGCGCTACCGTCGTCCTCGAGCCGCCGGGGTTCCCGGTCGGCAGAGCAGGTCAGGAGATGGTCGAACCCATGAGCAGCGACCCAGCCCCCGTGGTCTCCCCGCCCCGGGCCGACGGGTCAGGGGAGGAGTCCGTGCAGGCCGGAGGCGTGGGCCTGACGCGGCGCGAGCACGAGATGCTCGGCTTCGAGCGCCAGTGGTGGCGGCGGGCCGGCGCGAAGGAGACGGCGATCCGCGACCTGTTCGGCACGACGCCGACGCGGTACTACCAGGCGCTCAACGCGCTGGTCGAACGCCCCGAGGCGCTGGCCGCCGATCCGCTCCTGGTCCGGCGTCTCCGCCGGTTGCGCACGGCACGGCAGCGAACGCGTTCGGTGAAGGTCCTGGGCATCGGGAATGACATCGATTAGATTCGGTCACCGTGGGCAGGCACGCCGCGTCAGGCAGTGACGGACTGGATCAGGGGAACGCGTCTGCAGCCGCTGGGCGGCGCAGGACCGATACCCCTGAGGGTGCGTGGTCCGGTGCCGGCCTGAGCGACCACCCCACCGCGCCCGGGCGCGACCGGGCGGCCCTCCGGCGCGACGTCCGGGCGGACGTGCCCGCCGCCGACGGTGCCCGGCAGATCTCCCGCTCCCGCCTGCCGCTGCCACCCGTGCCTGCCGGACCCCGCGCTGCTGCTGCCCCCGCGCCGCGCACCAGCGCCGCACCGTTCGCCGCGGTCCCCGCCCCCGCCCCCGCTCCCGCCGCCCTCGGGGAGGTCCCGGTGCCGGCTCGCGGCGCCGACGTCCTGGCACCCGTGTCCGCCGGCGAGCCGCCGCAGCAGGCTGCCCGACCCTCCGGCAGGGTCGTGAGCCCGGCGCCCGCCGGGCTCCTCGTCGAGGACGAGCCCCTGGTCACCACCGGACCGGCCCGTGGCCTCGGGCGGCGCGGGCCCGCGCCGCTGGTTCCTCGCGTGCCGCGGCAGACCACGCCGTCCGGTGCGCCCGCCTCCTCCTACGGCGACTGGACCAAACCCTCGCGCAGCGACGAGACGGGGCGGTCGCGCCTCGGCCTGGGTGCTGCGCCGGAGATGCCGCACGCGCCGGCCACCACCGCGATCCCCGAGCGGGGTGCGAAGGCCCGCCGCGACCTCGACGACGAGGCCGGCTACGACGAAACCGGCAACTACGAGGCCGGCTACGACCTCGAGCGCGAGGTGGATGCCGCCGCCGCGGGCGCCGCGGCGGTCAAGGGTGGCCGCGCCGCCTACCGCGCCGAGCGGCAGGCCGCCGACGCCGCCCGCCGCAAGGCGGCCAAGCGCAGCGGCACGCCCGAGGTGATCTTCGACGACGAGCCCGAGCGCAAGCCGCGGCGCGTGCTCAAGGGCCTGGTCGCCATGGCCGTCGTCGCCGGTGCCGTCCTCGGCGTCTACACGGTGACCGCCCCGGAGAAGGAGGAGGCCGCGGCCGCCGCTCCCGCACCGGCCAGTGCGCCCACCGTCGCGGTCCCCACCGCCGCCCTGCCGCCGCTGCCCGAGGAGCCCATCGTCGTCGAGCCGCCGATCACCACCCCCGTGCGCGTCCCCGTCACCGTTCTCAACGCCACGAACATCGCCGGCCTCGCCGCCACGATCTCCGGCGCCGTGGTCTCCGGCGGCTGGGAGTCGCCCGGCGTGGGCGCCTACCCGGGCACCGACGTCTCGGTCACCACGGTCTTCTTCACCGAGGGGGACGAGCAGCAGCGCCAGGCCGCGCTCCAGCTGGTCGACCAGTTCCCCGACCTCGCCGGCCCCGCCCCGCGCTTCTTCGAGGTGGCCGACGTCCCCGCACCCGGACTCGTCATCGTCGCCACCGGCAACTGGCAGCCCTGACGCCGGTCTTGCCGGGTACCCGGAACAGGAGCGGCCGTCCGGCCGTTGGGGGCAGCGTGCGTCCCCTCCGAGGGCCCGCGCGTCCCCGCTCGCGCCCTCGTGCGCGGGCCGCGGCCGCCGCCCTGCTCGCCCTCGCCCTGCCCGCCGGCCTCGTCCTCGCGTCCCCGGCGGGCGCCGCCGAGGTGCGCACGGAGGAGCTCCGGATCCCCTCTGGCTCGGGGGAGGACGCCGTCGAGCTCGACACCACGCTGTACCTGCCGGGCGGCGACGACCCGGCGCCGGCCGTCGTGCTCGCGCACGGCTTCGGTGGCAGCAAGCGCTCCGTGGCCGAGGATGCGGCCGACCTGGCCGAGCGCGGCTACGTCGTCCTCACCTACTCGGCCCGGGGCTTCGGTGCGAGCACCGGGCGGATCGGGCTCAACGACCCGCGTTACGAGGTCGCCGACCTCTCCACGCTGCTCGACCTGCTGGCCGCCCGCGACGAGGTCGAGCTGGACGCCGAGGGCGACCCGCGGGTCGGGGTCGCCGGCGCCTCCTACGGCGGGGCGCTGGCGCTGCTGGGCGCCGCCTACGACGAGCGGGTCGACGCGATCGCCCCGCAGATCACCTGGAACTCCCTCACCGCCGCGCTGTTCCCCTCCCAGACCGGCGACCTCGACGCCGGCACCGTGGCCGCGACACCGCAGCCGGAGGCGGCCGGCGTCTACAAGCGCCTGTGGGCCGGGCTCTTCTTCGGCATCGGTTCCGCCTCCGGGGGGCTGCTCGACTCCCTCGGGGGTGCCGGCCAGGCCGGCGGCGACGAGGGCCTCGACGGCGAGGCGGTGGGCGGCGGCACCGTCGCGGCGCCGGCCCCCGCCGGCCCGCCCGCGCTCCCGCCCGAGCTGCTCGAGCAGGCCGCCGAGAACCCCGAGGCCGCCGAGCAGCTGCTCACCTGCGGCCGGTTCAGCGTCGAGGTGTGCCAGGCCTACCAGGCGGCCGCGGCCTCCGGAACCCTCACCCCGGAGGTCGCCGCGGTGCTCGACCGCAGCAGCCCGGCGGGTGTGCTGGACCGCATCGACGTCCCCACCCTGCTGGTCCAGGGCACGCAGGACTCGCTCTTCGGCCTCGGCCAGGCCGACGCCAACGCCCGCGGCATCGCCGCCGACGGCACCCCGGTCAAGGTGGTCTGGTACTCCGGTGGGCACGACGCCTCGGGGTCGGACCGGCAGCGTGAGTCGCTGCGCGCGGCCGTGGCCGGCTGGTTCGACCGGCACCTGCGGGGGCAGGGCGACGACCCGGGCACGGGCTTCGAGTTCCCCGCGCCCACCGGCCTGGGTGCCACCGTCGGCCGCGTCCAGGGCGGCGGCCAGACCGTCGTCGCCGACGCCTATCCGGGGCTCGACGGCGCCGAGCCGGCCGAGCGTCGCGCCGTGAGCGTCGAGGGACCCGTGCAGCCGGTGGTCACCCCGGCCGGCGGCACCCCCGCGTCCCTCACCACCGTCCCGGGTCTGGGCGCCCTGACGTCGGCGCTCGGCGGGACCACCGCGGAGATCCCCGGCCAGTACGCCGCCTTCGACAGTGCCCCGCTCGACGCCCCGGTCGAGGTCGTGGGCGCCTCGACGGTCGACCTCGCGGTCGCCTCGCCCAGCGGCAGCGCCACCCTGTTCGCCAAGCTCTACGACGTCGGGCCCGACGGCGCGACGACGCTGCCGGGCGGCCTGGTCGCGCCCCTGGCGCTTCCCGACGTCTCCACCGACCCCACCGCCCCGACGCGCGTGAGCGTGACCCTGCCCGCGATCGTGCACCGGTTCGAGGCGGGCCACACCATGCGCGTGCTGGTGTCCTCCACCGACCAGGCGTACGCGCTGCCCGCCGAGTCGGCCGTCTACTCGGTGGGCCTCGCCTCGCCCGGCGCCGCCGACGGCGTGGCCGCGGGCGAGGCGCAGCTCGCCGCACCGACGGTCTCCGGCGAGAGCGGGGCCGCGACCGGTGCGTCGCGCTGGTGGGTGCTGCTGGGCGTCCTCGCGGGGCTCGGCCTGCTCGGCTGGCTGGCCGGCCTGTGGTGGGGCCGGCGTCGTCAGCGGCAGCTGTCCAGCGTCGAGCCCGACGGCGAGGACGTCCCCCTGCGCTTCGAGGGCGTGACGAAGGCCTACAAGGACGGCTTCGTCGCGGTGCGCGACCTGTCGTTCGAGGTGCGCCGCGGGCAGGTACTCGGCCTGCTCGGGCCGAACGGCGCCGGCAAGACCACGTCCCTGCGGATGCTGATGGGCCTCATCCGGCCCACGGACGGGCGGATCAGCGTCTTCGGGCACGCTGCCGGCCCCGGCGCCCCGGTGCTGTCGCGGCTGGGTTCCTTCGTGGAGGGCACCGGGCTGCAGCCGCACCTGTCCGGCCGCGACAACCTCACCCTGTACTGGGCCGCCACCGGCCGGCCGGCCGAGGACGCGCACATGGACGAGGCCATCGAGGTCGCCGGGCTCGGCGCCGCCATCGACCGGCCGGTGCGCCGGTACAGCCAGGGCATGCGCCAGCGGGTCGCCATCGCCCAGGCGATGCTGGGCCTGCCCGACCTGCTGGTCCTCGACGAACCGACCAACGGGCTCGACCCGCCGCAGATCCACGCGATGCGCGACGTGCTGCGCTCCTACGCGGCCACCGGGCGCACCGTGATCGTCTCCAGCCACCTGCTCAGCGAGATCGAGCAGACCTGCAGCCACGTGGTGGTCATGGCCAAGGGCCAGAAGATCGTGCAGGGCACGGTGGAGGAGATCGTCGGCACCGGTGGCTCGGTGCTCGTGGGCCTGGCCGACGACGCCGACACCGACCGGGCGATCGCCGTCCTCTCGTCGCTGCCCGGGGTCTCCGGCGCGCGCGGCGACGACGGCCTGGTCGCCGAGCTGGACGGCGCCCGCCGCGCCGACGTGCTGCAGGCGCTGGTGTCCGCCGGTATCGCCGTCGAGCAGTTCACGCCGCGACGACGCCTGGAGGACGCCTTCCTGGCCCTGGTGGGGGAGTCATGAGCACGACCAGTCGATCCGTGGACTCCGAGCACGTGCAGTCGACCGGCGCGGTCGCCGGCTACCGGCCGGAGCGGACGCTCCGGCTGTCGGTGGAGCTGCGCCGGCAGTTCAAGCGCCGCCGCACGATCGGCGTGTTCGCGCTCATGGTGGCGCTCCCGCTGGTGCTCATCGCCGCCCTCCAGCTGGGCGCCAGCGAGGAGGCGGCGGAGAACAACCGGATCAACCTGGTCGACGTCGCGACGGCGAGCGGGCTGAACTTCACCCTGTTCGTGCTGTTCGCGACGACCAGCTTCTTCCTCGTGGTGGTCTACGCGCTCTTCTTCGGCGACACCGTGGCCGTCGAGGCGCAGTGGGGCTCGCTGCGGTACGCCCTGGCCACGCCGGTCCCGCGGATGCGGCTGCTGCGGCAGAAGTGGCTGGCCGCCCTCGTGCAGTCGGTGGCGGCGCTGGTCACGCTCGCCGCGGTCGCTGTGGTCGCCGGTGGGATCGCGTTCGGCTTCGACGACATCCGGACGCCGGTCGGGGTGGGGATCGACCAGGGCGAGGGCATGCTGCGGCTGGCCGGGATGCTCGGCTACCTGGCCATCCACCTGCTCGTCGTCGGCGCGCTGGCGTTCTGGTTCTCCACCATCACCGACGCACCGCTGGCGGCGGTCGGTGGCGCGGTGTTCACCATGTTCGTCTTCGCCATCCTCGACCAGGTGGAGCAGCTCGGGTCGATCCGCGACTGGTTCCCGACGGCGGAGGAGTTCGCCTGGACCGACCTGCTGCAGACGCCGGTCGACGACGGCGACCTGTTCCGCGGCGTGATCCAGTCGCTGGTCTACATCGCCGTCTTCACGGCGCTCGGCTTCCGCCACTTCGCCCGCCGCGACGTCACCAGCTGACCCCTGTCCGCGAGGCCGTCGCCGACGTAGCTTGTCCTGCATGAGCGGACTCCGGGGTCTCGTGGCCGGGGTCGTCTGCTTCGTCGTCCTGCTCCTGCTGTTGCCCTTGCTCGGCGCGATCGGCTCCGTCGAGCTGGTGGTCATCGTGCTGGTGGCCGTCCTCGTCGGTGTGCTGGTCGCCAGACGGTCCCGTGCGGGCACCGGCGGGAGCAGCTGAGCGCTCACAGGGACGCGCGTACCGCCTGGGCCCAGCCCTCGCCCATGGGGGCGTCGGTGACCGTCACGTTGGGGACGGCGGACAGCAGCTCGGCCATCCCGTCGGCGGCGCCCCCGTTCGCGGTGATCCACAGCCGGCGCACCGCGGGCGCCATGTCGAGGTCGCTGACGCTGTCCCCGATCGCGACGGCATCGTCGGGGGTGAGGCCGCGCCGCTCCAGGTCCCAGGCGATCGCCGCGCCCTTGGAGATGCCGCGCGGCATCAGGTGGTAGACCCGCGGCGGCGCGGCGTCGTCGTCCAGGCCCATCCAGGAGGCCGCCGGGATCGCGCCGTTGTCCTTGAGCGTCAGCCAGCCCACGCCGCGCTCGGCCAGCCAGGCGTCGACGGCGAGGGCGTCGACCCGGCCGCGCAGCAGCGCATCGGTGGCGTGCGTGGCGTGCCACGGGGCGTGCCACTCCAGCCGCCCCGGGTGCGCGGCGATCAGCTCCTCAACGACGCCGAGCTCGGCCATCACCTCCATCGGCGTGCGGTCGCCGTACTCCTCGGGCAGGGCGCCGCGCAGGCGGTGGGTGGTCCGCCCGGATCCCCAGCCGATCGTGGCGCCCAGTTCGGCGATGGCGCCGTCGGCGGCGAAGATCCGCGCGGCCTCCACCACCTGCTCGTACGTCCGGCCGCTGACCAGCACCAACGCCACTCCGGCGCGGTGCAGGTCGAGCAGTGCGGCGGCCGGCCCGTCGGTCAGCTCCCGCCCGGCCGTGTGCCAGAAGGAGCCCCGCGGCCCCACCATCGTGCCGTCGAGGTCCGTGTAGACGACGCGCGCGGTCACCAGGCCATCCTGTCCGGCCGCTGGGCCCGGCTCGCCACTGGGTACAGTTCACGCCGTTCACTCATCCAGAGGGGCAGAGGGACACGGCCCGACGAAGCCCCGGCAACCGCCGCCTGCGCGCACGTGCAGCGGGAGGTGCCAATTCCGTCCCGCGCGGCTCGACGGCCCGCTGCGGGGAAGATGAGGAGGTAGTCGTCGCATGACCCTCACCGCTCCCGGATCCGTCCAGGCCGACTCCAGCGCCGGTGGCCCCGTGCCCCCGTGTCCCGCCCGCGGGCTCGTCTGCCGCAACTGCGGCGCCACGTTCGGGCTCATCGCCGAGCACGCCTGCGCCGAGTGCTTCGGCCCCCTGGAGGTCGACTACGACCCCGAGCTGATGAAGGCGGTCACCCGCGAGCAGATCGAGGCCGGGCCGCAGAACATCTGGCGCTACGTGGCCCTCCTGCCGGTGGGTCAGCACCCGGCCGACCGCGTCTCGCTGGACCCGGGCATGACCCCGCTGGTCCGCGCCGACCGGCTCGCCGCCGAGCTCGGCCTCACCGGCGGGCTGTGGGTGAAGGACGACTCGGCCAACCCCACCCACTCCTTCAAGGACCGCGTGGTCAGCCTCGCCGCGACCGCCGCCAAGGGGCTCGGGTACACGAAGATCGCCGCCGCCTCCACCGGCAACCTGGCCAACTCGGTCGCCGCGCACGCCGCCCGCGTCGGCCTGCCGTCGTTCGTCTTCATCCCGAGCGACCTGGAGCCCGGCAAGGTCGTCCAGTCCGCCGTCTACGGCCAGACCCTGGTCGCCGTCGACGGCTCCTACGACGACGTCAACCGGCTGACCAGCGAGCTCGCCGAGACCGACGAGTTCGAAGACACCGCCTTCGTCAACCAGAACGTGCGGCCCTACTACGCCGAGGGCTCCAAGACGATGGGCTACGAGATCGCCGAGCAGCTCGGCTGGCGGATCCCGGCCCAGGTCGTCATCCCCATGGCGTCGGGGTCGCTGCTCACCAAGGTGGACAAGGCCTTCCGCGAGCTCACCGCCGCGGGCATCGTCGAGGCGACCGAGTGGACGATCTTCGGTGCGCAGTCGGCCGGCTGCGACCCGATCGCCACCGCCTTCGACAACGGGTGGGACGTCGTCAAGCCGGTGAAGCCCACCGGCATCGCCAAGTCGCTGAACATCGGCAACCCGGCCGACGGCCCCTACGCGCTCGACGCGATCCGCCGCACCGGCGGCTCGGTGGCCCGGGTCGGGGACGACGAGATCGTCCAGGGCATCCGCGACCTCGCCCGTACGACCGGCGTCTTCGCCGAGACCGCGGGCGGGGTGACCGTCGCCGTCCTGCGCAAGCTGGTGGAGGGCGGCCAGCTGGACCCGGCCAAGGAGACCGTCGTCCTCAACACCGGGGAGGGCCTGAAGACCCTCGACCCGCTGGAGCCGGTCGTCGGTCCCACGCACCGGGTCGAGCCGTCGCTGAAGTCGGTGCGGGCGGCCGGTCTCATCGGCTGAGCGGTCCGTCCGGCGGGGGGCGTAGAGTCCCCGTCGGTTCCCCGGTCCGGGCGACGTCGTCGCCGGATCCGGGTGCGTCGTGCGCGCGTGGGGCTGTCACCTGCGCTTCTCTGCTGTACCGTCTCGCGCGGTTCGAGTTCCACGTTCGTGTTCGGCGGGCGGAAGAGCGAGACCCCGCCACATCGAGAGCGATGGGGCGCCGCACGCACGAAACGTGGGAGCACACGTGGCACAGGGCACCGTGAAGTGGTTCAACGCCGAGAAGGGTTTCGGCTTCATCGCCGTCGACGGCGGCGAGGACGTCTTCGTCCACTACTCGTCCATCCAGATGGACGGGTACAAGAGCCTCGACGAGGGGCAGCGGGTCGAGTTCGAGGTCGTCCAGGGCGCCAAGGGCCCCCAGGCCGACGCCGTCCGCAGCGCCTGAGACCACTCGGCAACACCG
Organism: Blastococcus sp. SYSU DS0552; assembly: GCF_054050815.1. Taxonomy (NCBI): domain Bacteria; kingdom Bacillati; phylum Actinomycetota; class Actinomycetes; order Geodermatophilales; family Geodermatophilaceae; genus Blastococcus; species Blastococcus sp. SYSU DS0552. The sequence continues at coordinate 180,385 of NZ_JBJHAB010000002.1, forward strand.
GCCGAGGCCCGGTTTCCCCACGGGGGACCGGGCCTCGGTCGTTCCGGGGGCTCGGTTCCCACCGCGTGCGCCCTTCCGGCAGGCTCGCTGTCCGGGTGATGGCGGCGGTCGACCAGGTGCCGCGGACCAGCCCGCCCCGGTGAGAGCCCCCCGGGGGGTGGGAACAGCCGGTCGGGGGACCCAGTTCTTGCACTCGCAGGGGTCGAGTGCCAGACTCAGTTCTGGCACTCAGGGCTCCTGAGTGCCAATCAGGTCGGAACGGTGAGGCACCGGTCCGTGGGCCGACGGAGCGTCCACGTCGCTGGTGTCGTCCGTCGCGGGCGCCGGACCCGGCCGTGCAGCGATCCATGCTCGGAGGACATCACCACATGGCCAAGATGATCGCGTTCAACGAAGAGGCGCGCCGCGGCCTCGAGCGAGGGATGAACACCCTCGCCGACGCCGTCAAGGTGACCCTCGGCCCCCGTGGCCGGAACGTCGTTCTTGAGAAGAAGTGGGGCGCGCCCACCATCACCAACGATGGTGTGAGCATCGCCAAGGAGATCGAGCTCGAGGACCCGTGGGAGAAGATCGGGGCCGAGCTCGTCAAGGAGGTCGCGAAGAAGACCGACGACGTCGCGGGTGACGGCACCACCACCGCCACCGTGCTCGCCCAGGCGCTCGTCCGCGAGGGTCTGCGCAACGTCGCCGCCGGCGCGAACCCGATGGCCCTGAAGAAGGGCATCGAGAAGGCCGTCGCCTCGGTCAGCGAGTACCTGCTCTCCACGGCCAAGGACGTCGAGACCAAGGAGCAGATCGCCGCCACCGCGTCGATCTCCGCCGCCGACCCCGCCATCGGTGAGCTCATCGCCGAGGCGATGGACAAGGTGGGCAAGGAAGGCGTCATCACCGTCGAGGAGAGCAACACCTTCGGCCTCGAGCTCGAGCTCACCGAGGGCATGCGCTTCGACAAGGGCTACATCTCGCCCTACTTCGTCACCGACACCGAGCGCATGGAGGCCGTCCTCGACGACCCGTACGTGCTCGTCGTCAACTCGAAGATCAGCTCGGTCAAGGACCTGCTCCCGCTGCTGGAGAAGGTCATGCAGTCGGGCAAGCCGCTGGCCATCATCAGCGAGGACGTCGAGGGCGAGGCCCTCGCGACCCTGGTCGTGAACAAGATCCGCGGCACCTTCAAGTCCGTCGCCGTCAAGGCCCCGGGCTTCGGTGACCGCCGCAAGGCCATGCTGGGCGACATCGCCATCCTCACCGGTGGCCAGGTCATCAGCGAGGAGGTCGGCCTCAAGCTCGACACCGCCGACCTCGAGCTGCTCGGCCGGGCCCGCAAGGTCGTCGTCACCAAGGACGAGACGACGATCGTCGAGGGTGCGGGTGACACCGACCAGATCCAGGGCCGGGTCAACCAGATCCGCAGCGAGATCGAGCGGTCGGACTCCGACTACGACCGGGAGAAGCTGCAGGAGCGCCTGGCGAAGCTGGCCGGTGGCGTCGCCGTCATCAAGGCCGGCGCCGCGACCGAGGTCGAGCTCAAGGAGCGCAAGCACCGCATCGAGGACGCGGTGCGCAACGCCAAGGCCGCCGTCGAGGAGGGCATCGTCGCCGGTGGTGGCGTCGCTCTCGCGCAGGCCACGGCCGTCGCGTTCGACAAGCTCGAGCTCGAGGGTGACGAGGCGACCGGTGCCAACATCGTGCGCGTCGCGCTCGAGGCGCCGCTGAAGCAGATCGCCATCAACGCCGGCCTCGAGGGCGGCGTCGTCGCGGAGAAGGTGCGCAACTCGGAGACCGGCTGGGGCCTCAACGCCGCCACCGGCGAGTACGTGGACCTGGTCGCGGCCGGCATCATCGACCCGGCCAAGGTCACCCGCTCGGCGCTGCAGAACGCCGCCTCCATCGCGGCGCTCTTCCTCACCACCGAGGCCGTCATCGCCGACAAGCCGGAGAAGGCCGCTGCGGCCGCTCCGGGTGGAGACATGGGCGGCATGGGCGGCATGGACTTCTAAGAGGACCTCGTCCTCCTCACCCCTCGCACGCTCGGGGTGAGCCTCTGGACGAGGCCGTTCCATGGCCTCACCAGCAGGGGCGGTCCCGCATCGCGGGGCCGCCCCTGTCGGCGTCCGGGGCGCCCTCGCCGCTCACTCGGGGGCGAAGACGCAGAACTCGTTGCCCTCGGGGTCGGCGAGGACGCTCCACTCGATCTCGTCATCCTGCTCCCGCACCATCCGCGCACCCGCCGCGATGAGCGGCCGCGTCTCACCGACGACGTCGAAGTGCACGCGGTTCTTGATGGTCTTCCGCTCGGGCACCGGGACGATCCACATCAGCGGTCCCTCGCCGGCCGGATCGACGATCGGAATCGGCCAGTCGTGCGGACGCGGCTCGTCGTCCTCCGGGTTCTCGGCGTCCTCGAGGGAGTCGCGCCGCACGTAGCCGATGGCGGCGCACCACCAGTCGGCGAGCGCGTGGTGGTCGTTGGCGTCGAGGCAGAGGTCCTTGAAGCGCGCGGGTGCGTCAGCCATGACCGCGGAGGGTAGGCGGCTGTCCGTGGCCGTGATCATCGGGACGTCGGGGTGGCAGTACCGCGACTGGCGGGGCGCCTTCTACCCGCCGAAGCTCCCGCAGCGGCTGTGGCTGGAGCACTACGTGCAGCACTTCGCCACCGTGGAGAGCAACAACGCCTTCTACCGGCTGCCGGAGCACGAGACGTTCGTGAAGTGGCGGGAGCGCACCCCGCCGGACTTCCGGTGGGCGGTCAAGGCCAGCCGGTTCCTCACCCACATCAAGCGGCTGCGCGAGCCCGAGGAGCCGGTCGCCCGCCTGATGGGCCGCGCCGCGGGGCTCGCCGGCAAGCTGGACACGGTGCTGCTGCAGCTGCCGCCGACGCTGAAGGCCGACCCCGAGCTGCTGCGCGAGTGCCTGGCGCAGTTCCCGGCCGGTACCCGGGTGGCCGTGGAGCCGCGGCACGAGTCGTGGTGGACCGACGAGGTGCGGGCCCTGCTCGAGCGCTACGGCGCCGCGCTGTGCTGGGCCGACCGGGACGAGCAGCCGATCGCGCCGCTCTGGCGCACCACGGACTGGGGCTATCTGCGCTTCCACCACGGCTTCGAGGGCTGGGGCTACCGCGCCGAGACCCTGCAGCTGTGGGCCGAGCGGATCGCGACCACCTACGGCGACGCGGACGTCCTAGTCTACTTCAACAACGACCCGGGCTGCGCCGCGGTCATCGACGCCGTCCGTTTCGCCGAGTGCGTCCGCCGCGCCGGGGGGACTCCGACCCGCGTTCCCACGGCCGACCAGGCGACCGGCCTGGCCTGGGCGCCGGTGGAGGTCCCCCCGGTCTGACCGCGTGGGTCAGTTGCCGCCGCGCCCCTGGTTCGTCGGGCCCTGGTCGGCGGGCTTCCCGGTGGCCGCACCGGCGGTCTCCTCGGGCTCGGCGACGGTCTCCTCGACCGGGGCGGTGGCGGCGCGAGCGGCCTTCGCGGCGTCGCGGGCGGCCTTCTCCGCGTCCCGGGCCGCGTCGCGGGCGGCCTTCTCGGCGTCGTGGGCCGCCTGACGGGCCTGGGCCGCCTGCAGCGCCCCCTGCGCGTGCTCGTTCGCGTGGGCGATGGCGTTGTCCAGGCCGCGGGCGCCCGTCTGCTCCTCGGTGGCCTCGTCCTCGGCGGCCTCTTCCTCGGCGGCCTCTTCCTCGACGACCTCTTCCTCGGTGGCCTCGTCCTCGGCGGCCTCTTCCTCGACGACCTCGTCGTCGGTGGCCTCGTCCTCGGTCGTCACGGGGTCGACCTCGGTGTCGCCGACGGGCGCATCGGTCTCGGTCTCGGTCTCGGTCTCGGTCGAGAGCTCGGACTCCGGCAGGTCGAACGGCGTCACCGTCTCGACCGTGCTCGCCACGGCGTCCTGCACCGGCGCCGGGAGGACACCGACGGCGCCCGCGCCGGTCACGCCGGCGGTGGCGATGCCGACACCGGTCGCCACCTGGGCGACGGTGCTGGCACCGGCGAACTTCGCGGCCAGTGCGGCCAGACCTTCGAGCAGAGCCATGGACGTTCGTATCCCCTCGGGACGGACGGCCGTCGGTACGGCCGTTCCCGTTCCACATCGGCAGGCTCCGGCGACTGCTGCAGCCGAGCCACCCGGTCGGGGGACGGTCAGCTGCCCGCCGGCACCCCGTCGGCGAGGTGCTCGGCGAACGTCCGCGGCGGCCGGCCGAGCAGCGTCGTCAGCACCCGCGGGCTGCCGGTGAAGCCGTGCTCCCGGTACCAGTCGAACATCGTGGTGCGGCAGCGCCCGGCGTAGCTCCCGTCGTCCTCGGCGTGCACGTCGACCGCGGTGACCGGCCGCCCGGAGCGCCCGGTGAGCAGCGCCGCGACGTCGGGGGCGGTGAGCTCCTCGGGGCCGACGGCCTCGAAGGTGCCGCTGTCCAGGCCGTCCTCGGTGAGCAGCACCGCAGCGGCGTCGGCGACGTCGCGGAGGTCGACGAAGGACTGCGCCTGCTGCAACCCCCACGGGCTGGGCAGCTCACCGGTCGCGGTCGCCGTTCCGATCGCGCCGTCGAGGTTGGCGGCGTACGCGCAGGGCTGCAGCACCCGCCACCGCGCGGCCGTGCCGGCGACGGCGCCGTCCAGCGCCTCCTCCACGCGGTCCTTCGCGGCGTGGTGCGGCATCGCGCGGATCTGGGGCCGCAGCACCGAGTGGTAGACGAGCCGGCGGACGCCCGCGCGGGCGGCGGCGGTCAGCACGGCGGGGGCACCGGTCGCCTCGTCCGGGTCGAAGTTCGGCCAGATCAGGTACAGGGCGTCGGCGCCGGCGAGCGCGGCGGAGAGATCGCCGGTGAGGTCGCCGACGACCACCTCCGCGCCGTCGAGCTCCGGCCGCGGTCGACGGGACGCCACCACCGCGCGAACCTGCTCCCCGCGCGCCAGCAGTGCCCGGACGACGGCGGTGCCGGTGGCCCCGCCCGCGGCGGTCACGACGATCACAGGACGTCGACCGCCTCGGCGTGCCGCACGCCCAGCTGGTCGGCGGCCTGGCCCAGCACGTCCTGGACGACGAGCGTGTCGGCCAGCGGCATCACGGCGCTCTCGGTCCGCCCGGCGCGCAGGCACTCGGTCACCTCGAGCAGCTCGTGCGCGTACCCGGCACCGGTCTGCGGCCGGGTGATCTCCTCCGGCTCGGCACCCGCGCGGTGCAGCACGATGGTCTGCGGGTGGTGGAAGCGGGGCACGACGTCGATCCAGCCCGTCGTCCCCACCACGCGCGCAGTCCCCGGCAGGGCGTACTTCAGCGACGTGGTGAGCGCGGCGTTGCGGCCGTCGTCCCAGCCGAGCATGATCGCCGCCTCCGCGTCGGCGCCGGAGGGGAACAGCGAGCCGGTGGCGACGACGCGGTCGGGCGTGCCCAGCAGCATCTGGGCGAAGGAGACGACGTAGACGCCGAGGTCGAGCAGCGCGCCGCCGCCGAGCTCCAGGGCGAACAGCCGGTCGACCGGGTCGTACTCGCGCGCGACGCCCAGGTCGGCCTGCACCGAGCGCACCTCGCCGATCGCCCCGTCGGCCACCAGCTCGTTGAGCGCGACGACGGCCGGCTGGAAGCGGGTCCACATCGCCTCCATGACGAAGGTGCCCGTCCCGCGGGCCAGGTCGACGACCTCGGTGGCCCCGGCGGTGGTGGCGGTGAACGCCTTCTCCACGAGCAGCGCCTTCCCCGCGCGCAGGGCGCCCAGCGCGATCGCGTGGTGCTGCGGGTGCGGGGTGGCGAGGTAGAGGACGTCGACGTCGGGGTCGGCGAGGATCTCGGCGTAGGAGCCGTAGGCGCGCTCCAGGCCGTGCCGCGCGGCGAACCCGTCGGCCCGCTCCTGCGACCGGGAGGCGACGGCGACCGCGCGGGCGCCCTCCACCACCGCGAAGTCCTCCACCACCTTCTCGGCGATGCGGCCCGGCCCGACGATTCCCCAGCGGATCTCGTTGCTCACCCGACAGACGCTAGCCGGGCCGGGCACACTGCTTCCTCGTGGCCGTGCTCATCGACAGCCCCGTGTGGCCCTGGCGGGGCCGGATGTGGTCGCACCTGGTCAGCGACGTCTCCTACGACGAGCTGCACGCGTTCGTCGCCGCCGAGCTGGGCATCCCGCGGCGCGCGTTCCAGGGTGACCACTACGACGTGCCTGCGGACCTCTACGACGCCGCCGTCGCCGCGGGCGCGCTGCCGGTGGGTTGCCGCGAGCTGCTCAGCCGTCTCCTGGCGGCGGGTCTGCGGCAGCGGAAGCGCGGGACCGCAGGAGCGTGAGCTCGGCGGTCAGGTTGGCGCGGGCGAGGGGTTCCCACTCCGCGGCGGCGGGGAGCCGGTAGAGGCGGGGCAGGCCGAGCAGCCGCTCCAGGACGGCGATCCGCCCGGCGGTGAACTCCTCGTCGGAGAGGTGCCCGTACTCGGCCCGCACCGCCGAGGCGTACCCCGCGTACGCGGCCGGGGGAGCGGCGAGCACGGCGAGGTCGGCGTCGCACAGGGCCGCGCCGTTGGCGTCCCCGGGTTCCGGGTCGTGCCCGGCCGTGAGCAGGACCAGCCGGGCCACCTCCTCGACCCGTTCCTCGGGCACCAGCCCCCGCAGCCCGGCGCGGGCGCGCTCGGCGCTGACCTGCTCGTTGTCCGGGCGCAGCGGGTCGTAGACGACGTCGTGGTACCAGGCGGCCAGGGCGACGGCGTCGGGGTCGGGGACGTCGGCGGAGAGCCGCTCGGCCAACCCGAGGACGGCGGCCAGGTGGGCGAGGTCGTGGTAGCGGCGGTGCGGCTCGCTCCAGGCGGCGACGAGCGCCGCCCACTCGGTGCGGGAGGTGGGGGAGTCCCCGGCGAGCGCCGCCCAGGCCTCGAACCCGACCGGGCCGCTCACCGGACCCCGCAGCTGCGCAGCGCCAGCAGGGCGAAGGCGCGGGCGGCGGTGACGAGTTCGGCGACGGGTACCCGCTCCTGCGGCCCATGGGCCAGGTGCAGGTCGCCGGGCCCGTAGTGCAGGGTCGGGATGCCCTCGGCCGCGTAGAGCCGCAGGTCGGTGCCCGCGGGGAGCGCCCGCTCGGGCGGGGGCGGCCCACCGGCGTCCACCACGGCCGCACGCACCGCCGGCAGCAGCGGGTGCCCGGCCGGCAGCTGACCGCTGGCGAACGCCCCTCCGGTCCACGTCAGCCGCACCGGGTGCGTGGCCAGCCAGGGGTGGGCGGCGCAGACCTCGGCGAGGCGGGTCTCCAGGGCCGCCCGCGCGGACTCCACCGGCTCGCCGATCCGCACGCCGTAGCGGCCCTCGGCGACCAGCCGGTCGGGCACCGAGCTCGCCCAGTCGCCGGCCTGCACCCGGCCGAGGGAGATGCCGTAGGGGAACCGGGCGTCGCCGAAGCGCGGATCGGCGTCCCGCTGCCGCTCGGCCTCGAATGCGAGCAGCGCGGCGTGCACGTGCGCGAACAGCTCCACCGCACTCACCCCGCGGTCGCGCATGGCGGCGTGCGCGGCGTGCCCGGTGATCTCCAGCCGGAAGGTGAGCGCCCCGGCGTGCGCCGTCACCACGGCCTGCGCCGTGGGTTCGGGGATGACGCACAGCTCGCCGGTGTGGCCGCGCCGCAGGGTGGCCCACGCGCCGAGACCGCCGTCCTCCTCGCCCACCACACCGTGCAGGGCGAGCGGCCGGGCCAGGCGCACCCCCGCCGTCCGCAGGGCGTGCACGGCGGCCAGGCAGGCGGCGACGCCGGCCTTCATGTCGCAGGCCCCGCGCCCGTGCACCGCGCCGTCGGCGAACCGGGGGACGAACGGGTCGCCGCCCCACAGCCCGAGGTCGCCGGGCGGGACGACGTCGGTGTGGCCGGAGAGCACCAGCGCCGGGGTGCCGTCGCCGCCGAGCGTGCCGACGACGCCCCAGGCCTCGGTGCGCACCACCTCCTGCCCGGGGGCGCCGGGGGCGGTCGCGGCCTCGGCGAGGTCGATCGGCCAGCGGTCGACGTCGCAGCCGAGCTCGTCGAGCCAGCCGGCGAGCAGGTGCTGGACCTCGCTCTCGGCGGCCGTGCCGCCGACGGACGGGACGGCGATCAGCGCGCAGAGCCGCTCCACCGCCCACCGCTCGTCGACGGCGGCGAGGACACGGGCCTCGACGTCGGTCAGGTCGGCCACGGTCGGAGTCTGGCACGCGGGTGCCGGGCGGTGCGGGGCAGCGGCGATAGCGTGACCGCCGTGAGCCAACCCCCGCCGCCGCCCGGCTGGTACCCCGATCCCGCCGGCGGCCAGGGCACCCGCTGGTGGGACGGCCAGGGCTGGTCCGAGCACGTCCAGCAGGCCACGCCGTCGCCTCCGCCGCAGCAGCCACCGGGAGCAGGCCCCTCGCTGTACGACCAGCCGGTCCTGCTGGTGAACCAGAAGACCAAGCTGATCGAGCTCACCAACGAGTACGCCGTCCTCGACGGCAATGGTCAGCAGATCGGCGCCGTCGTGCAGGTGGGGCAGAGCTCGCTGAAGAAGGCGGTGCGGCTGGTCTCCAGCCTCGACCAGTTCCTCACCCACCGGCTGGAGGTGCGCGACGCGCGCGGGCCGGTGCTGGTGCTCACCCGACCGGCGAAGCTCATGCGCTCGCGGGTGGTCGTGGAGCGGCCCGACGGGACGCCTGTCGGCGAGATCGTGCAGGCCAACGTCTTCGGCCGGATCCGCTTCGACCTGGTGGCCGGCGGGCAGCTCGTGGGCGCGATCCAGGCGGAGAACTGGCGCGCCTGGGACTTCGCCGTCACCGACGCCGCCGGCGTCGAGGTCGCGCGGATCACGAAGAAGTGGGAAGGGCTGGCCCGGACCATGTTCACCACGGCCGACCGCTACGTCGTCCTGGTGCACTACCGGTTGCCCGAGCCGCTGGCCAGCATGGTCATCGCCTCGGCGCTCACCGTCGACACGGCGCTGAAGCAGGACGAGCGCGGCTTCAACTGAAAAATGCCGCCGGGCGGGTGTCGCGCCGGGGAGCGCGGGTAGCCTCGAAGACGTCCGGGCCGGGTGCATCGTGCCCCCGGGTGCCATTTGGTTACGCCTTCACGGACTACCGCCCCGACCTCGGTCGGGGGCCTGGAGCCGTGTTGTGCTTTTCGCCGCGAGGCGGCCGTCATCCGGTCCGGACCTCATCCCCGATCGGCCCCACCTCAGGGTGGGGCCGATCGTCGTGAGGGGGCCTCAGCCCCGCCCGGCGCCGTGGGACTGCCCGGCCGACCGATGCCGCGCAGCACCCCTCAGCACGACCGTTCCTCCCGTCAGCACGGACGAGGAAGGGACGGCCATGACCATGCACTACCCGAACCCAGGCCTGGACGCGGAACTCGCCTACCGCCGGGAGGTGCTCCAGGCGCTCAGCCGTGGCGCCCGCACCGGGCGCGGTCCGTGGATGCGCCGCCGGCGGCGTTCGCGCTGAGCGCAGCCGGTCGGAGCGGATCCGGGGGAGTCCTGTCGTCCCCGCGTGCCACGATGCCAGCCGTGTCACGCTGGGACGACGCCCCGCTGGTGGGCCGGGCCGAGGAGCTCGCCCGCCTGCTCGCGCACGTCGAACGGGCCGTCGCCGGCCGGGCGTGCGCAGCGCTGCTCGCCGGCGACGCCGGCGTGGGCAAGACCCGGCTGCTCGACGAGCTGGGCCGGCGGGCGGCCGAGCGCGGGCTGCGGGTGCTCACCGGGCACTGCGTCGACCTCGGCGACGTCGGCCTGCCCTACCTGCCGTTCGTCGACCTGCTGCGCCCGCTCGCGGCCGACCCGGAGCTCGCCCCCGCGACCCGGCACAACCCGGTCCTCACCGGCCTCGTCTCGGGTCGGCCGGGCGCCGCGGTGCCGGTGCCGCCGCCCGGCGAGGGGCAGGACCTCGGCCGCCCGCTGCCGCACCGGGCCGCGCCCCAGCCGGTCGACGACGGGCGGCTGCAGCTGTTCGAGTCGGTCGCCGGGCTGCTGTGCGAGGTCGCCGCCACCGGCCCGCTGCTCCTCGTGCTCGAGGACGTGCACTGGGCCGACCGCTCCAGCCGCGACCTGCTGCGCTACCTGCTGGCCCGGCTGGTCGAGGAGCCGATCGCCGTCGTCGTCTCCTACCGCGCCGACGACCTGCACCGCCGCCACCCGCTGCGCCCCCTGCTCGCCGAGCTGGTGCGGCTGCCCGGTGTGGAGCGCATCGACCTGGCGCCGCTCCCGGACGGCGCGGTGGGGGAGCTGGTGCGCACGCTCGCGGGGGCGACCGGCGGTATCGCGGAGAGCACCGTGGACGACGTCGTCGCCCGGGCCGAGGGCAACGCCTTCTACGCCGAGGAGCTGCTCGCCGCGGGCCTGCAGGGCGAGGCGCTGCCGCTGGCGCTGGCCGACGTGCTGCTGGCCCGGGTCGAGCAGCGCTCCCCGGCGGCGCAGCGGGTCCTGCGGGTGGCCGCGGTCGCCGGGCGCCATGTGCGCCACGAACTGGTCGCCGCGATCGGCGAGCTGGCGCCCGACGAGCTCGACCGGGCGCTCGCCGAGGTCGTGCACCACCACCTCCTCGTCGTCTCCGACGACGGCCGCTACCGCTTCCGGCACGCGCTGCTGCGCGAGGCCGTGCTGGCCGACCTCCTGCCGGGGGAGCGGGTGCGGCTGCACGCGGCGATCGCCGGCTACCTGGGCGCCCACCCCGACGCCGGCACCGCCGCCGAGCGCGCCCACCACGCGCGGGAGAGCAACGACCTGCCGGGTGCGTTCAGCGCCTCGCTGGAGGCCGCCGTCGCCGCCTGCTGCGTGGGCGCCCCGGCCGAGCAGCTGCAGCACCTGGAGGCGGCGCTCGCCCTGTGGCCGGCGGTCGCCGACGCGGCGGCGCGGGCCGGCCGCGACCAGGTGGCGCTGCTGGTGGAGACGGCCGCCGCCGCCCGCACCGCGGGCGAGCTGCACCGCGCGGTAGCGCTGCTCCGCGCGGCGCTGGAACTGGTGGGGCCGGACGGCGACCCGGTGACGCGGGCCCGCCTGCACTACACGCTCGCGCAGGCGCTGGTCCGGCTCGACGACCACACCGGCGGGCACCGCGAGAGCAGCGCCGCCATGGCCCTGGTGCCGGCCGACCCGCCGTCGGAGGTGCGCACCTGGGCGGCGGCCACGCATGCGCGGATGTGCTTCGCCCTGAACCTGCTCGCCGAGGGCGACGCGGCCGCGGAGGAGGCGCTCGCGGCGGCCGACGTCCTGGGGCTGGACGGTGCGTGGTCGGACACCGCCGTCTCGCAGGTGCGCTCCCGCCCGGCCGCGGACGTCGAGGCGGTGCGGCGTCGCCTGGGCGAGGCGCTGGAGCGTGCCCGGCGCTCCGGTGACGTGGACGTGGAGATGCGGGCCTGGTTCAACCTCGCCATCGACCGGTTCGAGGCCGGCGACGTGGCGGGCTCGCTGGCGCTGACCGAGCAGGCGACCGAGCGGGCCCGGGGGCTGGGCGTCGAGTGGGCCACCTACCCGGCCGGGCTGCGGCACCTGCGGGTGACGGCGCTGTACACGGCGGGGGAGTGGGACGCCAGCCTGGCCGAGGCCGACCTGCTCGCCCGGGTGCCGGAGATGGCGGCGCACGTGCGTGCCGCCGCGCTGCTCGTGCTGGTCGGCCGGGGCGACCCGGCGGCGCGGGACCGGCTGGCGTGGGCACGGTCGCTGGTCGAGCGGTCGAACACCCACTTCCTGCTCTCGCTGGTCACGGGGGCAGCCGAGATCGACCTGGCCGGCTGGGCGGGCGACCCGGAGACCGCCGTCGCCGTCGCCGTGGCCACCAGCGCCCGGCTGCGGCAGGTGTGGCCGTTCGACCACCTCGGGGTGCTGCGGCTGGTCGCCACCGCGCTGGGTGCGGCCGCCGACGCGGCCTGCGCGGCCCGCCTGGCGGGGGATCACGCCACCGCCGACGGCTGGGGGCGCCGCGGTGAGGAGCTGGTGGGGATCGCCCGCTCGGCGGTCGAGGTGTTCGAGCGCTCGGTGGGCGGGATGGGCGTCGAGGGCCTGGCCTGGCAGGCGCGGGCGGACGCCGAGCAGGCGCGGTTGGCGGGGAAGGCCGCGCCGGAGCTGTGGCAGGCGGCGGTCGAGGCGTTCGGCTACGGGCACGTGTACGAGCAGGCGAGGTCGCGGTGGCGGCTGGCCGAGGCGCTGCTGGCCGACGACGACCGGGCCGGGGCCGCCGTCGAGGCGCGCGCCGCGCACGAGGTCGCCGTCCGGCTGGGTGCCGCGCCGCTGCGCACGGCGGTCGAGGCGCTGGTCCGGCGGGGCCGGCTCGACGTCCCCGGCGTCCGGCTGGTGGACGTCTCCACGGTGCTCACCCCGCGGGAGCAGTCGGTGCTCGAGCTGCTGGCGAAGGGGCGCACCAACCGGCAGATCGGCGCGGAGCTCTACATCAGCGAGAAGACCGCGAGCGTGCACGTCAGCAACATCCTGGCCAAGCTCGGCGCGGGCGGCCGCACCGAGGCGGTCGCGATCGCAGCGGCCCGCGGTCTCCTGGTCGACGGGTGATGTTCCACGTCACCTCGTCGCGGAACCGGGCGTCGATCCAGGCCCACGGCCTGGACTGGCGGCGGATGGGCGATACCCCGGGGATCGCGGGCAGCCCGGTGCCGGAGCAGGAGGCTGCTTCCTCGCCCCCGACGAGTGGACGGCGGACTACTTCGTCGCCATGAACAACACCGGCGGTCCGGTCGACGTCTGGGCCGTGGAGGACGTCGACCCGGCGGACCTGCTGACCTCGGGGGAGGGATACGAGTACTTCCCAGGCGTGATCCCGCCGGAGCGGCTGCGTCTGGTGCGCACGGACGTGCCCCCGGTCGAGAGCTGAGCGGTCCGCGTCAGAGCATCGTGCGCAGGCGCTCGCGGCGGGCGCGGAGCACGTCGACCGACGCCGACGCCGACGGCGGGCCGGGCACCTGCTGGCGCAGCTGGGTGTGCACCACTGCCTGCGGCTGCGAGGTCCGTGCGGCGACGCGGTTGACCAGCTTGTTGATCTCCCGGCGCAGCTCGGCGGCGTCGCGCCACGAGCGGCCGGCGTCGTCCTCGTCCGGGTGGTCCTCGACGACCATGAAGTCGTCGGCGTCGTTCCGGTGGCTCGCCGCGATCCGCAGCCGCAGCTCGTCGTCCCGCTTGGCCAGCAGCGACGCCGTCTGCTCGGGGGTGAGCAGCCCGGGGATGCCGAGGAAGTCCTCCTCCTCGGGGGCGACGACGGTCGCCGGGCCCCCCGCACCGGTGTGCGCCGTCCCACCGTGCAGGACGTGGGCGAAGCGGGCGTCGGCCTCGAGCGCCTCCCACTGCTTCATCTCGCCCTCGCGCGGCTCCCGCGGCGGCAGGTCGAGCGCCTCGAGCTCCTCCTCCGGCTGGCTCCGGGGCGGCGGCATGACGTGGTTGCGCTGCTCCTCCATGGAGGCGGCCAGCGACAGCAGCGGGCGGACGGCGGGGAGGAAGACGGTCGCCGACTCGTGCGGCGAGCGGGAGCGGACGACGCGGCCGACGGCCTGGGCGAAGAACAGCGGCGTCCGGTAGGAGGTCATCCACGCGAGGACGGCGGCGCGCGGGACGTCGACGCCCTCGGAGATCATCCGCACGCAGACGGCGATCCGTGCGGTCCCGGTGGCGAACTTCTCGATCTTCTTCGACGCCTTCGGGTCGTCGGACAGGATCAGCTCCGGCGCCTTGCCGGTCACGCGGCGCACGATCTTGGCGTAGTCGCGGGCGTCGTCCTGGTCGCTGGCGAGGATCAGCCCGGCGGCGTCGGGCATGCCGCCTTCCTCCCGGAGGTGCGTGATCCGGTCGTCCATGGCGGCGATGACGTGCGGCACCCACTGGCCCTTGGGGTCCAGCGCGGTGCGCCAGGCCTGCATCTCCACCGACTTGGTGCCGGCCTCGGAGAGGGAAGCGGCCACGACCTCGCCCGCGGAGTTCCGCCAGCGCGAGGTGCCGGTGTAGGCGGCGAAGACGACGGGGCGGACGACGTTGTCGGCCAGCGCCTCCTTGTACCCGTAGGTGTAGTCGGCGCGGCTGACCAGCCCGCCGGCCTCACCCTCGAAGGTGTCCTCCTCGTAGCGGACGAAGGGGATGCGCTCGTCGGGCTTGGTGCGGAACGGCGTCCCGGTCAGGCATAGCCGGCGCGCGGCCATGCCGTACGCCTCCTCGACCGCCTCGCCCCAGGAGAGGCCGTCACCGGCGTGGTGCACCTCGTCGAGGATGACCAGCGACTTCACCGCGGTCGCGCGGGCGGCGTGCAGCATCGGCTTGCCCGCGACCTGGGCGTAGGTGGTGACGTAGCCCTGGGTGCCGGCGCGCACCGGGCCGACGGCGTTGGTCAGGTTCGGGTCGAGGACGATGCCCATCGCGTCGGCGGCCTCGGCCCACTGCAGGCGCAGGTGGTCGGTGGGGGCGACGACGACGACGCGGGCGACCTCGCGCCGGGACAGCAGCCGCGCCGCCAGGGTCAGGGCGAAGGTCGTCTTGCCGGCGCCCGGCGTAGCGGTGACGAGGAAGTCCTTGGGGGAGGCCTCCTCGTACTGGCTGAGGGCGGCCTGCTGCCATGCCCGGAGCGGTCGGCTGGTCGTCTGCGGGGCCCGGGCCGCCGCTGCTGCTGCAGTCGCCATGTCGGGGCCCATTCTGATCGGCGGCGGGGCAACACGCCCAACGGGGTCCTCCCGCGCGCCACCGCCGCCGCGACGTATGGGAAAGCCCGGACGAGTCGCTGACCAGCGCGTTTCACGTCCGGCGTCACGACGGTATGGCGCGGATCACCGGCGTGCCGGACCGACTCGTCACGTCACGCCGGTCCCGCCCGACGCAGGGGTCAGGGCAGCCCCGCGAGGACCTTGTCGAGCGTGACCGGGAGGTCCCGCACCCGCACGCCGGTCGCCGCGTGCACGGCGTTGACGACCGCCGCCGCCGCTCCGGTGATACCGATCTCACCGATCCCCTTGGCGCCCATCACGTTGACGTAGGGGTCGTGCTCGTCGAGCCACACCGCCTCGATCTCGCCGACGTCGGCGTTGACGGTGATGTGGTACTCGGCCAGGTCGTGGTTGGCCACCTGCCCGATCCGGGAGTCCCAGACGCTGTTCTCGTGCAGCGCCATCGACAGCCCCATCGTCATCCCGCCGATGAGCTGCGAGCGGGCGGTGGTCGGGTTGATCACCCGGCCGACGCCGAAGACGCCGAGCATGCGCGGCACCCGGATCTCGCCGGTGTCGACGTCCACCCGCGCCTCCACGAACTGGGCGCCGAACGCGTAGGGGGCGTGCGCGTCGTCCTTGGCGGCCTGGTCGACGTCGCCGGAGACCTCGTCGCCGTCCGCCGGCGCCCCGCCGAACTTGTCGCGGAACGTGCGCGCGGCCACCACGAGCGCCGAGCCCCAGGTGTTCGTCCCCGAGGAACCCCCGGCCACCGACGCGACCGGGTAGCGGGTGTCGCCGATCCGCACCTCGACATCGGCGACGTCCACCCCGAGGGCGTCGGCGGTGATCTGCGGCAGGATCGTCCAGGCCCCGGTCCCGAGATCGGCGGCGCCGATCTCGGCGATGTAGCGGCCGCCCTCGAAGCGCAGGTTCGCCGTCGAGGTGGCCTGGCGCATCGTCGGGTAGACCGAGGACGCGACCCCGTGCCCGACGAGCCAGTTCCCCTCCCGCCGTCCGCGCGGGCGGTCGGCCCAGCCGAACCGCTCGGCTCCCTCGCGCAGGCAGCGCACCAGGCTGCGGCTCGACCAGGGCTTGCCCGTCTCCGGGTCGACCTCCGGCTCGTTGAGGATCCGCAGCTCGATCGGGTCGATGCCCAGCTCCTCGGCCAGCTCGTCCATGGCGACCTCGGGGCCGAACATGCCGGGGCACTCGCCCGGAGCGCGGAACCACGAGGGCACCGGGACGTCGAGGGCGGCCAGCCGGTGGGTGGAGCGCCGGTTCGGGGCGGCGTACATCATCCGCGTGGGGACGCCGGTCTGCTCCGCGAACTCCTTGATCCGCGAGGTCTGCTCGACGACGTCGATCGCGATCGCCTGCAGCCGGCCGCGCCGGTCGGCGGCCAGCTGCATCTGCTGGATCGTCGGCGTGCGGTAACCGGCCAGGAAGAACATCTGCTGCCGGGTGAGCGCGAGCTTCACCGGCCGGCCGGGCAGCGCGCGGGCGGCCATCGTCGCGAGCATGACGTTGGCGTGCGGCTGCCCCTTGGAGCCGAACCCGCCGCCCACGTAGGGGCAGACCACCCGCACCTGCTCCTGCTCCAGGCCGAACACCTCGCAGACCGCGGCGCGGTCGGGGTGCACGCCCTGGGTGGAGTCCCACAGGGTCAGGAACTGCGCCTCGGCGTCCCACAGCGCCGTCGTCGCGTGCGGTTCGAGCGGGTTGTTGTGGTACATCGCCGTGGAGTAGGTGCGCTCCAGCGTCACCTCCGCGGTGGCCATCGCCGCGGCGACGTCGCCCTCCGCGGTGTCGGTCTGGTGGCCGGCGTTGACCTTCTCCGGCTTGTAGAGGTCGTCCCGGTCGACGGCGAGCTCGGCGTCGTGCGGCTGCTCGTCGTAGGTCACGCGGATCGCGTCGGCGGCCTGTCGGGCGACCTCGGAGGTCTCCGCGACCACCACCCCGATCGGCTGCCCGCGGAAGGCCACCTCGTCGCTCTGCAGGACGGCGTACTCGGCGTCCTCGGTGCTCGCCAGCCGCTCGGCGTCGAACGGGGTGAGGATCCGCAGCACCCCGTCGAGGGCCGCGGCCGCCGTGGTGTCCATGGCGGTCACGCGGCCGCGGGCGACGGTCGCCTGCACCGGGTGGCAGTAGGCGGGGTTCTCCACCGGCGTCTCGACGGCGTAGGTCGCGGTGCCCCGCACCTTGGCCTCGCCGTCGCGCCGGACCAGCCCCTGCCCGATCGCGCGCGGCTCCAGCAGGTCGGTCATGACTGCTCCTCGGTCAGCGTGCGCAGGGTGGCGGCGACGGTGCGGGTGACGAGCGGGATCTTGAAGCCGTTGCCGCCCTCGACGCCGGGCTGCGGCTGGGCGGCCGCGAGTTCGGCGTCCATCGCGGCCCGGACGGCGTCGTCGGTGAGCGGCTGCCCGCGCAGGATCTCCTCGGCGCGGGGCGCCCGCCACGGCTTGTGCGCCACTCCGCCGAGCGCGATGCGGACGTCGCCGTCGTGCACCACGGCCGCGACGCTCACGAGCGCGAAGGCGTACGAGGCCCGGTCGCGCACCTTCCGGTAGGCGCTCCGCGTCCCCGCCGACAGCGGCGGCAGGTCGATCGCGGTGATCAGCTCGCCGTGCTCCAGCACCGTGTCCCGCGACGGGTCGTCGCCGGGGAGCCGGTGCAGGTCCGTGAACGGGATGGTGCGGACGCCGGCCGGGCCGAGGGTGTGCACCCGCGCGTCGAGCGCGGCGAGCGCGACGGCCATGTCGGAGGGGTGGGTGGCGATGCAGGTCTCGGGTGCGGTCGGATCCGGCAGCGCACCCGGCGTCCCGAGGATCGCGTGGTAGCGCACGTAGCCGCCGACGGCGGAGCACCCGGAGCCGGGCTCGCGCTTGTTGCAGGGCGTCGTGACGTCCTGGAAGTACGGGCAGCGGGTGCGCTGCAGCGGGTTGCCCCCGGTGGTCGCCATGTTCCGCAGCTGCCCGGTGGCACCGGCCAGCAGGGCCTGGGCGAGCACCGGGTAGCGCTCCCGGACCCGGCGGTCGGCGGCGACCTCGCTGTTGGTGCTGGCGGCGCCGAGGCGCAGCCCGCCGTCGTCGAGGTCGGTGATCTCGCGGGAGGTCAGGGTGCGGACGTCGACGACCAGGTCGGGCCGGGCGACGCCGAGGCGCAGGTGGTCGACCAGGTTGGTGCCGCCGGCGAGGAAGACGGCGTTCGGCTCGGCGGCGACGTCGCGGACCGCCTCGGCGACGTCGCCGGGCTTGGCGAAGGTGAACGACTTCACCGGCCCGCCGCCTCTTGCACGGCGGGCGTGATGTTGACGTAGGCGGCGCAGCGGCAGAGGTTGCCGCTCATCCGCTCGGCGACCTCGTCGTGCGTCATCTCCGGCTCGCTGGTGAGGTCCTCGGTGACGTGGCTGGGCCAGCCGCGTTCGAACTCGTCGATCACCCCGACCGCCGAGCAGACCTGCCCCGGCGTGCAGTAGCCGCACTGGAAGGCGTCCCGCTCGAGGAAGGCCCGCTGCACCGGGTGTAGCTCGCCGTCGCGGGCCAGCCCGTCGGCGGTGGTGATCTCCGCGCCGTCGTGCGCGACCGCGAGCGCGAGGCAGGAGAGCGCCCGCTGCCCGTCGAGCAGGATCGTGCAGGCCCCGCACTGTCCGTGGTCGCAGCCCTTCTTCGGGCTGGTGTTGCCCAGCCGCTCGCGCAGCGCGTCGAGCAGGGAGGTGCGGGTGTCGACGGTCAGCCGGTGGGTCTCGCCGTCGACCCGCAGCGTGATGTCCGCGTCCATGGCCCGCCGGTGCCCCCGCCGGTCGGCGTGGCAAACCCGGTGCAGATGACAACCGGGTGTCCTGCCGGGCTGCTGCACGCTCGAGAGCGGGTCCTGTGGCTCGAGGTGCGCGGCGGCATGAGGCTCGAGGCCTTCTACGGCCGGTGCTCATGGGTCTGGCCCTGGTCGCGACCCGGTCCTGACGCAGGAGCGGTCGCGCGGAATTGTCGGTGGTCGAACATACGTTCGAAGCATGTCAGACGCCGGGACGACGACCAGTGCCCCACCGGGTGCGCCTGCGGTCGGCTGGGCGACCGGGCCGCTCGGCGCGGTGCAGGCCGCCGACCGGGAGATCGCCCGGCAGACCGCGCTGCGCGCCCGGGCGGTGGCCGAGTTCGCGGCGGCCCGTCCGGCGTCCGTGGACCGGCAACCGGGCGAGCCGGGCGCCATGAGCGCCGATCGCCGGGCCTCCAGGCCGGAGGTGCTCGCCGGCGTCAGCGAGTGGGCCACCCAGGAACTCGCCGTCGCCCTGTCCCGCACTTCGCAGTCGGCCGAAGCGCTGCTCACCCGGTCCTTGACGCTCGTGCACCGGCTGCCCGGGACGCTGCAGGCCCTCGAATCGGGCGCACTGCACGACGGGCACCTGTGGCCGATGCTCGGCACCGTCGCGCCGATCGCGGACCCGAAGGTCCGCACCGAGGTGGAGGCCGAACTGCTCGCCTGGGTCGGCCGGCGGACCACCACCACCCCGGCGCAGCTGGGTGACAAGGCGCGGCGTGTGGTCCTCCGGCGCGATGCGCGCGACGCGGCCGGCCGGCTGGCCCGAGCGCTGCGCGACCGCGGCGTCTCCGTGCGGCCGGGCACCGCGGACGGGACGGCGGTGCTGAGCGCGCTGCTCACGGTGCCCGAGGCCCAGGCGCTGCTGGACGCCCTGGGTCGGTACGCCGACGCCCTCGACACCGGCCCCGATGACCAGCGCACCCGTGGGCAGAAGATGGCCGACTGCCTGCTCGACCTCGTCCTGCGGCCCGGGGAGCACGAGATGCCGCCGGTGACCGCGCAGCTGACCGTGGTCGCCGGGGTGCGCACGCTGCTGGGCGGCGATGAGCCGGGCGAGATCTCCGGGCAGGTGGTCCCGGCGGAGATGGTGCGGGCGCTCGCCCGTGCCCTGGGGCTGCTCCCCGACGCCGCTGCGGAGGAAGCCGCACCGGTCGTTGCTCCGTCCGTCGCGCCACCCACCCCGGCACGCGCCGCCTGGCCCACGGAGGAGGAGGCCTTCGCCGACTGGTGGGCAGCCTCCGAGGCGCTCGTCCTCGCTGAGTGGGGCGGTGCGGAGGAGCCGCCGGAGGCGGAGATGGAACGCTACTGGGCCGAGCAGGCCCGCTTCCACCGCATGCCCTCACCGGTGGACATGGGCGTGTTCGACCCGCCGCGGGCCGGTGCGGCACCGCCCCTCGACGCATGGTGGTCCGACGAACCCGCGCCCGGCGACGGCGCGCGCGCTCGCCCCACCTCACCGGCCGACGACGGTCCCGGATCCGAGGTCCATCCTCAGCCTGCCGTCGGCACATGGGCGGCGGCCGATCGTGCCGTCGATGTCGCAGGCGTGGCGCTGCTCGACCTGGAGTGCGCCGTCGGGCGGGCGCAGCGTGCGGTCGCGGCCGCGCGGCTCGCCGACGCGGACGACGAGGAGGCGTGGCAGGCCGGCCCCGAGGGCCGGGCGTCCGAGGCACCCGATGCGATCACCGCGTTGACCGCGGCGGCCCAGCAGCAGCGCGTGGCCCTGGCCGGCCTGCTGCACCGCACCGGCGGCGGAGGCCTGGCCGACCGGCCGCGCATCGCCGTGGTGGACGAGCTCACCGGTGCCCTGCTGGCGCTCACCGATGCGCCGGAGCTCCGCCGGCTGGCCGTTTGCGGGGACGCCGCCTGCCGCCGCGAGCCGGCCGGGTGCGATCACGACCTGACCGGTCGGCCCGGGCTCGGCCCACCGTCACCCACCGACGGCTACCGGCCGGGCACCGCGCTCGACCGCTACCTTCGCGCCCGCGACCGGCGCTGCCGCTTCCCCGGCTGCCGCCGGCCCGTTCCACGCGGCGGCGAGCTCGACCACGACCGCCCGTACCCCGACGGACCCACCGCGGCGACCAACCTCGTCGGTTACTGCACGTCGCACCACCGCGGCAAGCACCAGGCCCCCGGGTGGCAGCACGAGCTCGCACCGGACGGCACCCTGACAGTCACCACACCGAGCGGCCTGGTGGCGGCTACCTCGCCTCCGCCGTACTGAGGCGGTGGCTCAGTCGGCCGGCTCGTCCACCCAGTCGGGCCCGTTGACCTCGCCTGGGCCGGCCAGGTCGCCGGCGTCGACGATCGTGTACGCGTAGCCCTGCTCGGCGAGGAAGCGCTGCCGGTGCGCGGCGTACTCGCTGTCGAGGGTGTCGCGGCTGACCACCGTGTAGAAGTGCGCCTGCCGGCCATCGGCCTTGGGCCGCAGCACCCGCCCGAGCCGCTGCGCCTCCTCCTGGCGGGACCCGAACGTCCCCGACACCTGCACCGCGACCGCGGCCTCGGGCAGGTCGATGGAGAAGTTGGCGACCTTGGAGACGACCAGCGTCTTGATCTCACCGGACCGGAACGCGTCGAACAGCCGCTCGCGCTCCTTGTTCGTCGTCGACCCCTGGATGACCGGGGCGTCGAGGGCCTCGCCCAGCGCCTCGAGCTGGTCGAGATAAGCGCCGATGACGAGCTTCTGCTCGTCGGGGTGCCGCTCCAGCACCCGGCGGATCACCGGCAGCTTCGACTTCGCCGTGGCGGCGATCCGGTAGCGCTCCTCCGGTTCGGCGACGGCGTAGGTCATCCGCTCCTCGTCGTCGAGCGCCACCCGCACCTCGACGCACTCGGCCGGCGCGATGTAGCCCTGCTGCTCGATGTCCTTCCACGGCGCGTCGTAGCGCTTCGGCCCGATGAGCGAGAAGACGTCGTCCTCCCGCCCGTCCTCGCGCACCAGCGTGGCCGTGAGACCCAGCCGACGGCGGGACTGCAGGTCAGCGGTCAGCCGGAAGATCGGCGCGGGCAGCAGGTGCACCTCGTCGTAGACGATCAGGCCCCAGTCCTGCGCGTCGAACAGGTCCAGGTGCCGGTACTCGCCCTTCCGGCGGGTGGTGATCACCTGGTAGGTCGCGATCGTGACCGGGCGGATCTCCTTGCGCTCGCCGGAGTACTCGCCGATCTCCTCCTCGGTCAGCGTGGTGCGGGCGATGAGCTCGCGCTTCCACTGCCGCCCGGAGACGGTGTTGGTCACCAGGATCAGCGTGGTCGCCTTGGCCTCGGCCATCGCCGCGGCGCCGACCAGCGTCTTGCCGGCCCCGCAGGGCAGGACGACGACGCCCGAGCCGCCGGCCCAGAAGCCGTCGACGGCCTCCTGCTGGTAGTCGCGCAGCTGCCAGTCCTCCTGGTCCAGGAAGATCGGGTGCGCCTGGCCGTCCACGTAGCCGGCGAGGTCCTCGGCCGGCCAGCCCACCTTGAGCAGCGCCTGCTTCAGCCGCCCGCGCTCCGAGGGGTGGACGACGACGGAGTCCGCGTCGATGCGGGCGCCCAGCATCGGGGCGACCTTCTTCGACCGGATGACCTCCTCCAGCACCGCGCGGTCCGTGCTGGACAGCACCAGCCCGTGCACCGGGTGGTTCTGCAGCGTCAGCCGGCCGAACCGATCCATGGTGTCCGCGATGTCGACCAGCAGCGCGTGCGGCACCGGGTAGCGCGAGTAGCGCACCAGCGCGTCCACGACCTGCTCGGCGTCGTGGCCGGCGGCGCGCGCGTTCCACAGCGCCAGCGGCGTCACCCGGTAGGTGTGCACGTGCTCGGGGGAGCGCTCCAGCTCGGCGAACGGCGCAATCGCCGCCCGGCAGTCGCGGGCCAGCGGGTGGTCGACCTCGAGCAGCAGGGTCTTGTCCGACTGGACGATGAGCGGACCGTCGTTCACGCGGGGGAGTCCTTCGATCGGGGGCGGCGGCGCGGCGGGCGCACCGGACTGACCACGGTAACGCCGGGGGACGACACGGCCTTCCCCCGCACGACGGCCCGGCTCCGGCGCAGCCGCCGGGGGTTAGGTTGCCGGGATGCGGGCGAGGAGCTGGTTCGCCGCCGCAACGGCGCTGTACGCCGCGGTCTGGGTGTGGGCGTGGACGCGGCTGCCCGCCCGGGTGCCCGTCCACTTCGGCCCCGGCGGCGAGCCGGACACCTGGGCCGGCCGGCCCGCGGCCCTGGTCGGCGCGGCGGTGCTCGGGCTGGCCATGGCGGCGGTCTTCGCCGGCT
The DNA here is from genome assembly GCF_054050815.1 of Blastococcus sp. SYSU DS0552. Taxonomy (NCBI): domain Bacteria; kingdom Bacillati; phylum Actinomycetota; class Actinomycetes; order Geodermatophilales; family Geodermatophilaceae; genus Blastococcus; species Blastococcus sp. SYSU DS0552. Next base: position 203,049 of record NZ_JBJHAB010000002.1, read on the forward strand.
GCGCCCGGTTCGTCCGCCGGTGCCGCCCCGAGCTGGTCAACGTGCCGAACCCGGGGTACTGGAAGCGGGCGGAGAACCTCGACCGGCTGCGCGGGATGATCACGACGGACCTGTGGCTGATCGGCGCCTGGACGTTCCTGCTCCTCACCGGGGTGCAGTGGCTCGTCGTCCGCGCCGCCACGGCCGACGACCCCGGCCTCGGTCCGTGGCCGCTGGTGCTGGTCGGCGGCTACCTGGTGGGGCTCGCGGCCCACCTGGGCTGGATGTTCACCCGCCGCTACGCCGTGCCACCGGAGCCGTGACGGCCAGCTCGACCCGGACGCGGTCCCCGGCGTCGAGCCGCTCCGCCGCCCGCACCGACCTCTTGACCGGGAGCAGGTAGCTGCCGCTGCCGGCGTCGGGGAACAGCGACGTCTGCCACGAGGTGCTGCCCACCGTGGCGGTGACACGCACGGAGCCGAACGCGCTGCGGCCCGTGGCACCGGCCTCGCGCACCTTGTCGGCCACCTCCGGCGGCAGGGTGAGGAAGTGCCAGCCCGCCGGCCCGTCGTGCACCCAGAGCTCGGCGGTGAACGTCTCGGTCACGGCGGCACGGTAGGCCGCGGCACCGACGGTTCGCCGTGCCGGAGACCGCGCGCCTCAGCCGGCCGCGTCGCCCTCCACCAGCGCCACCGAGGTGATCCGGTGGACGGCGAAGGTGCGGCTCTCCCCGCGGCGTTCGTCGTAGCCCTGCAGGAACCCCCCGGCCAGCGACACCGGCTGGACCACGCGCTGGCTGCCGCTGCCCTGGGCGTCCACGTAGCCCAGCCACACCGGCACGCCCTCCCGCACGGCCCGCGACAGCAGCTCCAGCGTCGACGCCGTCGTCACGCCCGGCACCTGCCGCACCGCCTCCCCCCGGCGGGCGGCCAGCGCGGCGTCGCCGGCCCGGATCTCCCGCACCGTGGCGTCCAGGTCGGTGCCGCTGAGCGGGCGTGGCGCGGCCGGTGGCTCGGTGCCGCGGCGGCCCACTGCGCGCGGCCGGGCCGGCGGCCGGGTGAGCACCGCCCCGCCCGGGTGCTCGCCGGCCGGGGCGTACCCGGCCTCCCGCAGCACGGTGAGCACCTCGTCGGCGCCCAGCCCGCTCACCAGCACGCCCGGGGCCAGGCGGCGCAGCTCGGCCCCGGCGGTGCGCCGGTCGCTGAGCACCTGGGACAGCAGCCCGTGGTCGTCCGAGCGCACGTAGGACTCGATCGAGCCGACCCGCAGCCGCCCGTGCTGCCGCGCCACGTCGTCGACCAGGTAGTCCAGCGCCTGGGGCACGGGGGTGCGGGACGCCCGGGCGAAGAAGTCGTGCAGGTCCGACGCCGACCAGCCGGCGTCCAGCGCCCGCCGCACGCTGCCCTCCGACACCCGGAACACCGTGGCGCCGCCGGAGGACTCGACGTCGGCGACGACGGCCAGCGTGTCGGCCAGCTCGGCGACCAGCGGTCCCGGCGCGATCAGCGACAGGTCCGGCTGGGCGAGGACGTGGTCGACCGGCTCGGGCAGCAGCCCCCGCATGCCGTCGGCTGCGCCGTCCTCGCCGGCCGCCAGCAGACCGCGGCCACCGGTGGAGAGCACCCCGCCCACGAGCACCCCGAGCCGCGCGGCCTCGGCGAGCATGTCGGGCACCGGCGCCAGCCGGTCCGCCCGGCGCGGGGTGCGCCAGCGCAGCAGCGCGGTGAGGTCGTCGGGCGCCAGCCCCGAACCCGGCGGCTGCTCGGCGAGCACGGCCAGCGCCGACCGGCGGATCGCCGGCGCGGTGTGCCGCACCAGGTCGGGGGAGAGCGGGTTGGCGGCCTTGCCGGCCAGGTCGCGCACCCCCACCAGCGAGGGCAGCCGGACGCCGCCGAGCCAGCCGGCCGCGAGCACCGCCCAGCGGTCGGCGAGGTCCTGCTCCCGCCACACGTCGTAGGCCCGCGTGGGCAGCCACTCGTCCCGGTGCGGCCCACCCACGTCGAGCAGCCCGCCGGCGTGCGCCAGCTCCAGCAGCCAGGCGGCGTCGGGCTCGGCGACCTTCAGCGTCTTCGCCAGCCGCTTCTGGTCGCGCACACCGACCCCGCCGCTGCGCAGCAGCCCGGCCGGCTCCTCCTCCAGGAGCGCGAGCAGCTCCCTGACGCGCCCGACCGACTCCAGCGCGGCACCGGCGGCCTGCCGGTCCGCCACCTGCGGGTCCCGCGTGACGACGGCGGGCTCCGGGCGACGGCGCGGCGGGCCGTACGGCCGGTCGCCGCGCAGCAGCAGGCCGATCTCGCGGGGCAGCTCGACGTTCAGCGCGTCGATGCGGGCGAGCAGTCCGCGCTGCAGCAGCCGCCGGGCCGGTGACGCGCCGCCGTTCGGCGAATCGGGCAGGTGGCCGACCGGCCGGTCGCCGGCCAGCCGCTCCAGGACGGCGCGTTCGTCCGGGGCGAGCTCGGCGAGCGCGGCGGGGAGGTCGGCGGGCAGCTGCAGGCGCAGGTCCACCGCGCGGCGACCCAGGCCGGCGGGGTGCCGGACGGCACGGCGCACCGGGTCGGGGGCGTGCAGCACGTCGTCGCCCCAGAGCAGCGCCCGCGCGGTGAGCGCCTCGATCGCGCCGGCGATCACGTCCTCGCCGACCTCGGGCAGCTCCCCGAACAGCGCGTCGGGCGCCAGGCCGTCGGTGGGCGCGAGCAGCACCACGTCCAGCACCTGCAGGGTCGCGGCGTCCAGCTCGTCCAGCGCGCGGTCCACCGACACCGGGACGGCCAGCCGGCTGGCGAGCGCGACGACGTCGGACGGCGCGGGGCGGGCCACGTCGGGCCGGGCCGCCAGCAACGCGCGCAGCTGCTCGTCGCTGCGGGTGCGCAACCAGGCGGCGAGCGTCGCAGGAGCTTCCGTGGACATCCGGTCCACGCTACGTCGCCGCCCCCGCCGACGCTGCTGCCAGCATGGGGGCATGCACCCGGCGAGTGAGGACCCCGGCACCCGGACCGCCCTGGCCGCCCACCAGGTCGGGGCGCTGCGCTGGCTGGGCGGCGGGGCCATCGCCGTCGTCCTGGGGATCCTGCTCGGCGTCGCCGCGATCACCATCGCCGGCGAGGACGGGCGCCGGGTGCCCGGTGCGGGCCTCGCCGTCCTGGTGCTCGTGCTCGGCGGGCTGGCCGCCGTCGGCGTGGGCGCCGGGGCGCTGTGGCGCACCCACCGCTGGCGGCGGGCGCTGGCCGGCACCCCGTGGCGCCGCGGCACGCTGCGCGTCGCCGGGCCGGCCGTCCTCGCCTTCGAGCCCGACGGCCTCGACGACGACGTCCACCTCCGCCTGCTGAGCACCGCGATCTGGCGGACCCGCGCGGTGCAGGCGCTCGACGGCGGAAGCGTCCTCGCCGCGCCGGTCGGAGCGGGGCAGTGGGTGTTCACGACCGAGGGAGCGGGCACCCTCTACGGCGCCCGGGCCGTCGCCCGGGGGCGCTGACCGCGACACCCCCCCGCCGCGGGGGCGGTGGCGCGCGCCGGGCAGGCCGGTCAGGAGATGATGTGGGGGACAGTGCACCGCGCGGTGCACCCGCGACCGCACACGGAGGCGTCATGGCCAAGCGCAACGAGAAGCACGCCCACCTGGTGGAACCCACCTGGGGCGAGTCCGACGGCGGCGGTCCGCCGATCACCGAGCTCGTGGCCTCGGTCGCCGGCCCGCTGTCGCCGTTCGGCGAGGACCACGGCTTCCCGATCCCGCCGGAGCGCCTGCGCTACGCCCACCCGACGGACAAGCCCAACCGGGCCGGCGTCCAGACCGCAGAGGGCCGGCGGCGGTGAGCGCGCCCGCGCTGCCGTCCTACAGCAGCGGGACCTCCACGGTCCCCCTGCTGGGCGACACGATCGGGGCGAACCTGGATCGGACGGCGGCACGGGTGGGCGACCACGAGGCGCTCGTCGAGTGCGCCTCCGGTCGCCGCTGGACCTATCCCCAGCTGGTCGACGACGTCGATGCCTGCGCGCTGGGGCTCGACGCCCTCGGCGTGGCCAAGGGTGACCGGGTCGGCATCTGGGCGCCCAACTGCGCCGAGTGGGTGTTCGTCCAGTACGCGACGGCGAAGCTCGGCGCGATCCTGGTGAACATCAACCCGGCCTACCGCACCCACGAGCTCGCCTACGTGCTGAAGCAGGCCGGGATCTCCGTGCTGGTCGCGGCCCCTGCGTTCAAGACCAGCGACTACCGCGCCATGGTCGCCGAGGTGCGCGGTGAGTGCCCCGAGCTGCGCGAGGTCGTCTTCCTGGGCTCCCCGGAGTGGGACGCGCTGATGCACGCGGGCCGGGAGGGGGACCGGGGGCTGCTCGCCGAGCGCGAGACGCAGCTCTCCGCCGACGACCCGATCAACATCCAGTACACGTCGGGCACGACCGGCTTCCCGAAGGGCGCCACGCTCACCCACCACAACCTGCTCAACAACGGGTTCTTCGTCGGCGAGGGGTGCGGCTACACCGAGGCCGACCGCGTCTGCATCCCGGTGCCGTACTACCACTGCTTCGGCATGGGGATGGGCAACCTCGGCGCCACCAGCCACGGCGCGACGATGGTCATCCCGGCGCCGGGGTTCGATCCCGCGCTGACGCTGCAGGCCGTGCAGGACGAGCGCTGCACCTCGCTGTACGGCGTCCCGACGATGTTCATCGCGGAGCTCGGGCTGCCGAACTTCGGCGAGTACGACCTCTCCAGCCTGCGCACCGGCATCATGGCCGGCTCGCCGTGCCCGGTGGAGGTGATGAAGCGGGTGGTCGCCGAGATGGGCATGACCGAGGTGACCATCTGCTACGGCATGACCGAGACCTCGCCGGTCTCCACGCAGACCGGTGCCGACGACGACCTGGAGCGGCGCACCTCCACCGTCGGCCGGGTGCACCCGCACCTGGAGGTGAAGGTCGTCGACCCGGCGACCGGGCTGACCGTCCCCCGCGGGACCCCCGGCGAGTTCTGCACCCGCGGCTACTCGGTGATGCTCGGCTACTGGGACGAGCCGGAGAAGACCGCGGAGGTCATCGACCGCGCTCGCTGGATGCACACCGGCGACCTCGCCGTCATGGACGACGCCGGCTACCTCAACATCGTCGGCCGGATCAAGGACATGGTCATCCGCGGCGGGGAGAACGTGTACCCGCGGGAGATCGAGGAGTTCCTCTACACCCACCCCGACATCGTCGACGCGCAGGTCATCGGCGTCCCCGACGAGCGGTACGGGGAGGAGCTCATGGCCTGGGTGCGGCTGCGCGAGGGCGCCGAGCCGCTCACCGCCGAGAGCCTCCGCGAGTTCTGCGCCGGCAAGCTGGCCCACTACAAGGTGCCGCGGTACGTGAAGGTCGTCGACGAGTTCCCGATGACGGTGACCGGCAAGATCCGCAAGGTGGAGATGCGCCAGGTGTCGGTGGCGGAGCTGGGGCTGGAGTCCGCGGCGGCCGTGCGCAACGCCTGAAGAAGGACCACCCTTCCCCCCACGCCTCGCACGCTCGGCGCGGGCCCCTGAAGGGTGGCCGTTCCAGTCCGTCACCCCGGGGCGACCGGGACGACGAGTGCGCGGTGGTCGGACAGGGGGAGCCGCACCGCCTCGGCCGGGCCGCCGGCCCGGATGCCGCCGCGCACCAGGACGTGGTCCAGCTGCCGGGTCGGCCGGGGCGCCGGGAACGTCGCCGCCGTCGCGACCGGGCGCAGCCCGCTGTGCCGCGCGGCCGCGCGCTGCTGCATGTTGAGGTCACCGATCAGCACCAGGGGCTCCGGCGTGCCCGCGAGCGAGCGCACCAGCGTGCGCAGCTGGTGGGCGTTCCACCCGGGGATGAACGACAGGTGGGTGTTGCACACGGTGACCTGCCCGGAGGGGCCGTCGATGACGGCCGCGACGGCCACGCGGGGCTCGTCCCGGGCCAGGAACGGACGGCGGGACTGCTGCGACCACAGCGGCACGCTCACCCGCAGCGCGTCCAGCTGGACCACCCGCCAGGAGACCACCGGGTACCGGGAGAGCAGGGAGATGCCGTAGCTGGCCGACCCCGGCTGCTCGTCGCCGGTGGCGGCCATCCAGGTGCCGCCGGGCGTCCCGGACAGCGCCGCGACGAACTGGGAGTCGACGGCCCCCATCGCCTCGGCCGCGACGGCGGTCAGGTCGGCGCCGTGCGACCGCGGCTGGTCGCGGTCGACCTCCTGCAGACCGAGGACGTCGGCGTCCAGGGTCTTGACCGCGGCGGCCAGCCGGTCGACGTCGACCCGGCCGTCGTCGAGCGAGCGTCCGTGCAGGAGGTTGAAGGTCGCGATGCGCACCCGCTCCCAGTGCCCGCCGGGCGCCCGGTCTACCCCGCTGTGTGCGGGCGTTACCTGCGGGTAGCAGGCGCTGGGTGCAGACGTCTCCCCGGGAGCAGGTGCGCGACCTGCTGAAGCGGACCGCGGTCGCGCTGAAGCAGGGGGACGTGCCGTTCGCGCTCTGCGGCGGCTACGCCGCCTGGGCGCGCGGTGCGCCCGAGCCCGATCACGACGCCGACTTCCTCGTCCCGGCGGCCGAGGCCGGGCGGGCGGCCCAAGCGCTCGCCGACGCCGGCCTGCAGGTGGTGGAGCCGGCCGAGGACTGGCTGCTGAAGATCGTGCGGGACGACGTCTTCGTCGACGTGATCTGGCGGGCCTGCGGACGCCCCGCGGGGAACGACCTGGTCGACCGCGCCGAGACGCTGCCCGTCCTCTCCGTGCAGATGCCGGTGCTGGCGCCGACCGACATCGTGGTGTCCAAGCTGATGGCCCTGGACGAGCACTACTGCGACTTCTCCCGGCTGCTACCGGTCGCCCGCGCGCTGCGCGAGCAGGTCGACTGGGAGCTGGTGGCCCGCGAGGTGGCGGAGAACGACTTCGCCGTCGTCTTCCTGGCGCTGCTGGACCGGCTCCGGATCACCCCGGACGTCAGCCCGGGATGAGCACGGCCACGGCGGCGGCGAGGGCGGTGAGGACGACGGTGGCGGTCGCCGCGCGGGCCAGCGCGGGGCTCGAGACGCGCCCGCCGTCGGCCACCCTGCGGCGCACCTGCCGGTAGCGGGCGGGAGCGAGCCCTCCGAGCAGCAGCAGCCCGAGCAACGCGGTGACCCCGCCGGCGACGAGGAGCGCGGGCCGGTCCGCGTCCAGCGCCCGGTGCGCCACCAGCCCGCCCACGGCGAGCAGCCCCAGCCCGGTGCGCTGCCAGGCCAGTGCGGTCCGTTCGGGCTGGGTCTCCACCGGGTCGGTCACCCGCGCAGGACCTCCAGGCCCACGAGGACGCCGACGACGACCACCACGGCGCTCACGGCGGCGACCACGGCGGGGACGAGCACGCTCGAGGGCAGCGCCCGCCCGGCCTCGATCGCCGCCTCGTTGGCCCGCCACCGGCGGTACCCGGTCAGCGCGATGCCCAGGCCGATGGCGACCAGCGCCAGCGCGACGGCGGAGCTGCCCCACGGGACCCCGAGGTCGGGGGCGTAGGTGGCGACGGCGACCCCGCCCGCGACCAGCGCCAGCCCGGTCCGCAGCCAGGCCAGCAGCGTGCGCTCGTTGGCCAGGGTGAAGCGGTAGTCGGGGTGGTCGGGCACCGGCCCAGCGTAGGGACCCGCCCGGAATCGGCAGGTCGGCGCGGCGGCGCGGCGGCTAACCTGGTGACCAGCGGCGTCCTGCCGCCGTCGTCCGACCGGCCAGCGTGCCGCGCCAGAGCGAGGAACTGAGGGAATCCACCGTGCCCACCGGCAGAGTGAAGTGGTTCAACGCGGAGAAGGGCTTCGGCTTCCTGTCCCGCGAGGACGGTCCCGACGTCTTCGTGCACAAGGACGCGCTGCCCGCCGGCACCGACCTCAAGCCCGGTCAGCGCGTGGAGTTCGGCATCGTCGCCGGCCGCCGCGGCGACCAGGCGCTGCAGGTCCGCATCCTCGACCCGCTCCCGTCGGTGGCGGCCACCGTCGCCGCGGCCAACCGCAAGAAGCCCGACGAGCTGGTCCCGATCGTCGAGGACCTGATCAAGCTGCTCGACGACGTCTCCGAGGGGCTGCGCCACGGCCGCTACCCCGATCGCGGCCACGCCCGGAAGGTCGCCGCCGTGCTGCGCGCCGTCGCCACCGACCTGGAGGGCTGAGCGCCGCCGCTCAGCCCGCCAGCTCGCCGCCTGCGCGCAGGAAGCCGACCGGCCAGGCCGCGGTGAACTCGCCGCAGTCGCCGCCGGCGTCCTCGACCACCACGAGGTAGAAGGCTGGCGGGACGACGTCGGAGGAGCTGATCCCGTCGAACGTCTCGGTGCCCGCCGGGACGTCCACCTCGCCGATGAGCTCCTCCAGCGACTCGTCGAACACCTGCACCTGCCAGCCCCGTTCGGCGATCGCCTCGGGGACGGTCAGGGAGATGGTGGTGCCCGGGGAGACCTCGACCACCGGCGGCCTCGTGCTGTAGCGCTGCCCCTCGCCGTCGAGGCAGTACTGGGTCGGCCCGGCGGTGACGTCCTGGCCGCCGGCCTGCACCCGGATCTCCTCGGGGGTCGCGGGCTCGCCCGCGCAGGCCGACAGCGAACCGGCCGCGCAGACGGCGAGCAGCAGCGCGGGGAGGGGAGCTCTCACGACCACGACGGTCCCACCGGCGTCGTCGGCGCCTCCGGGCCCCCCGGCGCGGCTGCCGGGGGGTGGCTGCGGTAGAGGCTCCACAGGATCAGGGCGACGGCGAGCACGAGCAGGGCCGCCGCGACGGTGAACCCGATCCAGCCGACCGGCGGCAGCGCGATGCCGAGCGCCCCGCCGGCCACCCAGGCCAGCTGCAGCATCGTCTCGGAGCGGGCGAACGCCGAGGCGCGCAGGCGCTCGGGCACCTCGCGCTGGATGATCGCGTCCAGCGATACCTTGCCGAGGGCGTTGGCGACGGCGGAGACGCCGGCCACGAGCACCGCCATGGCGAACCCGTAGAAGATCGCGGCCAGCACGGTCACCGCCGCGGCGGCGGACGCCGCGTGGAGCACGAGGCGGTCGGGGGCGGCGGTGTGCAGCCGCGAGCCCACCGCGGTCCCGGTGAAGCTGCCGAGCCCCGCGGCGGCCGCGAGCGCGCCGAGCGCGAGGGTGGCCGACCAGCCGTCGGCGAACGTCGCCTGCACCAGGAAGGCGGCGAAGATGGTGAGGAAGCCGCCCAGGCCGCGCAGCGCCGCGTTGGCCCGCAGCGCCAGCACCACGTGCGGGCTCACCCGCCGGCGTCCCCGGCGCTGCACCGGGATCTCGGCGGTGCGCAGGACGTCGGCGGGCTCCTCGCCCGCCGGGACGTCGACGTGCCGGGGGAGCCGGACGGCCAGCACCGCCCCGCACAGGAACACCGCGGCGGTCGCCCACAGCTCCCAGTCGAAGCCGATCAGCGCGGCCACCCCGGCGGCCAGGCCACCGGCCACCCCTGCCGTCGCCAGGCCGAAGACCGACAGCCGCGCGTTCGCCGAGGTCAGCGACATCGCGCCCGGCAGCACGCGGGGGACCACCGCCGCCCGCAGCACGTTGTGCGCCTTCGACAGCACCAGCACCCCCAGGGCCGCCGGGTACAGCCACAGGTCGTCGAAGTGCCCGGCCATCACCAGGGCCAGCGCTGCCCGCCCGCCCAGGGACGCCGCCAGCGCCCACCGGCGGCCGCGCTGCAGCCGGTCCAGCGCCGGGCCGATGACCGGCGCCAGGAGCGCGAAGGGCGCCATGGTCACCAGCAGGTAGAGCGCGACGTTGCCGCGCTGCGCATCGGTGGTCGCGGCGAAGAACAGCGTGCCGGCCAGGGAGACGGCGATCATCGCGTCACCGGCCATGTGCAGGGCGTTCACCCACAGCAGCTGGGTCAGCCCGCTCTCACCCGCGCCGTCGGCCCGGCTGGCGGCGCGGATCCGGCGTGCGGCGGCGGTGGTCAGCTCGCGGCTGCGGGCGGCGGCGACCCGGGTGACGGTGATCTTCGGGGTGGCCGCGGGCATCGGCCGGGTCTGCGGCCGCGGCACCCCGAGCGGGGTGGTGTCCAGCGGGGTGGTGTCCAGCGGCGCCGCCGCCTCCTGCCTGCCCGGCCGCGACCACCGGCGTGCGCCGGGCGGGCGGCTGGAGGCGGACACGCCGCCCATGGTGCCGCACCCACCTGGGAGTCCGGTCCGCGACGCCGGACCGGTCGTCCGCCACAATGGGAGCCGTGTCCGAGTCCCCCGCGCCCGTCCGGCCCGCCTCCCCAGCGGCCGAGCCGCTGACCGCCGCGATCGAGCAGGCCCGGGCGGCGGCCGTCGAGACGGCCGGCGCCGCCGACGCGGTCGGCGAGCACCTGGGGGCCACCGCGGAGTCGGTCGGCCCCCCCGAGCTGGGGGAGGTGCTCACGCACACCTTCGCCAGCCGGCTGCCCGGCTACGTCGGCTGGCACTGGGCGGTCACGATCGCCCGGGTTCCCGGCGAGGAGCGGATCACCGTCGACGAGGTGGTGCTCCTCCCCGGTGAGCAGGCGCTGCTGGCCCCGGCCTGGGTGCCGTGGCACGAGCGGCTGCGGCCGGGCGACCTCTCGGTGGGCGACGTCCTGCCGGCCACCGAGGACGACCCGCGGCTGGTGCCGGCGTACACGACCGACGACGACTCCGCCGACGACCCGGAGGGACGGGTGGTCGCCGCCGAGATCGGTCTCGGCCGGGAGCGCGTCATGTCGCGGGAGGGCCGGTCGGAGGCGGTGGCCCGCTGGACGTCGGGGGAGTTCGGCCCGACGTCGCCGATGGCCCGGCAGGCACCCGGCCCCTGCGCGACCTGCGGGTTCTACCTCCCGCTGGCCGGCTCGCTGCGGCAGTTCGTCGGTGCGTGCGGGAACGCCTACGCCCCCGGCGACGGTCGGGTCGTGGCGGCCGACTACGGGTGCGGCGCGCACAGCCAGGCGACCCTCGTCGTCGTCGAGGAGACCGAGGTGGTCACCTCCGCGCGCTACGACACCTCGGAGTACGACGTCCTGAGCGACTGATCGCGGGTCAGCCGCGGTCGCGCCGGCCCAGCTGCCCCTGCAGCTTCATGACGCCGAGCCCCAGGAGCGCCAGCCCGATCGCGGCGACGCACGTCCAGGTCCACATCCGGTCCACCCGGTCGCCCAGCAGCAGCAGGACGACCAGGGCGACCGCCCACAGCGCGATCCCGGCGAGCACCACGCGCGCGGTGTCCACCTGCAACGGCGGGGGAGCCTGCTTTCCGGGACCGGGCACGACGGCACCTTAGATCCCGGCTCGGTCACGGGGCGACCGGCCTGCCACGTGCGTGTGGCACGCTGGCGCCGCTCGTTGGCCGCTCGCACCGCCCCGGAGAACCCGCATGCCGCAGAAGTCCCGTCCGTCCGGTGGCGCCAGCGCCGCCGCCACCGACGGCAGCACCCCCGCCGACGTCTCGGCCGGCACGCCTCCCACCACCCCGCGCCGCAGCGAGGGGCCGCGGGTGCGGCCGAAGAACGGGCTGGACCGCTACTTCGAGATCAGCGCGCGCCGGTCGACGGTGAGCCGTGAGGTGCGCGGCGGGATCACGACCTTCTTCACGATGGCCTACATCGTGGTGCTCAACCCGATCATCCTGACCAGCATCGCGGGGCCGGACGGCACGCCGGGCGCCGACGTCGAGGGCACGGTGCTCCCGTTCGGGTCGATCGCCGCGGTCACCGCGCTGCTCGCCGGCGCGCTGACGCTGCTCATGGGCATCGTCGGGCGCTACCCGTTCGCGCTGGCCACCGGCCTGGGCATCAACGCGATCGTCGCCGTCTTCGCGGCCACGCAGCTGTCCTGGCCGGAGGTCATGGGCCTGGTCGTGCTCGAGGGCCTGCTCATCACCGTCCTGGTGCTGACCGGCTTCCGCCGGGCCGTCTTCGAGGCGATCCCGGCCCAGCTGAAGACCGCGATCGCCGTCGGCATCGGGTTCTTCCTGGCGATCATCGGGCTGGCCGACGCCGGCATCATCCGGCCGGGCAACCCGCTGATCAGCTTCGGTGTCGGCGGGCAGCTCGCCGGCTGGCCGATGCTCGTCTTCGTCGTCGGCCTGCTCCTCATGAGCCTGCTGGTCGTCCGCAAGGTCAAGGGCGCGCTGCTCATCGGCATCGTGGCGACGACGGTGCTCGCCATCGTCGTCGAGGCGATCGCCGGGGTCGGCCCCCGCTTCGGCGACGACGGGGAGAACCCCCGCGGGTGGGCGCTGCAGGTGCCGGCGCTGCCCGACGACGTCGTCGGCAGCCCGGACTTCTCGCTGCTCGGCAACTTCTCCCTGTTCGGCGGGTTCGAGCGCATCGGCGTCGTCGCCGCCCTGCTCATCGTCTTCTCGATCATGATCGCGGACTTCTTCGACACCGTCGGCACGGTGACCGCCGTGGGGGCCGAGGGCGACCTGCTCGACGAGAAGCGCAACCTGCCCAAGTCGCAGCCGGTCCTGCTCGTCGACTCGCTGGCCGCCGCCGCGGGTGGCGCGGGCAGCGTCTCGTCGAACACCACGTACATCGAGAGCACCGCCGGTGTGGCCGACGGCGCCCGCACGGGGCTGGCCAGCATCGTCACCGGCCTGCTGTTCCTGGTCGCGGTCTTCTTCACCCCGCTGGTGGCGGTGGTGCCGTCGGAGGCAGCCGCCCCCGCGCTCGTCATCGTCGGCGCGCTGATGATCAGCCAGATCAAGCACCTCACCTGGGACGACATGTCCCTGGTCATCCCGGCGTTCCTCACCATCGCGCTGATGCCGTTCACCTACTCGATCACCAACGGCATCGGGGCCGGCGTCATCAGCTTCGTGCTGCTGCGGCTGGCGGTCGGGCGGCGCCGGGACATCCACCCGCTCATGTGGGTGGTGGCGCTCATGTTCGGCGTCTACTTCGCGCTCGAGCCGCTGCAGCAGCTCTTCTGACCCCGGCGGCTGCTGAGTTAGGCTAACGATCGTGGGCCGGACGACGCTGGACACCGCCGCGCTCGCCCACGAGCTGCGGCTGGCGGTCATGCGGTTCTCCCGGCGACTGCGCAACCAGCGGGTGGACACCTCGGTCACCCTCACCCACCTCGCGGCGCTGTCGACGCTCAAGCAGCACGGCCCGATGAGCCCGGGGGAGCTGGCCGGCCACGAGCGGGTGCAGCCGCCGTCGATGACCCGCGTCGTCGTCGCGCTGGAGACGGCCGGGCTGGTGACCCGCACGCCGCACCCCACCGACGGGCGCCAGGTGATCATCGAGCTCACGCCGGCGGCCGAGGAGCTGCTGTCGGCGGAGGCGCGGGCGCGGGAGGCGTGGCTCGCCGGCCGGCTGCAGCAGCTGACCGCCGAGGAGCGGGCGGTCCTGCGCGAGGCGGCCGAGATCATGGACGAGCTGGCCAGGGGTGACCTGGACGAGCACTGACCAGCGGACGCCGCCGGAGCCGGGGCGCGGCATGTTCCGCGCCCTGCGGGTGCGCAACTTCCGCCGCTACGCCTCGGCCAACCTGCTCAGCCTCACCGGTACCTGGATCCAGCGCATCGGCCAGGACTGGCTGGTGCTGCAGCTGTCCGACGACAGCGGCGTGGCGCTCGGGCTGATCACCGCCCTGCAGTTCGGCCCGTCGCTGCTGCTGAGCATGTACGGCGGCGTGCTCGCCGACCGCTACCCCAAGCGCCGGCTGCTGCTGGTCAGCCAGAGCGCCATGGGGCTGCTCTCGCTGGTCCTCGGGGTACTGGTGGCCACCGGGGCGGTGGCGCTGTGGCACGTGTTCGTGCTGGCCGGGATGCTCGGCGCGGTCTCCGCCGTCGACATGCCCGTGCGCCAGGCGTTCGTCCCGGAGATGGTCGGCCCCGCGCTGATCACCAACGCGGTCAGCCTCAACTCGACCATCTTCAACGGGGCCCGGCTGGTCGGGCCGGCGCTGGCCGGGTTGCTGATCGGAGCGGCGTCGGGCAACACCGCGCCGGCCTTCTTCCTCAACGCCGCCAGCTTCGCCTTCACCCTCGCCGCGCTCGCCGGCATGCGGACCGACGAGCTCACCCCGAGCCCGCCGGTGGCGCGGGGGCGGGGGCAGCTGCGCGCCGGGCTCGCCTACACCTGGGCCCACCCCGACCTGCTGCTGGCGATGGGGCTGGCGTTCGTCCTCGGCACCTTCGGCTTCAACTACCAGGTCACCATCGCGCTGATGGCCCGGGAGACCTTCGACCTCGGCGCCCAGGCGTTCGGGCTGCTGTCCACCTGCTTCGCCGTCGGCTCGCTGACCGGTGCGCTGCTGTCCACCCGGCGCAGCGTGCGGCCCCGGCAGCGCTTCCTCGTCGGCTCGGCGGTGGTCTTCGGTGCCTGCACGGTCGTCGCCGGGCTCATGCCCACCCACCTCAGCTTCGCGCTGCTGCTCGTACCGACCGGCGCGGCGGCGCTGGTGTTCAGCGTGGCGAACAACAGCTTCGTCCAGCTCGGCGTCGACCCGCAGATGCGCGGGCGGGTCATGGCGCTCTACTTCATGTGCTTCATGGGCGGCACCCCGGTCGGCGCGCCGCTGGTCGGGTGGGTCTCCGAGCACCTGGGTGCCCCCTGGGGGCTCATCCTCGGCGGCGGGGTGTGCGTCGTCGCCGGCCTCGGCGCCGCGGCCTGGCTGGCCCACCGCGGAGGCCTGCGGCTGGCGGTGCAGCGCACGCCGCTGCGGCTGCGGGTCCAGGCCGCCCCCCGCCCGGCCGTCCCCTCCGCGCAGGTGCGCACCGTGGAGGAGGAGCTCAGCGAGAAGGCCCCCGGCCAGCAGTCGCTCTGAGCGGCCGGGGTGCGCGTACCGTCGGCGGGCACCGGAACCGCCCGTGCGCAGGGGAACGCCATGGCCGCACTCATCCAGCTCGTCGCACTGCTCGCCGCGTTCGCCGGCCTGGTCGCCGGCTTCGGCCCGCTGATCCGGTGGATCGAGGCTCGATCGGCCCGCCGCCACGCGGCGCGGCACCCCGCGGCGCCCGGGCGCTCGGTGCAGCACGTGGCCGCGGACCTGCGTCGGCTCGGGCGCCAGCTCGAGCTGGTGGCGGCCGGGGTGCCGATGGCCCGCCGCCGCGCGCTGCAGGCCGCGTACGACGACGTCCTCCTCGAGGCGGCCGGGATGCTCGGGGTGACCTCGGACCTGGCCGCGCTGCGGCAGGACCGCGCCCGCGAGGTCGAGCGCCTCCGGGTCGCCTGCGCGCTGCGCGCCGCGGGGCTGCAGGTGCCCCTCTGACCGCCGGTCCCGCGCGCCGGCTCTTCTTCGCCGTCGACCCGCCCGAGTCCGCGCGCCGCGACCTCGAGCGGGCGCTGGCCCCGCTGCGGGAGCTCCCGGGGGCGCCGCGGTGGAGCCGTGCCGAGCGCTGGCACCTGACGCTGCTGTTCCTGGGCGAGGTCCCGGACGCCGTGGTGCCCGGTCTCGTGGCCGCCGCCGCGCCCGCCGTCGCCGCGACGCCGCCGATGACGCTGCGGCTGGCCGGGGGCGGGCGGTTCGGGTCGGTGCGCCGTCCGCAGGTGGCCTGGGCCGGGCTCGACGGCGACGTCGACCCGCTGGCCGCGCTGGCCGGGCGGCTGGCCGGGGTCGCCCGCGGTCTGGAGCTGCCGGTGGAGGACCGGCCGTTCCGCCCGCACCTCACCCTGGGGCGCTGGCGCCCCGGGCGGCCCGCCGACGGTTCGCTGACCGACCGGCTCGCCGGCTACCGGGGGCCGGAGTGGCCGGTGCGCGAGATCCGGCTCTGGGAGAGCCGGCTCGGTGCCGAGCCGGCGTACACGGTGGTCGCCCACTGGGCGGTCGGCTGAGTCACCGCATGCAGGCGGGGCGGCGCGGTCGCCCGAGCCGAGGTGCGTGCGGTCCACGCCGGCCGCCCTGGCACCCTGTCCGACGTGCCGCACAACGCTGACCAGGCCCTCTCCGACTTCGACGCCGCGACCGCCGTGCGGCGGGGCGAGGCCGGCGCGCTCCTCGCCGACCTCCACCCGGAGTGGGAGGTCGGTCGCGGGATCCTCAACGGCGGCTACCTGCTGTCGGTCGCCGGGCGCGCGGCGGTGCTGGAGAGCCCGCACGAGCACCCGGTCGCGCTGTCGGCCAGCTACCTGCGGGCGGCGGCGGCCGGTCCCGCCACCCTCGCCGTGACGCCCGGGCCGGCGGGTCGGACGCTGGCCCACTCGCTGGTCACCCTGGCGGACGCGAACGGGCCGGTCCTCACGGTCCAGGCGACGACGGCGACGCTCGCCGACGACGCCCCCGAGTACTCCCTCCCGGTGCCCGAGGTGCCCGGGCCCGACGAGTGCATCGACATGGCCGCGAACGCGCACCTGGCGGCCGTGCCGGTGCAGCTGCCCGGGCTGACGCGGCACGTGGAGAGCCGGCTGGACCCGGCCACCGCGACGTGGGCGCTCGGGCAGCCCTCCGACGAGCCGGTGCTCCGGGCGTGGGTGCGGCTGGCCGACGGTCGCCCGGCCGACCCGCTGGCGCTGCTCACCTTCGCCGACGTGCTGCCGCCCACGAGCTTCGCCACCGGCCGGATGGGCTGGGCGCCGACCGTGCAGCTGCAGGTGCTCGTGCGGGCGCTGCCGGCCCCGGGCTGGTGCCTCGTGGAGGCGCGGGCCAGCGAGATCGCCGGCGGCTGGTCCGACGAGGACTACCGGGTCTGGGACTCCACCGGGCGGCTGGTCGCGCAGAGCCGCCAGCTGGCCCGTACCGCGCGCCGCAGCTGACCCGCACCGCTCAGCGGGGCAGGTCCAGCTCGCCGGTGAGGTAGCGCTGCACCGTGGGGCCGATCGTGCCCACCAGCCACTCGGGCGGGGCCGACGCGAGCGGCTCCAGGCGCAGCACGTACCGGGTGACCACCAGCCCGGCCAGCTGCGAGGCGGCCAGGGCGCCCCGGGCGTCGCGCTCGGCGGGGTCGAGGTCCAGGGAGCCGAGCACCCGGCGCAGCACCTGGGTGACCAGGAACTCGCGCAGCAGGCGGGCGGTCCACTCGTTGCCCACCGCCGAGCGCACCAGCGCCAGGCCGGCGGTGCGCCCCGGCCCGTCCCAGACTCGCAGCAGCATGCGGACGACGTTGCCGCCCAGCTCCTCCCGCGTGCCGGCGAGCACCTCGGGCAGCAGCTGGGCAGGGTCGGCCGGGGCCTCGATCGCGGCGAGGAAGAGCTGGTTCTTGCTGCCGAAGTAGTGGTGCACCAGGGCGGGGTCGACGCCGGCCGCGGTGGCGATCTGCCGGATGGTGGCGCCGTCGAACCCCCGCTCGGCGAACGCCTCCCGCGCGGCGGCCAGCACCGCGTCCCGGGTACCGGGGCTGCCGGGACGCCGTCCGGTGCGTCGCCGTGGTGGGTGGTCGCCGGCGCTCAGTCGGTCCTCCTCCGCAGGGTGGCCGCCGCCAGCGCGAGCGCCAGCAGGGCGGCGCCGGCCACGATGCCGACGTCCAGCACCATCGTGCCGGTCGCCTCCGCCGAGCGCCCGACCTCGCGCAGGGCCTCGACCGCGTAGGTCAGCGGGAGGACGTCGCTGATGGCCTGCAGCCACCCGGCCATCTGCTCGCGGGGGACGAGCAGCCCGCAGAGGAAGAACTGGGGCAGGACGACCACCGGCATGAACTGCACCGCCTGGAACTCGCTGCGCGCGAAGGCGCTGGCCAGCAGCCCCAGCGCGACCCCGAGCACGGCGTCGACCACGGCGACGAGGACGACGAGCCCGACGGACCCGGCCACGTCCAGGTCGTACAGCGTCGTCGCCACCGTCACGGTGACCACCGCCTGCACACCCGCGGCCAGCCCGAACGCCAGGCCGTAGCCGAGCAGCAGGTCCAGCCGGGACAGGGGAGTGGTGAGCAGCCGCTCGAGCGTGCCGGACGTGCGCTCGCGCAGCATGGCGATGCTGGTCACGAGGAACATCACGACGAAGGGGAAGACGCCGAGCATCGCCAGCCCGACGCGGTCGAAGGTGCCGGGCTGCCCGGGGGCGGTCGGGACGTCCGCCCACAGCAGGTACAGCAGGCCCAGGAGCAGACTCGGCAGCACGAGCAGCATCGCGATCGTGCGGTGGTCGTGCCGCAGCTGGCGCAGGACGCGGGCCGCGGTCGTCGCGGTGAGCCGCGGGCCGGCGGCGGTCACCGGGCCACCGCCTCGCGGGCACGGACGACGGTCAGAAACGCCGTCTCCAGGTCGTCGGAGCGGCCGTCGGCGCGCAGCTGCCCCGGTGTCGTGTCGGCGAGCAGCGCGCCGTCGCGGAGAAGGAGGAGCCGGTCGCACCGGGCGGCCTCGTCCATCACGTGGCTGGACACGACCAGCGTCGTCCCGGCGCGGGCCAGGGCGTGGAAGCGCTCCCAGAGCTCGACCCGGAGCACCGGGTCCAGGCCGACGGTCGGCTCGTCGAGGACCAGCAGCTCGGGCTCGCCGACCAGTGCGCACGCCAGGGAGGCGCGGCCGCGCTGCCCGCCGGAGAGGTCGGCGACGAGCTGCCCGGCGGCTCCGCCCAGCCCGACGTCGGCGATCGCGGCATCGGCCTCGCGCGCCCCGCGGCCGTACAGGGCGGCGAAGTAGCGGGCGTTCTCCCGGACGGTGAGGTCGGGGTAGACGCTGGGCGCCTGGGTGACGTACCCGACCCGTCTGCGCAGGCCGGGGGAGCCGGCGGGCTCCCCGAGCACGGTGACCGTGCCGGACCGCACCCGCTGCACCCCGACGACCGCCCGCATCAGCGTGCTCTTCCCACTGCCGCTCGGCCCGAGCAGCCCGGTCACCTGGCCCGCCGGGACGGCGAAGGAGAGACCGGGGAGCACGCGGCGCTTCCCGCGGTCGACGACGAGATCGGTGACGGTGACGGCGTCCATGACGCGCTCCCCACAACTCAACGAATGATGAACTCAACGCTAGATGAGTTGCTGGGTGCCGTCAACGGGTCGCGCGCCCGCGGCCGGGCGCGCGCAGGGTCGCCCGCCCGGTGCGGGCAGAATCGGCGCCCGTGCCTGCACCCGTCGTCATCACCGACCCGGCCGATCCCCGCGTCGCAGATTTCCGCGACCTCAAGGCCGGGGACCGCCCGGCGGGCAGGGAGCGGGGCACCGGGCCGGTCATCGTGGAGGGGGTACCGGCGGTCGAGCGCCTGCTCGCCTCGCCGTACCGGGTGCGCGCGGTGTTCGGTGTGCCGGGACGGGTGGCCGCGCTCGGCCTGCCCGGGGACGTCCCGGCCTTCGAGGCGGACAAGTGGGTGCTCTCGGAGGTCATCGGGTTCCGGCTCACCCGCGGCGTGGTCGCCTCCGCCGACCGCCTCCCGCCGGCCGACCCGGACGAGGTGCTGACCGGCCCGGACCCGGCGGGGCCGCGCCGGCTGGCGGTCCTCGAGGCGCTCAACGACGCCGAGAACCTGGGCTCGATCGCGCGTTCGGCGGTGGCCCTCGGCGTCGACGGGCTGCTGCTGGACCCGCGCTGCGCCGACCCGCTGTACCGCCGTTCGGTGCGGGTCTCGATGGGGCACGTGCTCTCGCTGCCGTTCGCCGTCCTGCCCGACTGGCCGGCTGGGCTCGCGCGGCTGCACGAAGCGGGCTACCTCACCGTCGCGCTCACCCCGGCGGCCGACGCGGTGGACCTCGGCGACGTCGACCCTCGGGCCCACCCGCGCACCGCCGTGCTGCTGGGCGCCGAGGGGCCGGGTCTCACGCCGGGGGCGCAGCGGACGGCGCGGGTGCGGGCCCGCATCCCGATGCGCAGCGGGGTCGACTCCCTCGGTGTGGCCGCCGCCGCGGCGGTGGCCTTCGCCACCCTGCGCTAGTCAGCCGCGCAGCGAGAACCGGGCCAGCATCGCGCGGGCCTCCTCGGCGTGCGAGGGGTGGCACATCACGTCGTACCGGCTGGCGACGATCTTGCTGGTGCTGGTGAAGTCGCGCTTGCCCCGGGTGGCGGCGTACCCCATGCCGCCGAAGGCGGCGCCGAAGGCCAGACCGATGAGCAGGCCGGTCAGCACCGACCCGATCCAGCTGGTCCCGTCGGGCGCGAAGATGCCCAGCAGGAGGCCGACGAACAGACCCCACCAGGCGCCGGCCGCGGCGCCTGCGGCGACCGCCCGGCCCGTCGTCATGCGGCCGGTCACCGTCTCGACCATGCGCAGGTCGCTCCCGATGATCGTCACGTTCTCGACCGCGAACTTCTCGTCGGAGAGGTAGTCGACGGCGGCCTGCGCCCGCTCGTAGCTGTCGTAGGAACCGACCTGCACGCCGCCCAGCGGCATCGACACCGAAGCACTCATGCCGGAGCGACTACCCAGTCCTGCCGGCTGTTCCACGTGCGGTTGGTCAGCGGTTGCGGCGGACCCCGAAGACGATGTCCTCCCACGCCGGGATGCGGGCGCGCGGGTCCTCGTCGCCGTCCTCGTCGGTGCTCTGCCCCCGGCCGAGCACCACGGTGTCGTGCTCGGCGACCTCGTCGAGCAGGGTGGCCAGCGCCTCGTCGTCGGCCGGGGTCCCGTCGGGGGCGTGCACGTCGCGCACGGGCGCGTCGTCCTCCCCGGCCGGGGCGGGGGGCGGCTCCGGGCTGCGCACCACCGAGACCGGCCGGTTGCGGGCGGCCGGCGAGGGCAGGCCGGCCGGCACCTCGGGCACGACCCGCACCAGGCGGGTGCCCTCGGCGAAGTCCGCCGTCGCGGCGTCCCCCGGGGAGACCGTGCGGGACTGCAGGTCGAAGTTCCAGCGCGCGGTGCCGGACTTGGCCCCTGCGCGCCACGCGCCGGTGACCACCCAGGTGCCCTCGTCGTCCCGGTGGGCGTCCCACGCGACGGCGTCGATGTCGGTGTCGATGAGCCGCAGCCGTTCGACCATGAAGTGCTGGAGCACCGCGCCCGGTGCCCCGTCGGTGAGCCGGACCCGCGCCTCGCGGGCCTGGGTGGCCACGCGCTCCCGTTCCTGCAGCACGGGGTGGGCGAAACGCATGATCCGCTCCACCCGGGCACCCGTGGCGGCGGCGACCTGCTCGGGGGTCTCCCCGGCACGGATGCGGGACTGGATCACCCGGGGCGGGAGCTCGCTGCCGGAGTCGACGTCGATCTGGGTCAGCCGGCGGGCGTCCCCGCGGGCCGCCGCACGGACGCGTTCGTCGATCGGGAGCTCGAACCGCTCGCCGTCGGGGCTGTCGGGGCCGTCCGCGACGAGGACGAGGCTCTTCCCGTCGTCGGAGAGCGCCACGAGGCGCAGTGTGCGCATGGGCGACCTCCTGCAGCCGGCGCGGTGGGTCCGGACGCCGATCCCGGTCCCCGAGGTTATCGGGATCGGGCGCGAGCGGCGCGCAGGCGCACCGGCGTGGCGCGTCTGCGGCGGGGAGCGGCGGGTTCCCCCGGGGGAGGGGTGCGGACGACGTCGTCGTACGCCGATGTCAGCGCTGACACACGCCCGAAACGCGCGACCGCCACAGTGGGCGGCTCGCCGGCGGCGCCGTACCGAGCCGAGGAGGAGCGATGGCCAGCCCCGTGACCGACCAGTGGACGGCCGCGCCCGCGGGATGCGCCGCCCTGGAGCTCCTGGCGCCCCCGGAGGTGCTGCCGGCGCGGGTCCGCCGCGCCATCGCAGGGATCGCCGGGGCCACCGCGGCCTGGTGCCCGGCGCCGGCCCCGGACGGCCGCCGCGTCGCCTACGTCACCGACCGGTCGGGGCTGCCCCGGCTGGAGGTGGCCGCGCTGGACGGCCGGACCCCGCCGGTCCAGGTGTCCGGCGCCGACCAGGAGGTGATCTCCGCCGCCTGGTCACCCGACGGCGCGCGGCTGGCCTACCTGGTCAGCCCCGGCGGGTCCATCTGCGCCGAACTGCACGTCGTCCGCCCCGACGGCACGGATCGCCGGCTGGTGGCCGGTGCCGATCCACGTTCGGCGGTCTTCGCCGGTTGCTGGGTGGGGCCGCGGCACTACGCCTGCTCGATCGCCCCGGGCAGCGGACCGGACGCCGACGTGGTCCTGGTCGACGTGGTCACCGGAGAGCAGCGTGCGCTGGCCTCCGGCGGCTTCCTCGTCGTCACCGCCGTCTCCGCCGACCACCGCACCGTCCTCGCCCGGTGCGGCCCGCGCGCCTACCGGCACATCGTGGTCATCGACGTCGCCACGGGCATCCAGCGGCGGGTCCTCCCCCTGGACGCCCCCGGCGGCATCGCCTCCGAGGACGGCCGGTTCACCGACGACGGGGCCACCGTGCACGTCCGTGCCGCGCTGCCCGGGCCGCCCGGGGCCGATCGCGCCGGCCTGGTCGCCGTCCCCCTGACCGACGGGGTGCCCGGACCCGGCCGGACGGTCCTGCAGCGCGCCGACGCGGACCTCGACGGGTACGCGGTGCGCCCCGACGGCACGGTGCTCGCGGTGTGGAACGCCGACGGGGTGAGCCAGCTGTGGCTGCACGCCAGGGCCGACGGGGCCGTGGTGCGGCGGATCGAGCTCCCCCGACCGGTGCTGTCGGGGTGGGCGCCGGCCGCCGACGGCGACGCGCTGATCGCCGAGCTGTCCGGGCCGCGCGCCCCCCGGGGGCTGTGGCGGGTGCCGCTCGACGGCGCGGGCGCACCCGAACCGCTCGCCTGCTCGCCCACCAGCCCGGAGGTGCCGGGCGTGGTCGAGCCGGTGCGCCACGAGTACCTCGCCCCGGACGGCGTCCGGCTCTCCGGCTGGCTGTACGTGCCCGAGGGCACCCGCGGCCCCAACCGCACGGTGGTCAGCTTCCACGGCGGACCGGAGGGGCAGGCGCGGCCGAACTGGTCGCCGATCACGCAGAGCATGGTGGCCGCGGGGCTCACGGTCTTCGCCCCGAACGTGCGCGGCTCGGGCGGGTTCGGGCGGGCCTTCATGACCGCCGACGACGGGCCCGCGCGCGAGTCCTCGTTCGCCGACGTCCGGACGACGGTGGACGAGCTGGTGACCGCGGGCATCGCGGCGCCCGGCCGGGTCGGCGCCCACGGCTGGTCCTACGGCGGGTACCTCACCCTCGTCGCCCTCACCCGGTGGCCCGAGCTCTTCGCGGCCGGCACCTCGCTGGCCGGGATGAGCGACCTGCGCACCTTCTTCGCCGGCACCGAGCCGTGGATGGCCGCGGCCTCGGTGACCGAGTACGGCGACCCGGTCGCCGACCGCGAGATGCTGGCCGCCCTCTCGCCGATGACGGCCCTGGACCGGCTCACCGCGCCGGTGCTCCTCGTGCACGGGGACCGCGACACGAACGTGCCGGTGGCCGAGTCGGTGCAGGCGCACCAGGCGCTGCAGGCGCGCGGTGCGCGCGCCGACCTGCTGCTCTTCGCCGGCGAGGGGCACGCCATCGTCGGCCGGGAGCACCTGGTCGAACTGGGCGAGCGGCTCGCCGCCTGGTTCGATCGGTGGCTGTGAGCGGGGAACTCTTCGCCGGTTACCCCACCGCCCGCAGCGACGAGGCCGTCGCTGCCGACGGCCGGCTGCGCGACGGGTGGGCCGGGCCGATCGCTGCCCTGGAGCGGCTCGGGGCGACCGGGCTGGCGGCCGCCGAGGCGGAGCTGCGGCTCCGGCGGCAGGAACGCGGCGTCGTCGTCGGCACGTGGGTGGACGGCCGGCAGCAGTTGCGCCCGGTGCCCCTGGACCCCGTGCCACGGTTGGTCGACGCCGGCACGTGGCGGACGCTGTCGGCCGGGATGGCGCAGCGGCACCGGGCGCTGAACGCCTTCCTCGCCGACGCCTACCGCCCGGCCGGGCGCCGGCGCGGCGACCCCGACCGCGCGGCCGAGATCGTCCGGGCCGGTGCGCTGCCCGAGTGGGCCGTGACGCACGGGCCGGGCCGGGATCCGGACGCCGTCGCCCGCGCGTGGCGGGGTCAGCCTCGCGCGACCGTCGCCGCGGCCGACCTCGTCCGCACCGACGACGACCGCTGGGTGGTGCTCCGCGACGACCTGCGGGTGCCGTCCGGCATCGGGTACGCGCTCGCCGACCGGGACTCCGCCCGCGCCGCGCTGCCGGAGCTGTTCGCCGGTGCCGGGGAGCGGCTGCGGGAACCGGGGGACGCCGTTCCGCTGCTGGCCGGTGCACTGGCGGCCGCCGCCCCGCCGGCGGTGCCCGGGGCGCCGCGGATCGCGGTGCTCACCCAGGGCGAGAGCGACGGGTCCTGGTTCGAGCACCGGCTGTTGGCCGACGCCCTCGACGCCCCGCTGGTGCGGGCCGGTGACCTGTGGCCGCGCGCCGACGGGGGAGTGGAGGTCGCCGTCGACGGGGGCCGGGTACCGGTCGACGTGCTCTACCGGCGCTTCGACGACGCGCTGCTCGGCGCCTACCCCACCGGCGCGGGCGTCCCGCTCGGGCTGGCGCTCACCGAAGCGGTGCGGGCCGGGCGGCTCGGGCTGGCCAACGTGCCCGGCAACGGGGTGGCCGACGACGCGGCGGGCTACGCATGGGTCCCGGCCATGATCCGCTTCTACCTCGGCGAGGAGCCGCTGCTGGGTTCGGCGCGGACGTGGGTGCTCGCCGACCCCGCGGCGTGGGCGGAGGTCGCCGACCGGCTGCCGGAGCTGGAGGTGGAGTCGGTCGCCGGGTACGGCGGCCGACAGGTGGTGCTCGGCCCGGCCTGCTCGGCGGCGGAGCTCGCTGCGCTGCGGGCCGAGATCGCCGCCGCCCCGCACCGGTTCGTGGCCCGGGAGCCGCTGGCCGCCTCGACGGCGCCGACGCTGGTCGACGGGTGCCTGCGTCCCCGGCCGGTGGAGCTGCGGCTGTTCTCCGTGGCCGGCGAGACCACCGCCACCCTGCCGCTCGCCCTGACCCGGGTGGCCCGGGACGACCGGCCGGGGGAGCTCGACCGGGCGAGCAAGGACACCTGGCTGCTCCGCTGAGGAGCTCCGCGGTCAGGCGGCCGGCTGCAGCGCCGACCGGATCCGCACGGTCGTCCCCTCGGGGCCCGGGACGGCGGTGACCTCGGCGACCGCGCTCATCAGCGTGGAGCCGCGGCCGCGGTCCATGCTCGGCACCCGCTCCCGCCACTGGCCGTGGTCGCGGACAGTGATCTCCACCGCGCCGTCCCCGACGACGGCGGTGACCTCGACGACGGGCCGGGTCGGCTCCTGAGCGTGCTCGATCGCGTTGCTGGCCGCCTCGCAGGCCGCCAGGAGCAGGTCGTAGGACTGGTCGGCGCCCACCCCGGCATCGGCCAGGAGGACGCGGAGCCGGCGGCGGATCACCGGGATCGAGGAGGGCGCCGACGGCAGCTGCCAGTGCGCCCGGTGCCGGGCGCCGTCGGGGCCGGTCGACGTCTGCGGACCCGCGTCCGGTGCCGGCCGACCCACCGGCGTGGCCACCAGCGGCGCGGGCAGCGGGGAGGCGGCCGGCCGGGGCGGCTCGCCGACCTCCCGCGTCGTCGCCGGGGTCACGGCGCGACCGGCCGCCCGCTCGAGCACCACCCGTACCCGGGCGAGCAGTTCCGCGGCGCGGAACGGCTTGGCCAGGTAGTCGTCGGCGCCGGCCTCCAGGCCCTCGACCGAGGCGTCCTGCCCGGCGCGGGCCGTCAGCATGATCACCGGGATGTCCCGGGTGGCCGGGTCCCCGCGCAGCGCCCGGAGCAGCTCGAAGCCGTCGACGCGCGGCATCATCACGTCGGTCAGCACGAGGGCCGGCCGCTGCTCGGCCACCGCGGCGAGCGCCTCCTGCCCGTCGGCCGCCGTGCGCACCGTCCAGTGCGGCCGCAGCAGGCGGTCGAGGTAGCCGCGCATGTCCGCGTTGTCGTCCACCACCAGGACCGCAGTGGCGTCCGCCGCGCCGGGAGCCCGGTCGGCCGGGCGCGAGACCTCCCGCTCCCAGCCCTCGGCCTCGCCGTGGGCGGCCTCCGACGGGACGGCCGCAGGACCGTCGACGACGGCGTCGGGGGCGCCGAACGGCAGGGCGACGGTGAACGTGCTGCCCCGCCCCGGCTCGCTGGTCACCGTCACCGTGCCGCCGTGCAGGGCGGCGAGCTCCTGCACCAGCGCCAGGCCGATGCCGGTGCCCTCCCGCGTGCGGGCGGTCGCGCCCGACACCCGGTGGAAACGCTCGAACAGGTGCGGCAGCTCCTCGGCGACGATGCCCACGCCGGTGTCGGCGACGGTGAGCTCGAAGCCGTCTCCGGTGCCGCGCACAGCCACGTCGATGCCGCCGACGAAGGTGTACTTCACCGCGTTGGCCAGCAGGTTGACGACGATCTTCTCCCACATCCGGGGGTCGACGTAGGCCGGGCGGTGCAGGGGCGGGCAGGCGACGGTGAGGCGCAGCCCGGCCCGCTCGGCGGCCGACCGGAAGATGCCGGCGAGCTCGGCGGTGAACGCCGGGACGTCGGTCTCCACGCGGACCGGGGTGGCCCGCCCGGCCTCGATGCCGGCGAAGTCCAGCAGGTCGTTGACCAGCCGCTGCAGGCGCTGCCCGTTGCGCAGCGCCAGGGAGAGCTGCTCGCGGACGTCGTCGCCCAACGGCGGGTCGGTGTTCTCGAGGACGTCGCCGATCGGGCCCAGCAGCAGCGTGAGCGGCGTGCGCAGCTCGTGGCTGACGTCGGCGAAGAAGGTGGTCTTCGCGCGGTCGAGCTCGGCGAGCGACTCGGCCCGCCGACGCTCGTCCTCGAACGCCCGGATGGTGGCCAGCGCGCCGGTGAACTGGCCGGCCACCAGCTGGTGGAAGGCCTCGTAGTCGGCGTCCACGGCCCGGTTGGGCGAGGTGCCGAGGACCAGCAGGCCTGCCGGCTCGGCGTCGTGGCCGGACGCCAGCGGCAGCACCACCGCGTCGGTCACCGGGTCGTCCCAGGGACCGCCGGTCAGCCCCAGGGAGGCGACCGGCGGTAGTGCCGCGCCGGCGTCGGCGACCGCGGGCAGGAGTGCGGCGTCGACCCCGGTCGTCGCCACGCGGGCGAAGGCGCCCTCGTCGGTGGCGAGGTAGACGGCGGCGAAGGGGATGTCGAGCGGGTTCGAGCGCAGGGCCGCGCACATGGTCGCGACCGTGTGCCGCTCGTCGGCGAGCTGCGTGCCCGCCACCGACAGCGTGTGCAGCAGCTGCTGGCGGCGGGCGGCGAGCAGCTCACCGGTGACCTCCGTGCAGACGGCGTGGATGCCGGCGACCCGGCCGTCGTCGTCGAAGGCCGGCGCGTGGGAGACGGTGAAGTAGGTCTCCTCCCGGTATCCGGCGCGTTCGAGGAGCAGCAGCAGCCCCGGCAGCCAGGAGGCCTCGCGCGTGGCCATCGCGTGCTCGATCGGGGGCCCGAGCGCGTTCCAGCCCTCGGCGAGGGTCTGCCGGATGTCCTGGCCGATCGCCGGGTGCTTCGCGCCGATGAGGGGCGCGTAGGCGTCGTTGTAGAACTGCAGGAAGTCCGGGCCCCAGGTCAGCACCATCGGGAACCTGGACACCAGCACCGTGCGCACGGCGAAACGCAGGCTGGCCGGCCAGCCGGCCACGGGGCCGAGCGGGGTGCTCGCCCAGTCGAGGCCGGCCATGATCCGGCCGGCCTCGCCCCCGGCGGCGAACAGGTCGCCGATCCCGGGGCCCGACGGGACATCGGGGCCCACACTCACCTCCCGCCTACGAACTCTCACCTCGGAACTGCCCACTGCGGCCCCCTGCAGTGACCCACCGCGAGCGTGCGAGCGGTGGGCGGCAGGCGGACCTTCTTCAGAGCCGCTCGGTCACGTAGTCGATGCAGGCCGTCAGCGCCGTCACGTCGTCGGGGTCCACGGCGGGGAACATGCCGACGCGCAGCTGGTTGCGGCCGAGCCCGCGGTACGGCTCCACGTCGACGATGCCGTTGGCGCGCAGGGTCGTCGCCAGGGCGGCGGCGTCGACGGAGTCGGCGAAGTCGACGGTTCCCACGACGAAGCTGCGGTGCTCGGGGTGGGGGACGAACGGGGTCGCGTACGGCGACTGCTCCGCCCAAGCGTAGAGCCGCGTGGCGGACTCGCGGCTGCGCGCGACGGTGCCGGAGAGGCCGCCGAGGGAGAGCATCCAGTCGAGCTGGTGCGCCAGCAGGAACAGGGTGGCGACCGCGGGGGTGTTGTAGGTCTGGTCCCTGGTGGAGTTGTCGACGGCGATCGACAGGTCCAGGAAGCCGGGCACCCAGCGGCCCGCGGCCTTGATCTCGGCGATCCGCTGCACCGCGTCGGCCGACATCAGGGCCACCCAGAGCCCGCCGTCGGCGGCGAAGGACTTCTGCGGGGCGAAGTAGTAGACGTCGGTCTGCGAGACGTCGACGGGCAGGCCGCCGGCGCCGGAGGTGGCGTCGATGAGGACGAGGGCGTCCTCGGTGCCGTGCGGGCGCGAGATCGGGGCCATGACGCCCGTCGAGGTCTCGTTGTGCGCCCAGGCGTAGGTGTCGACGCCCTCGGTGGCGGTCGGCAGCGCCAGCGATCCCGGCTCGGCCGTCACGACCACCGGGTCGCCCAGGAACGGTGCCCGCACCGCCGCGGAGGCGAACTTGGCGGAGAACTCCCCGTAGGTGCCGAAGGCGGCGCGGTCGCGGACGAGCCCGAACAGCGCCGCGTCCCAGAATGCGGTCGTCCCGCCGTTGCCGAGCACCACCTCGTAGCCGTCGGGCAGGTCGAACAGCGTGGTCAGCCCCTCGCGGACCCGCCGCACGAGGTTCTTCACCGGCGGCTGCCGGTGGGAGGTGCCCATGATCGCCGCCCCGTCACCGGCGAGGGCGCGCAACGCCTCGGGGCGCACCTTCGAAGGGCCGCACCCGAACCGGCCGTCGGCGGGCAGGAGTGCGGCGGGGATGGTGATGCTCATCCGGGGAGGGCCTTCCGGTCGTGCGGGTCGGGCGGCCCCGCCGCGCGCCCCCACCGCGGGCGTGCGCGGTGGGGGCAGCGGGGTCCTCGCTCAGGCCAGCTGGGCGGCCGAGGGGTTGATGGTGTCCCAGCCCTCGACGGCCTCGGGCTTGCGGGGCTCGGGGCCGACGTAGCGGGCCGACGGGCGCACCAGGCGACCGGTGTTCTTCTGCTCCAGGATGTGCGCGCACCAGCCGGCGGTGCGGGCACAGGTGAACATCGAGGTGAACATGTGGCTGGGCACCTCGGCGAAGTCCAGGACGATGGCCGCCCAGAACTCCACGTTCGTCTCGACCGGCCGGTCGGGACGCCGCTCCCGCAGCTCCTTGAGGGCGGCGTTCTCCAGCGCGAGGGCCGCCTCGAAGCGCGGCGCACCCAGCTCCTGGGCCGAGCGGCGCAGCACCCGGGCGCGCGGGTCCTCGGCGCGGTAGACCCGGTGGCCGAAGCCCATCAACCGCTCCTTGCGGTCGAGCAGGTCCTTGACGTACTTCTCCGCGTCGCCGGTCTTCTCGACCTCGTCGAGCATGTGCAGCACCCGGGAGGGGGCGCCGCCGTGCAGCGGGCCGGACATCGCGCCGATCGCGCCGGACATGGCGGCGGCGACGTCGGCGCCGGTGGAGGCGATGACCCGGGCGGTGAACGTCGAGGCGTTCATGCCGTGCTCGGCGGCCGAGGTCCAGTAGGCGTCCACAGCGGCCACGTGGCGGGGGTCGGGCTCGCCGCGCCAGCGGACCATGAAGCGCTCGACGATGGTCGAGGCCTCGTCGACCCGGCTCTGCGGAACGGCGGGGGTGCCGATGCCGCGGGCGGACTGGGCGACGTAGGACAGCGCCATGACGGCGGCGCGGGCCAGCTGCTCGCGAGCGGTCTCGCTGTCGATGTCCAGCAGCGGGCGGTAGCCCCAGAACGGGGCGAGCATCGCCAGGGCGGCCTGGACGTCGACGCGCACGTCGCCGCTGTGCACCGGGATGGGGAACGGCTCAGCCGGCGGCAGGCCCGGGCCGAACTTGCCGTCGACCAGCAGCGCCCAGACGTTGCCGAACGTGACCTTGCCGACCAGGTCCTCGATGTCGACGCCGCGATAGCGCAGCGCACCGCCGTCCTTGTCCGGTTCGGCGATCTCCGTCTCGAAGGCGATGACGCCTTCCAGGCCGGGTACGAAGTCGTCGGCCATCTCGCAAGCTCCTCTGCGCGTGGACCCACGTGCGCGCAGGACACGGCGCACGATTGCCAGCCGACCCTAGGCCGTCGGCCCCGTCCTGGCACACGGGGGGCGCGGTGGACGCCCTCCCGAGCCGACCCGCGCCGCCGGTGTCAGCATGGCGGCGTGCCCGACCTGACCCGCATGCGCAACGACTACACGCTCGGGCGGCTGCGCGAGGACGAGCTCGCCGCCACCTGGGTCGAGCAGTTCGACCGCTGGTTCGCCGACGCCGTCGCCGCGGACCTCCCGGAGCCCAACGCCGTCGTGGTCGCGACCGCCGACGCCGACGGCGCCCCGGATGCCCGGATCGTGCTGATGAAGGGCTACGACACCGACGGGATCGTGTTCGGCACCAGCTACGCCTCGGCCAAGGGCGCGCAGCTGGCGGTCAACCCCCGCGCGGCGCTGGTCTTCCCGTGGCACGCGCTGCAGCGGCAGGTGCGGGTGGCCGGTCGGGTGGAGCGGATCGGCGACGCCGCCTCCGACGCGCTGTGGGACCCGCGGCCACGCGGCTCGCAGCTGGCGGCGGCGGCCTCGGTGCAGTCGACCGTCGTCGACTCCCGGCACGAGCTCGAGGAGCGGGTGCGGCTGCTGGACCAGCAGACGCCACAGGGGAAGCTGCCCCGCCCCGCGGCGTGGGGCGGCTACCGGGTGGTGCCCGAACGGGTCGAGTTCTGGCAGGGCGGTGGGGACCGGTTGCACGACCGGCTGCGGTTCGTCCGCGACACGGCGGAGGGCGGGGGCTGGGTCGTCCAGCGGCTCGCCCCGTGAGCGGGCCGCCCGGGCCGGTCGACCCGGTCGAACCGGACCGGGCGGTGGTGGAGCCGGTGCCCGAGCCGGTGCGGCGGCGCGGGTGGGCGATGGACACCACGCCGCTGCGCGTCCCGGCCTACCGCCGGCTCTTCGGCGGTGTCGCGGCCACGATGATCGGCCAGCAGATGACGCTGGTCGCCGTCCCCTACCAGGTCTACGAGCTCACCGGCCGGTCGCTGTTCGTCGGGCTCACCTCGCTGGTCGCGCTGGTACCGCTCGTGGTGTTCGGGCTCCTCGGCGGTGCGATCGCCGACGTCGTCGACCGGCGGACGCTGATGCTCGTCACCTCGACGGGCGCCGCGGTCACGAGCGCTCTGCTGGCCCTCCAGGCGCTGCTGCCCGGCGGCGGGAACCTCGTGCTGCTGTGGGTGCTCACCGCGTTCGTCTCCGGCTTCGCGGCGGTCAACCAGCCGGCGCGCAGCGCCGCCATCCCCGCGCTGGTGGGCACCGCGCTGGTGCCGGCCGCGAACGCCCTGGCGATGACGGTGCGCCAGGCAGGCGTCATCGCCGGTCCGCTGCTCGCCGGGGTCCTGATCGGTCAGGGGGAGCTGTTCCTCGCCTACCTGGTGGACGCGCTGGGCTTCCTGGTCGCCGCGCTGCTGCTGCGCGGCCTGCCCGCGCTGCCGCCCGGCGGCCGGGCCCGCCGGCTGCGGCTGGGCGCCGCGGTGCGCGGCGTGGGGGAGGGGTTCGCCTTCCTGCGCACCCAGCCGGTGCTGCTGATGACATTCGTCGTCGATATCATCGCGATGCTGTTCGCCTGGCCCAACGCGGTCTTCCCCGAGCTCTCGGCCGAGCGGTTCGCCGACTCGCCGAACGCGCTGGGCTGGCTCTTCGCCGGGGTGTCGGTCGGCGCGCTCGCCATGGGGCTGACCTCGGGGTGGGTGTCGCGGGTCGATCGGCAGGGAGCTGTCGTCCTGGGCGCCATCGCCGTCTGGGGAGGGGCGGTGATCGGGTTCGGGCTGGCGCCGTCGCTGTGGCTCGCCGTGCTGTTCCTCGCCGTCGCCGGCGCGGGGGACATGGTGAGCGCGGTGCTGCGCTCGTCGATGCTGCAGCTGGCGGCGCCCGACGAGATGCGCGGCCGGATGCAGGGCGTGTTCCTCGTCGTCGTCGCCGGTGGCCCGCGGCTGGGCGACCTGCGGGCCGGGGCGCTCGCGAGCGCGGCGTCGGTGACGGTGGCGATGGTCTCCGGCGGCATCGTGGTGGTGCTGGCGATGGCCGCCGTCGCGCTCCTGGTGCCCTCGTTCTGGCTGTTCCGCGCCTCCCGCTCCGGCGTCGAGCGCACCCGCTGACGGCCCGGGGCCCGGCCGGGCTCGCCCGCCCCCGAGAGTGGCGAGGCCGGCCGGGCGCTGGGAGGCATAACCAGCACCGGCGGTCCCTACTCGCCGGTAGTCCTCTCCGTGGGATCAGGCCAGCGCACCGGCGACCGTCCGCAGGTCGGCGACCAGGGCGTCGTAGGCAGCGGCGCGCGCCTCGTCCGGGGTGCGCAGGACCGCCGAGGGGTGCGTGGTGGCGAGGATCCAGGTCTGGTGCGGCGCGTCCTCGTCGTCGTCCTCCGTCGCCGCCGGGGCGCCCGGTGGTGCCCAGGGCAGCAGCTGCCCGTGGTCGCGGGTGATCCGGAAGGACGGCGAGATGAGCCCCTTGGCCGCCGTCGCACCCAGCGCGACGACGACCTCGGGCTTCAGCACGGCGAGCTCCGCCTCCAGCCACGGCCGGCAGGCCCGCAGGTGCTCGGGCCGGGGTGTCTGGTGGATGCGCCGCTTGCCTTTCACGGTGTGCGAGAAGTGCTTCACCGAGTTCGTGACGTAGCTGTCGCGCCGGTCGATGCCG
Source organism: Blastococcus sp. SYSU DS0552 (assembly GCF_054050815.1). Taxonomy (NCBI): domain Bacteria; kingdom Bacillati; phylum Actinomycetota; class Actinomycetes; order Geodermatophilales; family Geodermatophilaceae; genus Blastococcus; species Blastococcus sp. SYSU DS0552. The sequence continues at coordinate 235,535 of NZ_JBJHAB010000002.1, forward strand.
GCGTCGGCCAGCGCCTTGTCCAGCAGCCGGCCGGCCGGACCGACGAACGGCTCGCCCCGCCGGTCCTCCTGGTCGCCCGGCTGCTCGCCGACGAAGACCACGCGGGCGGTCTCGGGCCCCTCCCCGAACACGGTCTGGGTGGTGTCCTGCCACAGCTCGCAGGCCCGGCAGCCCGCCGCCGCCGACCGCAGCTGCTCCAGGCCCACCCCGGTGGGTGGCCGCGCCACGCCGTCGCGCTCGCTCATCCACCGATCAGACCGCACCGTCCCGGCCGTCGCGAGATGAACTCTCGGGGTCCCGGCGTCGCGCCCGCGAGTCGATCACCCTGGCGTGATCATGAGCTCGGCTACGGTTTTCGGCGGACGTGCCCAACGGCAGGAGGAACAGGTGCTCGAGTTCGACGGGCTGCAGAAAAGTTTCGGGGACGTCCGCGTCCTTGACGGCGTGGGCTTCACGGTGGCTCCGGGATCGATGTTCGGTTTCTGCGGCTCCAACGGTGCGGGAAAGACGACGACCATGCGCGTGGCCATGGGGCTGGTCCGGCCCGACGCCGGGGAGGTGCGCTGGCAGGGACGCCCGCTCGACCAGGAGTCCCGGCGCCGCGTCGGCTACATGCCGGAGGAGCGCGGGCTCTACCCGAAGATGAAGGTCGGCGAGCAGATCGCCTACTTCGCCCGCCTGCACGGCATGGACTCCGCCGCGGCCACGCACGCGGCCGGCGAGTGGGTGGAGCGGCTCGGGCTGGGGCCGCGCAGCGGCGACGCCGTCGAGAAGCTGTCGCTGGGCAACCAGCAGCGGGTGCAGCTGGCCGCCGCGCTGGTGAGCCGGCCCGAGGTGCTCATCCTCGACGAGCCGTTCTCCGGCCTGGACCCCATCGGCGTGGACTCGCTGGCCGAGGCCCTGCTGGACCAGGCCCGCGCGGGCGTCCCGGTGGTCTTCTCCAGCCACCAGCTGGACCTGGTCGAGCGGCTCTGCGACTCGGTCGGCATCCTCGCCCGCGGGCGGATGGTCGCCACCGGGACCGTCGACGAGCTCCGCCGGCGCGAGGCCGGCCGGCTGCTGCGCGTCGTGGTGCCCGACGCCGCGCCGGGGTGGGCCGCGGCGCTCCCCGGCGTCCGGGTGGTCTCCGAGCAGGCCGGTGACACGCTGCTGGAGCTCGCGCCGGACGCCGATGACCAGGCGGTCCTGGCCGCCGCGCTGCACACCGGCCGGGTCACCCACTTCGCCTGGCAGCAGCCCACGCTCGTCGAACTCTTCCGCGGGGCGGTCGCCGCCCCCAGCGCCCAGGAGGTGGCGGCGTGAGCCCGTCGCGTACGCCCGGCAGCGCGGGACTCGTGCGGCTCGTCGCCGCACGCGAGGTCTCCGCCCGAATCCGGGACAAGAACTTCATCATCAGCTCGGTCGTGATCCTGGTGCTGCTGCTCGGCACGCTGGGCATGCAGGTGGCGCTCGGCTCCGGCGGCGACGCCACCCGGATCGGGATGGTCGGCGGGGGCGCCGGGCTGGAGCAGACGCTGGAGGCCCAGGGCGAGGCGCTCGACGTCGCCGTCACGGTGGTCGCCCTCGACGACGAGGCCGCCGCCCGCACGGCGATCGAGGAGGGCGACGTCGACGGCGTGCTGCTGGCCGAGGGCGGGGGTGAGCCCGAGCTGCTGGTCGAGCAGTCGGCCGGCGGAACGCTGCAGTCGGTCGTCCAGGGCGCGGTCACACAGCTGGCGCTGGCCGAGCAGCTGGCGGCCGCCGGGGTCGACGACCTCGTCGTGCCCGAGGTGGCGGTGACGCCGCTGGACCCGGACGCCGACCAGGACGGCCAGCGCATCGGCATGGCGATCATCGGCGTCGCGCTGCTCTACGGGCTCCTCATCCTCTTCGGCCAGTTCGTCGCCCAGGGCGTCGTCGAGGAGAAGGCCAGCCGGGTGGTGGAGCTGCTGCTGGCGACCATGCGGCCGTGGCAGCTGCTGGCCGGGAAGATCATCGGCCTGGGGCTTCTCGGGCTGGCGCAGATCGTGCTCATCGTGGTCGTCGGGGTCGCCGGGGCGCTGGCCCTCGACATCGTCGACATCCCCGGAGAGCTCATCGGCACGGCCGTCGCCGTCGTCGCCTGGTTCGTGCTCGCGTACGCGTTCTACGCGGCGATCTTCGCGGTGACCGCCTCGCTGGTCAGCCGGCAGGAGGACCTCAACACCGTGGTAACGCCCACGATCATGGTGCTGGTGGTCGCCTTCGTCGTCGGCATCCAGGCCGCCGCGGAGCCCGACGGCACCCTGGCGGTCATCACGTCCTACATCCCCGGGCTGTCCCCGCTGGTGATGCCGGTGCGGCAGGCCGCGGGCAGCGTGGCCGTCTGGGAGATCGTGCTGTCGGCCGCCCTGATGGTCGCGGCCATCGTCCTGGTGGTCCGGCTCGGCGGTCGGGTGTACGCCGCGGCGCTGCTGCGCACGGGCGGGAAGATCACGATGCGGGAGGCGCTGAAGGCCGAGCGGGTGTGACCACCTGGCGCGGGTCGGTTCGCCCCGGCCCGCGCCGGGTAGCCGCGCGGCATGGTGATGCAGCTGGGCTACACGATGATGACCGAGCAGGCCGGGCCGAAGGACCTGGTCGGCCACGTGGTGGGCGCCGAGGAGGTCGGCTTCGACTTCGCCGTCAGCAGCGACCACTACTTCCCGTGGCTCGACGAGATGGGCCACTCGCCCAACGCGTGGGTGACCCTCGGGGCCGCCGCCCAGGCCACGAGCCGGATCCCGCTGATGACCTACGTGACCTGCCCGAGCTTCCGCTACCACCCGGTGGTCGTGGCGCAGCAGGCGGCGACCCTGCAGATCCTCTCCGGCGGGCGCTTCACCCTCGGCCTGGGGGCGGGGGAGAACCTCAACGAGCACGTCGTGGGCGCCGGCTGGCCGCCGGCCGACGTCCGGCACGAGATGATCATGGAAGCGCTGCAGATCATCCGCGACCTGTTCGACGGGGAGGGCTACACCAACTTCCGCGGTGAGCACTTCGACGTCGAGTCGGCCAAGCTCTGGGACCTGCCGGAGAAGCGCGTGCCCATCGGCTTCGCGGCCGGCGGGAAGCAGGCGGCCACCATCGCCGGCGAGCTGGCCGACGTCCTGGTCGCGACCGATCCGCTGTCGGAGCTGGTCGAGGCGTTCGAGGCCGCCGGGGGCGCGGGCAAGCCGAAGATCGCCCAGATGCCGATCAGCTACGGCACCGACAAGGCCGCCGCCGTCACCCGGGCGCACAGCCTCTTCCGCTGGTTCGGCCTGGGCTGGAAGGTCAACTCGGAGCTGCCCGGTCCGTCGGCGTTCGACGCGGCGACCTCGTTCGTCCGCGAGGAGGACGTCGAGGGCAGCATCCCGTGCGGGGACGACGTCGGCGCGGTGATCGAGGCGGCGAAGGAGTACGCCGACGCCGGGTTCACCCACCTGGCCCTGGTCCAGATCGGCGGGGACCAGCAGGAGCCCTACCTGGAGTGGGTGCGCAGCTCGCTGATGCCGGCCTGGCGGGAGGCGTTCGGCAGCTGACCGGCCGGAGGAACAGCTGATCGGGTGACCGTTCGGCCTCCGGGCCGATCCCTTGGGGTGAGGTCCGGCGACGAGGGGGCGCGCCGGGCGCCTCCTCGCCGCGATCATCGGCGGCATGACCGAGGACCTGGACGTGCGGCTGCGGCGGCTGCTCGCCTCCGACGACGCCGACGCGCTGATCGACCTCGGCTGCGACCTGGCCGACGCCGGCCGGCAGACCGAGGCGGAGGCCTGCTTCCGCCGCGCCTTCGACCTGGGGGACTCCGTCGCCGCCTTCAACCTCGGCAACTCGCTGGCCGCCCAGCAGCGCTGGGAGGAGGCGGTCGACGCCTACGAGGTCGCCCTGCGCGGCGGCGAGGCCGACGCCTGGCGCAACCTCGGCCTGGTGCTGGAGGACCTCGGTGACCTCGCCGGCGCCATGCGCGCCTACCGGGGGGCGGCGGCCGCCGGCGACCTCGAGGGCGGGTTGCAGCTGGCCTTCCTGCTGCGGGAGCAGGGGGAGCGCGAGCAGGCCATGGCGGTGGCCGAGGAGTTCGCCGCCGCGGGTGACCAGGAGGCCGCCGCCGTCGTCGCCTGCTGGCGCTGGTGCTCGACGCTCGACCCGGCGCTGGAGGACGACCTCCGCGCCGGCCAGCACCACTTCCCGGCCGCCCGCGCGGACCTGGCGCACCTGCTGCGCGAGACCGGTCGCTCGGCCGAGGCGCGCGCGGTGCTGGAGCGCGGCGCCAAGCTCGGCGAGCAGGTGGCCTGGCTGCCGCTGGGCAACCTCTACCGCGAGGAGCTCGGCGACGAGGAGGCCGCCGAGGAGGCCTACCGCAGCGGGATCTCCGCCGGTGACGCCTACTGCCACCAGAACCTCGGCGTGCTGCTGGCCGACCGCGGGGACCTCGAGGGAGCCGTGGAGCAGTTCCGCCTGGGGGCGGCGGCCGGCGACCAGCTCGCGGCGCAGTGCCTGCGGGAGCTCGAGCACGACTGAGAGAACACCCACTGCCCCCACCACTCGCAGGCTCGCGGCGGGCCCTGCGGGGGCCGTCCCCCTCACCGTTCGCAGGCTCGCGGTGAACCTCCGGACGGGGCCGTAGCCTGCCGGACACATGGCCCAGCAATACTCGGGGTGTGTCCGAAGCCACTGTTGACGTCGCAGACCTCCGACACCACGGTGCACCCGACACCGGTGACCGCGCGGACGATGAGCCGCTGCGCGAGGACATCCGGCTCCTGGGGCGCGTCCTCGGCGAGGTGATCGGCGAGCAGGCCGGCCCCGAGGTGCTGGAGCTGGTCGAGTCCACCCGCGTGGAGGCCTTCCGCATCCGACGCTCGGAGGTCGACCGGGCCGAGCTCGCCCGCCGGCTCGCCGACCTGGACGTCCGCTCCGCCAACCACGTCATCCGGGCGTTCAGCCACTTCTCGCTGCTGGCCAACCTCGCCGAGGACATCCACCACGAGCGCCGCCGCCGGCACCACCGCCGCGCCGGCTCCCCGCCGCAGCAGGGCAGCCTCGCGGCGTCGTTCGTCCTGCTGGACCAGGCGGACATCCCGGTCGAGACCGTGGCCCGCGAGCTCGCCGGGGCCCTCGTCTGCCCGGTGGTCACCGCCCACCCCACCGAGGTCCGACGCAAGACCGTGTTCCAGGTGCAGCGGCAGGTGACCCAGCTGATCCGGGAACGGGACCGCGCCGGCGGCGACGTCGACCCGGCGTGGTCGGCGCAGCTGTGGCGCGCGGTGCTCACCCTCTGGCAGACGGCGCTGCTGCGGCTGTCCCGGCTGCGGCTGACCGACGAGATCGACGAGGCGCTGCGCTACTACGAGCTCTCCCTGTTCGAGGTCGTGCCGGCGATCAACGCCGAGGTGCGGCGGGCGGTCGAGCAGCGGTGGCCCGGGGCCGGGGTGCTGCGCCGGCCGATGCTGCTGCCGGGGTCCTGGATCGGTGGTGACCGCGACGGCAACCCGTTCGTCACGGGCGAGGCGCTGCGCCGGGCCACGTCCCGGCAGGCGGAGACGGCCCTGAGCCACCACCTGGCCGAGCTCGCGGCGCTGCGCAGCGAGCTGTCGATGTCCGACCGGCTGGTCACGCCCACGCCGCAGCTCTACGCACTGGCCGACGCCTCCGGCGACGACTCCCCGTTCCGGGCCGACGAGCCGTACCGGCGGGCGCTCAGCGGCATCTCGGCGCGGCTGGCGGCCACCGCCGCCCGGGTTCCGGGGGTCGTGCCGGGGGACGCGGGGTCCCTGCCCGCGCTGCCGCCCTACGCGACGCCCGACGAGCTGCGGGCCGACCTCGACGTCGTCGACGCGTCGCTGCGCAGCCACGGGGCCGGGGCGCTGGCCGACGACCGGCTGCTGCGGTTGCGGGAGGCCGTGGAGGTCTTCGGGTTCCACCTGTGCGGGCTGGACCTGCGGCAGAACTCGTCGGTGCACGAGCAGGTGGTCGGCGAGCTGCTGGCCTGGGCCGGGGTGTGCGACGACTACACCGCGCTCGACGAGACCGCCCGGGTGGAGCTGCTCGCCGGGGAGCTGACGCTGCGACGTCCGCTGGTGCGTCCCGACGCGCAGCTGTCGGAGGAGGCGCGCAAGGAGCTCGACGTGCTCGTGGCCGCGGCCGAGCGGGTCGCGCTGCTGGGCCCGCGGACCATCCCGAACTACGTCATCAGCATGTGCGAGTCGGTCAGCGACGTGCTGGAGGTCGCCGTCCTGCTCAAGGAGGTCGGCCTGCTCGACCCGGCCGGACCGGAGGGGCCCACCTGCCCGGTCGGCATCTCCCCGCTGTTCGAGACGATCACCGACCTGCAGAACGCCGCCACGACGCTCGGGGCGGTGCTCGACCAGCCGCTGTACCGGGCCCTGCTGGCCAACCGGGGCGACGTGCAGGAGGTCATGCTCGGGTACTCCGACAGCAACAAGGACGGCGGCTACCTCGCCGCCAACTGGGCGCTGTACCGGGCCGAGCTCGACCTGGTGGAGCTCGCGCGCCGCGAGGGGATCCGGCTGCGGCTGTTCCACGGCCGCGGGGGCACCGTCGGCCGAGGCGGCGGCCCGAGCTACGAGGCGATCCGAGCGCAGCCCCCGGGCGCGGTGGCCGGGGCGTTGCGGATCACCGAGCAGGGCGAGGTGATCGCCGCGAAGTACGCCGACCCCGACCTCGCCCGGCGCAACCTCGAGGCGCTCGTCGCCGCCACCCTGGAGTCGACGTTGCTCGACGTCGAAGGCCTCGGCGCCGACGCCGAGGACGCCTACGCCGTGCTCGACGACCTCGCCGCCCGCGCGCAGCGGGCCTACCGGGAGCTGGTGCACGAGACGCCCGGTTTCGTGGAGTGGTTCCGGGCGGCCACCCCGATCGGTGAGCTGGCCGAGCTCAACATCGGCAGCAGGCCACCGTCGCGCAAGGCGGGCAACTCCATCGCCGACCTGCGGGCGATCCCGTGGGTGTTCAGCTGGTCGCAGACACGGATCATGCTGCCCGGCTGGTACGGCACCGGATCGGCGCTGGAGGAGTGGGTCGGGGGCTCCGCGGAGCGGCTGGAGCGGCTGCGCGAGCTGCACCGGCGGTGGCCGTTCTTCCGCACCGTGCTGTCCAACATGGGCATGGTGCTGGCCAAGACCGACCTGGAGCTCGCGGCCCGGTACGCCGAGCTGGTGCCCGACGGGGAGCTGCGGGCGCGGGTGTTCGACCGCATCACCGCCGAGCACGAGCGGACCTGCCGGATGGCGCTGGCCGTCACCGGCGACGACGACCTGCTCGCCGACAACCCGTCGCTGGCCCGGTCGATCCGGAACCGGTTCCCCTACCTGGAGCCGCTGCACCACCTGCAGGTGGAGATGCTGCGGCGCCGGCGGAGCGGCGAGGACGACGAGCTCACCAGCCGCAACATCCAGCTGACCATCAACGGCATCGCCACCGCGCTGCGCAACAGTGGCTGAGCCGGGGCTGCGCACCGCGGCCAGCTCGGACCTGCCGGCCGCGGCGGAGGGGCTGGGGATGTCGGCGGCCGCGCTGGCCCCGGCCCTGCTCGACCCCTGGGCGCGGGTGCTGGTCGGGGACGAGGGGCAGGTGGTGCTGGTCCGCCGGCAGTGGACCGACGACGCCACCACCGCGGCCGTGGTCGTGCGCCGGGCAGGGGTGCCGATGGACCACCCCGTCGTGCTCGCCGCCGCGGCGGGGTGGGGGTGCGACCGCGTACGGCACCTCGCGACCGGCCGGGCGATCGACGTGCCGGTTCCACCGGCCGACGCCCCCCTGCCGCTGCGCTTCGCCCACCTGGCGGCGCTCGCGGCCACGCGGGTGGAGACCGCGGTGGCGCTCGCCCACGGCACCGGGGGGACGCGGACCAAGCGGGACGGGAGCCTCGCGCTGGCCGCCGATGCCGCCGCCCACGCCGCCGCCGTCGAGGTCCTCGGAGCGCTGGGCGTGCCGGTGCTCAGCGAGGAGAGCCGCGACACCGGGGTGGCCCCCGGCCGGCCCTGGGTGGTGCTCGACCCGCTCGACGGCACCGGCAACTTCGCCGCCGGCCTGCCGCCGTGGGCCTTCTCGGCCGCGCTGGTGCAGGAGGGCAGGCCGGTCGCCGGGCTGGTCGCCGACCTCTCCTCGGGCCGGCGGTGGGCGGCGGTCGAGGGGCACGGGGCGGTCCGGGACGGGGTGCCGGTGCGCACCCGGCCCGGTGGCACCGTCGTCGTCCCCAGCGGGCCGCGGGGCGGCGCGGTCGCGGTGCCGGTGACCGCCCGCCGGGTGCGGATCACCGGGTGCACCGCCGTCGACCTGTGCCTGGTGGCCGACGGCGCGGCCGCGGCCTGGCACGACCTGGACCGCAGCGGCACGCACGTCCACGACGTCGCCGGTGGGCTGGCGGTGCTGGCCGCCGCGGGGGGCGCCGTCCTCACCGACGCGGGGGAGCCCCTCGAGCTGGCACCCGACACGGACGCGCTGATCCGGTTCGTGGCCGCCGCCGACGAGACGGCGGCCCGCGAGCTGCTGGCCGCGCTGCGCTGATTCAGCGCTGACGGGCGGCGGCCTCCCGAACGGCGGCCAGCAGCGCCTCCCGCTCGTGCAGGGTCGTCCGGGCCCGGCCGCGGCTGGCACCCAGCGCCTGCTCGGCGGCGTCGATCGCCCGCCAGTCCTCCAACAGCACCGGTTCGGCCCCGCGGCTCTGCAGCGTGCGCACCAGGTCGTCGGCCGGGCCACGCACCCGCAGCGTGCCGTCGGCGGCGTCGGCCAGCAGGCCTGCGATGGTCTCCCGGGCGTCGTGCTTGTTGTGCCCGACCACCCCGGTGGGGCCGCGCTTGATCCAGCCGGCCACGTACTCCCCGGCCGACGGCCGCCCGTCGCGCAGCACCCGTCCCACGCCGTCGTGGATGACGGTGCCGGTGCGCTCGTCGACCGGCAGCCCGGGCAGCGGGGTGCCGAGGTACCCCACCGACCGCACCACCAGGTCGGCGGGCAGCACCTCGAACTGCCCGGTGCCGATCGCCCGGCCGTCGCCGTCGACGGCGGTGCGCTCCACCTCGACGCCCGTCACCCGGTCGGTGCCCAGCAGCCGCACCGGGCGGGTGTAGAAGCGCAGCCGCAGCCGGGTGCGACCGGGGGCGGGCACGTGGCCGGACCACTCGCGGAGGACGGCGAGGTTGCGGCTGGCGTTGCGGTCGGCCGCGGCGCGGGCCTCGGTGTCGGCGTCCAGGTCGAGGTCAGCGGGGTCGACGAGCACGGTGGCCGCCGCCAGCTCCCCGAGCTCGCGCAGTTCCTGGGTGGTGAAGGTGGCCTGCGCCGGACCGCGGCGGCCGAGCACCGTCACCTCCTCGACGGGTGCGGCGGCGAGGACGTCGATGACGTGCTGGGGCATGTCGGTGGGGTCCAGCTCCTCGGCGGTCCGGGCGAGGATCCGCCCGACGTCGAGCGCGACGTTGCCCACCCCGACGACCACGGCGTGCCGGACGCCGGCCAGGGCCGCCTCCACGGTCGCGCGGTCGGCGTCGGGGTGCCCGGTGTACCAGGCCACGAGGTCGGTGGCGGCCAGGCTGCCGGGGAGCTCCTCGCCCTCGATGCCCAGGCGCCGGTCGAGGGCCGCGCCGTAGGTGTAGACGACGGCGTCGACGTGGGCGCGCAGCTCGGCAAGGGAGAGCTCGGTGCCCACCTCGACGTTGCCGACGAACCGCACCAGCGGGTGGTCCAGGCTGCGGTGCAGGGTGTCCCGGATCGCCCGCATCTTCGGGTGGTCCGGGGCGATGCCGTGGCGGACCAGCCCGAAGGGGGTGGGCAGCCGGTCGAGCAGGTCGACGGCGACGGGGACCGCGCTCTGCCGGGTCAGGGCGTCGGCGGCGTAGATGCCGGCCGGACCGGCCCCGACGACCGCCACCCGCAGCGGGTGCTCAGCGGTCGGGGGAGGAGGAGCGCCGTCGTCGACCACCCTGGCATCCTGACCCGGCCGGGGCCGCGCCACCAGGGCAACCGTCCGGGCCGTTGTCGTCCCCCCGTCCCAGGAGGTCTGCGTGTCCGTTGTCGTCGTCGCCACCATCACCCCGAAGTCCGAGGCGGTGGACGCCGTCCGGGAGGCGATCCTCGCCGCCGTGCCGAAGGTGCACGCCGAGCCCGGCTGCGAGCTGTACGCGCTGCACGAGGGGGACGGGGTGTTCGTCATGGTGGAGCGGTGGGAGAGCCCCGAGGCGCTGCGCACCCATGGCAAGGCCGAGGCGCTGACCACCCTGGGCGCGGCGCTGGCCGACAAGCTCGCCGCGCCGCTGGACGTGCGCCGGCTGACCGCCGTCCCGGCGGGGGAGCCGGGCAAGGGCGCGCTCTGACGTCGAGCGAGCTCAGCGGCAGGCGTGGTCGTGGTCGAGCTCGCCCGGGACGTACTGGGTGAGCTCGATCTCCCCGTCGGGGACCAGCGGCGGCTTCCCGCAGGCCGCCACGGCCCCGATCCGGGTGGTGGCGCCGGCCAGCCAGCTGGGCAGCCCGGCCAGCGGGCTCTCCTCCGGGACCTCGCCGACGATGCGGCCCCACTGGTAGCCGGTGGAGTAGACGCCGACCCGTGCGCCCCGCCCGGTCAGGTACTCGGTCATGCCCTCGAGCGCGGCCCGGTTGCGGGCCCGCGCGTCGGAGGACCCGCTCTGCCAGGTGTTCATGGTCTCGACGTCCAGCCACCACGTGTAGCCCGCCGGCTGGCTGCCCAGCCCTGCGGCGCGGGCGGCGGGGCGGAAGAACGACTGCACGCTCGCGCGCGCCCGCTCCCAGCCGTACTGCCACGAGCACGCCGTCGAGTTGCCGCCGTCGCAGCGCCCGTAGGGCGTGCTGCCCGCCTCGGGCCAGGTGGTGACCTGCTCGCGCAGCTCGCCGGGGTTGGCGGTGTTGAGGTACAGCTGCACCCGCGGCTGGCCGGCCGCACCCGAGGAGCCGGCGGCCCACTCCATCTGGTCGGCGAGGCAGGGGTTGGCCCGGGTGGCGAGCCCGCCGTTGACCCCGACCACGGCGAACGCGGCGTCCTCGGGGAGCTCGGTGCCGCACTGCGGGTGGGAGACGTCGTAGCCGACGGTGCGCGTCGGGCCGGCGGTCTCGACGGGTGCGGCGGAGGCGGTCGCGGGCAGACCGAGGAGCGCCCCCACCGCGGCGAGGGCCACCATCGTGCATGATCTGCGTCTCACTGCCCTCGACGGTACGCGCGGCCGAGCGGCACCCGCCGGTACCGGTCAGGTCGCCTGGCAGACGGGGCACCAGTAGAGGTTGCGCCCCACCAGGACCTGGGTGCGGATGGCGGTCCCGCAGATCCGGCAGGGCAGGTCGGTGCGCCGGTAGACGTAGTGGGCGTCTTCGCGGGTCACCGCACCGCTGCGCCGGGAGCGGTCCTCGGGGCGGGTGGTCACGATGCGGCCCATCCGGACGCCGGAGCGCATGAGGGTCACCAGGTCCCGCCACATGCCGGCCCACAGCGCGGCGTCGATCTGCCGGCCGGGCCGGAACGGTGAGACCCGGTGCCGGAACAGCAGCTCCGCGCGGTACACGTTGCCGACGCCCGCCAGCACCGACTGGTCCATGAGCAAGGCCCCGACCGCCGTGCGGCTGCCCGCGATGCGCCGGTGGGCGACCGTCCCGTCGGCGCGGGGCCGCAGCGGGTCCGGCCCCAGGCGACCCAGGATCCGCTCGACCTCCGGGGCGGTGAGCACCTCGCAGGCGGTGGGACCGCGCAGGTCGCCCCATGCCCCGGCGCCGTCCGGCCCGTCGCCGACCCAGCGCATGCGCAGCGCGCCCTTGGCCGGGGGTGGCCTGCCGGTGCCGGTGAGGAAGGTGCCGTACAGCCCGAGGTGGACGTGCAGGTGGTCGCCGCCGAAGCGGGCGAACAGGTGCTTGCCGTAGGAGAACACCTCGTCGAGCACCCGCCCGTCGAGGAGGGCGGCGCCGGCCTCGAACCGGCCCTGGGGGCTGGTCACGTGCACCGGGCGGCCGGCGAACGGCAGCTCGAGCTGCCGCGCCAGGCGGTACAGGGTGTGGCCTTCGGGCACCCGCGCAGCGTAGGTGGCGCCGCGCGTCACCTGCTCAGTGGTCGGCGGTCTCCAGGCCGAAGTGCGGCCGGTCCTCGACCGCGACGAGGTCGACCAGTTCGGGGTGCTGCTGGATGTAGTGGCGGACGAAGGAGCAGTACGGCAGCACGGTCAGCCCCCGCTCGCGGGCCGCGGAGAGGACCCCGGCGACGAGCGCCTTCCCGATGCCCTGACCGCCCATGGCGGGATCCACCTCGGTGTGCGGGAGGGTCATCTGCCCGTGCTCGACGTGGTAGCTGGCAAGTCCGACGACGCGCTCGCCCTGCCGGATCTCGAACCGACCCCGCTCGGGGACGTCGACCACCGTGGTCTCCATCGCTGCGGCCCACCTCTCTGACCCCGGCCACGCTGCCGGAGCTCGTTTCGACCCCAGCACGGTAACCCGCTGGAGGCGTTCGCTCTCTCAGCCGTACCGACGAGTCGGGTCCCGCCGGGGTTCCCTCGGCCACCCGATAGCCTGCTGGCGTTGGTCCCGGGGCAGCTGGTGCCGCGCCGTGGCCCCCGTAGCTCAGGGGATAGAGCATCGGTTTCCTAAACCGTGTGTCGCAGGTTCGAATCCTGCCGGGGGCACCAGCTGGACCTGTGGCCGGCGGTCCCGTGCTGCACCGTCGTCCTGGGCGCCGGCCGGTCGAAGCCGGCCTCCTGTCCCGACGATGCAGCCGTCACGTGGCCATGGGGATCCGGCCCGCACCGTGTCCGGCGATCGCCACCGGTCCCGGGGACCGCCGCCGACGAGGGAAGCGGGGCGGTGGTCGGCCCCGCCCGCACGTCCATGACAGCTTCGTGTCAGGCGTCCAAAAGGCTTGTCCCGGCCCGGTGGTGGCTGGCTATCGTGCCGGGACGGGCAGCGGCGGCCGGTACGCCACGGCGCGCCGGTGCCGGAGGACCACGAGACGCGGTCGCCGCGTGCCGGCTGCGGGACGGGACTGTCGATGAGCTGGCACCTGCGGACGTTCCTGGCGATGTTGCTCGCGCTGACCACCGCGGGCATGCTGCCCGCGGCGCCGGCGCAGGCCCAACAGGCCATCACCTACACCATCACGGCCCAGGGCACCGTCTACGGCGACCTGGACCACTTCGCCGGCGTCGCCTCGGAGACGCTCAACGACCCACGGGGCTGGAGCCTCGGCGGCGCCCTCCGCTTCGACCAGGTGCAGTCCGGAGGGAACTTCAGCCTCATCCTGGCCTCGCCGGCCGTGGTCGCTGCTGCTGCTCCCGGCTGCAGCAGCGAGTGGAGCTGCCGGGTGGGCCGCAACGTCTACATCAACGACGAGCGGTGGCGCGGCGGCACGGACTCGTGGCCGCACGGGCTGGACCTGTACCAGCGGTACGTGATCCTGCACGAGGTGGGGCACTGGCTGGGTCTCGGTCACCAGGACTGCCCCACGCCCGGCCGCACCGCCTGGGTCATGCAGCAGCAGTCGATCTCCCTGCAGGGTTGCCGGGCCAACGTCTGGCCGGTCATCGCCGAGCGCCAGCAGGCGGCGGACAACCGCGGTGTGTCGGTGAACTGGTCGGCCATCGAGGCCAGGTACCGGGACCTCGGGCAGGAGGGGGGCGTGCTGGGTCCCCCGATCACCTGGGAGAGGTACGCCGGGGCCGACGGCGGGTCCTACCAGCACTTCGCCGGTGGTTACGGCGGTGGCTCGATCTACTGGTCGGCGAACACGGGCGCGCACGAGATCTACGGGGAGATCCGGGACCGCTGGGAGGAGCTGGGCTGGGAGCGCGGCGTGCTGGGCTACCCGATCACCGGGGAGCGCAGCACCGCGGACGGCGTGGGCCGGTACAACGCCTTCGCCGGGGGTTACGGCGGTGGCTCGATCCACTGGTCGCCGAGCACCGGTGCGCACGAGACGTACGGGGAGATCCGGGACCGCTGGGAGGAGCTGGGCTGGGAGCAGGGTGTGCTGGGCTACCCGATCACCGGGGAGCGCAGCACCGCGGACGGCGTGGGCCGGTACAACGCCTTCGCCGGGGGTTACGGCGGTGGCTCGATCCACTGGTCGCCGAGCACCGGTGCGCATGAGACGTACGGGGAGATCCGGGACCGCTGGGAGGAGCTGGGCTGGGAGCAGGGTGTGCTGGGCTACCCGATCACCGGGGAGCGCAGCACCGCGGACGGCGTTGGCCGGTACAACGCCTTCGCCGGGGGTTACGGCGGTGGCTCGATCCACTGGTCGCCGAGCACCGGTGCGCACGAGACGTACGGGGAGATCCGGGACCGCTGGGAGGAGCTGGGCTGGGAGCAGGGCGTGCTGGGCTACCCGATCACCGGGGAGCTCGGGACCGCGGACGGTGAGGGCCGGTACAACCACTTCGCCGGGGGCTACGGCGGCGGCTCGATCTACTGGTCGCCGAGCACGGGGGCGCATGAGGTGTACGGGGAGATCCGGGACCGCTGGGAGCGCTCGGGCTGGGAGATGGGGCCGCTGGGCTACCCGGTCAGCGGGGAGTACGACGTGCCCGGCGGTCGGCGCAGCGACTTCCAGAACGGCTACATCACCTGGGACCGCGCCACCAACATGACGGAGCTGGTGGTCACGGACTGACGGCGCGCCACCCGCGCCCTGGGCCCGCGGCTGCGGCGTCCCTGTTCCCGCAGTCCGCGGGATCCGGGACTCCCGCAGTCCGCGGGATCCGGGACGGCCGGCGGCACGATGGCACCGCGCCGCGACGGGCGACCACCGCATCGGTCGGCTCCGCACGGGACCGGGGGCGCAGCCGCTCGGTGGCGTCTGCCGGCCCAGGCCCGTGCCGGCAGACGGTGTGGTGCTCAAGCAGTGCGTTCACCCGGTCGATGGAGGTCACGTCAGGTCGTCACCGAACGTGAGCGGAGCAACCAGCGTGTCCATCCCCAGTGCCGGCGTCACCCGGGTTCTCGTCCTCGCCGACGCACCCGTCCTGCGCCGAGGTCTCGTCGGCATGATCGACGAGACCGCCGGCATGCAGGTCGTCGGTGCGCCGGGGGAGCCCCGCCGCGCCCTGGTGCTGGCCGAGTCCGCCCGCCCGGATGCCGTGGTCGTGGAGCTCGGCTCCGGCCGCAGCGCCACGCTGACCGCCTGCCGTGACCTGCGTCGTCGCTTCCCGCGGACGGCGATCGTCGCCGTGGCCACCTCCGAGGACGCCGCCGTGGTCAACGAGGCGCTGGCCGCCGGCATCCGCGGCTACCTGCTGATGAACACCTCCGCGACACTGCTGGGCTGGGCGATCCTGGCCGCCCGCGCCGGGCGCACCGTCGTCGACCCGCAGATCCGCCGGGTCGAGGGCGGTTCCGCGCCGGTGGGCCGCGAGCTGACCCCCGAGGTGCCGCTGACCCGCCGCGAGTCCGACGTGCTCGACGAGCTGGTCCTGGGCCAGTCGAACCGGAAGATCGGCGAGAACCTCTTCATCTCCGAGGACACCGTGAAGTCCCACGTCAAGGCCATCCTGCGCAAGCTCGGTGCCCGCGACCGGGCGCACGCGGTCTCCCTGGTCCTGTCGGCCCGCAACGGCTGCACCTGCGGCGCGCACACGTTGACCGCCACCCCCGCTGAGATCTGAGATCGACGCGTCTTCGACTCAACGGAACCAGTTAGTCTCGGGCGGTGAGCTCCATGCAGGGCTACGGGCCCGACCACACGACGTCGTCCGGCTTCAGCCTGCACCACGTGCTGCTGGCGATTCCACCGGGCAGCGAGGAGCGATGTCGTTCCTTCTACGTGGATCTCCTCGGCATGATCGAGCTGACCAAGCCGCCGGCCCTGGCCGCCAAGGGCGGCCTCTGGGTCCGCGCCGACGGCCTGGAGCTGCACCTCGGGGTAGAGGTCGACTTCCGGCCCGCCCGGAAGGCTCACCCCGGCATCCGGGTGGCCGACGTGGAGGCGCTCGCCGCCCGTCTGGCAGCGGCCGGCGTCCCTCTCGTCCGAGACGACACCGACTTCCCTGGCCACCGCCGCATCTACGCCGAGGACCCCGTCGGCAACCGGCTGGAGTTCATCCAACGGGACGCATCCGTCCCGGCGTGGTGACCCACCGCGTCGGGAAGCGGGTCGCCGCCGGGCAGCTGCCGCAGGCTGCCGACGGCTGAGGTCCGACCGGGCGGCGCGCACGGGGTTACCGTGCTGGGCATGGGCGGCGTCCTGGCGGCTGCACTGCTGCTCCTGCTGCTGGCCGGGATCGTCGTCTGGATCGTCTCGACGCCTCAGCCGTGGCCGGCCGCCGGCCGGCTGCTGCCCGCGCGCGAACGGGAGTGGCGGGCGCGGGCGGTCGCCGCAGCGCACTGGCACGCCGCCCACGACGAGGTGGACGGGATGACGCGGGTGCTGCTGCGCCGCAGCTGTCCGGGTCCCGACGGGCACCCGGAGGTGCTCGAGGATCGGGTGTTCGACAGCTTCCCGGCGGACGACCCGATGTGGGAGGCACGCTTCACCGAGGCGATGGCCGGCGCCCGCTTCCGCTGCTCCTACCTCAACACCGAGGAGGGGGAGGCGTAGCCGGTCGGCCGGCGGGCAGGATGGGTGCATGGGTCAGGTCGTCGCCACCACCGAACGTGTCCTGCGCGCACCGGCGGACGTCGTCCGCGCCGCGCTCGCCGATTACGCCGTCACCCGTCCCGCGGTGCTCCCCGAGCAGTACAGCGAGTACCGCGTGGACGCCGGCGGCCAGGGCGCCGGCACGAAGGTGCACTGGCGCCTGCAGGCCACCTCCAAGCGGGTGCGCGAGCAGGACGTCGTCGTCACCGAGACCTCCGACGGGGCGCTCGTGGAGACCGACACCAACTCCAGCATGGTGACCACCTGGACCGTCTCCGCCGCCGACGCGGGGGTCAGCACGGTCCGGGCCCGCACCACGTGGACCGGTGCCACCGGCATCGGTGGGTTCTTCGAGCGCACCTTCGCCCCCAAGGGCCTGGCCCGCATCCAGGACGCGATGCTGGCCCGGCTCGAGGAAGCGGTCGCCGCCGGCTGAGCCCCGAACCGCCGTCCGTCAGGACGACGCGTGGTCACCGCCGGGCCATCGGTAGCCGGCCGCCCCGATCCGGCGGGCCAGCTGGTCCCGCAGCCGGGCGTGCTCCCCGGTCAGCGCGGCGAGCTGCGCCGGGTCGACCCGCAGCCCGGCCCGGCCGATCTCCGCGGCGTCCAGCGGCGGCGCCGCCCGGGTGCGCTGGCTCCCGGTCGCGGGGGCGTGGTCGACGTACTGCTGCACGGAGGAGACGACCGACCGGCGCAGCCCGGTGGGGAGCCGGCCGGCCGGGTCGGCCGCCGACGACAGCACCAGGGTCGCGTCGAGCAGCACCGCGACGGCGGGGGCGGTGCCGAGCTCGGGCGTCCGCGGCCGGTAGGCGTGCAGCAGCGGGTACGCCCGGTGCTGCTGCCCCAGCGTCGCCAAGGCCGCGGACAGCGACGACAGGGGCACCACCGCCGGGAGCGCCGTCCCCGCCGCGACCAGGCCCGCGGCCATCTCCGTGCCGGTGTTCCCGAACCCGGTGATCTGCGAGGCGAAGCTCCGCTTGCCGACCACGGCGGAGATCACCGAGGTCAGGTAGGAGACGCCCAGCGTGATGAGCAGCATCCCGCTGAGCGCGGCGGCCATGGTGGCCAGCTGGAAGCCGGCCCCGGCGGGCTGGTAGCCGCCGTTGCCCAGGGTGGCGACGTTGTAGCCGGCGAAGTAGAACCGTTCCCAGACCGACGCCGGCGCCCCGCTCGACGCGCCGACGACCGCGTCCTCGTCACCGAGGAAGACCAGCGACCAGCCGAGCCAGAGCAGGCTGAACCAGGCGCCGAGGGTCGCTGCGACGAGGACGACGCCGGGGCCGCCCACGAAGCGCGCCGGAGGCGCCTCCGCCACCGCCGGTCGCCGGGCCAGCCGCCACACCGCGTCGGTGATCAGCCGGGTCAGCGGGCCCGGGCCACTGGCCACCGCCAGCGTCGTCCGCGCCTCGTCGACGACCGCGAACGCGACGATCGCCAGGCCGATGACGTCCCACCACCACCCGGTCACGCGGTGCTCCGGCGGCGTGCGGGCCCGCGGCGGTCGATGGTCCGGGTGGTCGGCGTGGGGACGACGGTCGGCCTCCTCGATCGGGCCGGCGGCGCATCCGCCGCTCGGCAGGGACGATGGCGGGGTGACCGTAGCGACCTCCACCGTCGAGGGCCTCCCCGAGCTCGCCGGCCTGCTCGGCGACGGCGGGACCGTCGTCCTCTCCGGCGCCGGGTTGTCCACCGACTCCGGCATCCCCGACTACCGGGGGGCCACCGGGTCGCTGCGCCGGCACACCCCGATGACGTACCAGACGTTCACCCGCGACCCCCGCGGACGGCACCGCTACTGGGCGCGCAGCTTCGTCGGCTGGCGGCAGATCGCCGGGGCGCGGCCCAATGCCGGGCACCGGGCCGTCGCCGCGCTGCAGCGGGCCGGTGCGGTGGCCGAGGTGATCACCCAGAACGTCGACGGGCTGCACCAGGCCGGCGGGGCGCGCGACGTCCTGGAGCTGCACGGCGGGCTGGACCGCACCGTCTGCCTGGCCTGCGGGGACGTCGCCTCCCGCGCCGACCTCGACGTGCGGCTGCGGGCGGCCAATCCCGGGTTCCGCCCCGAGCCGGTCGACGAGGTCAACCCCGACGGCGACGCGGAGCTGCCCGACGAGGCGCTCGACGGGTTCGTGATGGTCGGCTGTCTGGCGTGCGGGGGCGGCCCGCTCAAGCCCGACGTCGTGTTCTTCGGCGAGACGGTGCCGCGGGACCGGGTCGATGCCTGCTTCGCGCTGGTCGACGACGCGCGGGCGCTGCTGGTGCTCGGCTCGTCGTTGACCGTGATGAGCGGCTACCGGTTCGTCATCCACGCCGCCAAGCGGGGGATCCCCGTCGCCATCGTGAACTCCGGGCCCACCCGGGGCGATGCGAAGGCGACGCTCAAGGTCGACGCTCCGCTGGGCGTGGTCCTGCCCGAGCTGGCCGGCCGGCTGGGATGAGCCGGTCGACGGCGCTGCGGCCGCTCGGCGGTTGAGAAAGGACCTCCCTGCCCCCACTGCTCGCAGGCTCGCAGCGGGCCCCTACAGGAGGCCGACCAGGACCGAAGATTCACCACCTGCTCGGAGGGGCAGGAACCGCCGCGATGCAGACCTTCGTGCCGGTGGCCGACTTCGAGGAGAGCGCGCGGCTGCTCGACTCGCCGCGGCTGGGCAAGCAGCGCGTGGAGACGCTGCAGATCCTGCGCGCGCTCGAGCTGCCCGACTACGGCTGGGCCAGCCACCCCGTCGTCGCGATGTGGCGCGGCCGGACACCGGCGCTGGTCGCCTACGGCCTGGCCATGGTCCGGGTCTGGCGCGAGCGCGGCTTCGCCGACACCACCGAGACGCTGATCGGTGAGTTCGCGCCCGACGTGGTCGGCGTGCCGCAGGCGGAGCTGGCGGCGGCCGGGCTCCTGCCCTCCTGGGTGGGCGACGAGGCGCTGCACCGCTCGCACCGGTCGAACCTGATCGCCAAGGACCCGGAGTTCTACCGGGCCCGCTTCACCGAGCTCTTCGGCCCCGAGCCCGACGACCTGCCCTACGTATGGCCGGGGCCGGACGACGTGCCCCCGACGCCGGAGCCCGACGGGGTGCGGGTGTGGGTGGTCCGGCCGCGCGCGCACAACGAGCTGGGCGCCTGCCTGGCGGCGGGCGTCGTCGGGCTCGGCGTCCAGTCGGGCATCGACGTCGACGCCACCGGGCTGGACCCCACCGAGCTGCGGGCGCTGTCCAAGGAGATCTCGGGTCGCCGCCCGGCCAAGGACCTGCGCCAGCTGTCGGCCTTCCTCGACGAGATGAGGCCCGGTGATCCGGTCGCGCTGCCGATCGAGCACGGCGCCGGGCTGCTCCTCGGCGAGGTGGTGGGGGAGTACCTGTTCCAGGGCCGGGAGCTGCTGCCGCACCGCCGCCCGGCCCGCTTCGACCGGGTGGTGCCGCGGGCGGCGGCCCGGCCGCCCGCGACCCTCCAGGACCCGCGTGCGCTGTTCCAGGTCGTGCTCGACCCGGCGGTGCTGGCCTAAGCGGGCAGCGGCACGTTCTGCAGCCGCACCTGCCCGCGGGCGACCAGCGCGCCGTCCTCCCGGGTGAGGGCGACCTGCCACAGCTGCTGGGTGCGCCCCTGCTGCACCGGCTCCGCGACGACGTCGTCGACCCGGCCGCCGGTCATCGGGCGGAGGAAGTCGGTGTTGTTGTTGACGCCGACGGCGAACTGCCTGCGGTCCCGCACCGCGAGGCTGGCCCCGATGCTGGCCGCCGACTCGACGACCGAGCAGTACAGCCCGCCGTGCACGACGCCCCACGGCGTGTGCTGGTCGGGCCCGAGATCGACGTGCCCGGTCACCCGCGTGCCGGTGGCCTCGGCGACGTCGAACCTCGTCGCCGAGACGAATGCGCCGGCCGCCGCCGTCGGGTCCACCGGGGGACCGCTCACGCGTCCCACACCAGGCAGAAGGGGTGGCCGACCGGGTCGGCGTAGACACGGAAGTCGCCCCCGCCGCCGGGCAGCTTCCGGGCGCCCAGGGCCAGCACCTTCGGCTCGGCCTTCTCGATGTCGGCGACCCGGACGTCGAGGTGGAACTGCTGCGGGCGCTCGGGGTCCGGCCAGTCCGGCGGCCGCAGGTCCGGCGCCTGCTGGAAGGCCAGCCGGTACCCCGCGCCGGTGACGACGACCCAGTCGTCCCCGGGCCCGCCCCGGCTGATCTGCATGCCGAGGAGGTCGGCGTAGAAGCCGGCCAGGGCGTGTGCGTCGGGCGCGTCGATCACGACGGAGTGCAGTTGACCGATCATGGCGCCATCCTGGCGCGCGCCCGGGCAGGCCGACAGCCGGGCCGGCCACGCCTCGCCGGTATCCCGCCACGGGACCCGGCTGCGGCGCGCCGACGCCGTGCCGCAGGATCGGGGCATGACCGACCCCGCTGCCCCTGTCCTCGGCTCGCTGCGCTGGCTGCCGGCCGCCGGGCGCCCCGACCTCCTGGCCCCGCCGGTCGCCGCCGCGCTGCCCGCGCTGGCCGGGCCGGCCTGGGTCGCGGAGATCGCCGAGGACCTCGCCGACACCGCCGCCTTCACCGACGCCTACGGGGTGCCGCTCGCCGCGTCGGCCAACTGCGTCGTCGTCGCCGCCCGCCGTGCCGGGGAGACGACGCTGGCCGCCTGCCTGGTTCTCGCCACCACCCGCGCCGACGTCAACGGGCTGGTGCGCCGGCACCTCGGCGCCCGCAAGGCGTCGTTCGCGCCGCAGGACGTCGCGGTGGCCGAGAGCGGCATGGCCTACGGGGGCATCACCCCGGTCGGGCTGCCCGACACCTGGCCGGTCCTCGTCGACGCGGCGGTGGCGGCGGCCGAGCTCGTGGTCGTCGGCTCGGGCACCCGCGGCGCCAAGCTCGCGGTGCCGGGTGCGGTGCTCGCCGCGCTCCCCGCAGCCGAGGTGCTCGAGGGGCTCGGCCAGCCGCTGCCCGCCGAGGCACCGGCCCGGCCGCCCGCGCGACCGCTGCGGCTGGACCGGGCGACGGACGACGGCGACGTGGGCTGGGGGGAGCGCCCGGCCGACGGCGCCGAGGCCGATCGGCGCTACCTCGAGGACCGGCCGCCGCACTGGGGCAGCGACTGATCAAGGGCCCTCCTGCTCCCCGCCACTCGCTGGCTCGCGGCGGGACCCTGCAGGAGGGCCGTTCCAGCCGGTCCCCACCTGCTGCGCGCGGAGCAGGTCCCGGATCTCGACCAGCAGGTCCAGCTCCGTCGGCCCGACGGGGCCGGGCTCCTCGCCGCGCGCCCGGCGGGCGAACAGCCGGTGCACCGGCAGGATGACCAGGAAGTAGACGATCGCGGCCGTCAGCACGAACGTGATCACCGTGCTGAGGAAGGCCCCCCAGGTGAACCGCTGACCGTCGACCACCAGCACGCCCCCGAACTCGCCCCCGCCGCCCAGCAGCTCGATGAGCGGCCGGAGGAACGAGTCGGCGAACGAGGTCACCACCGCGGTGAACGCCGAGCCGATGACCACGGCCACGGCCAGGTCGACGACGTTGCCGCGGAACAGGAAGTCCTTGAACCCGTTGAGCACCCGATCATCCAGCCACACCCGGCCGGCGTCCTCAGGTCGGGGGCGGCAGGCTGACGGTGAGCGTTGCGGTGGCCGCGGCGGCCGCGATCCGGGCCGCGGTGGCCTCGTCGACGGCGAGGACGAGCAACCCGGCGCCCGGCTCACCGGCGTCCCCGGTCGGGGCGGCGAGGACCAGCGCCCCGGCCGCCACCCGCTCGGCCGGCCCCGGGGCCGCTCCGGTGGCCAGCACGTCCACCCGGTCGCCGGCCCGCAGCAGCGCCGCGACCGCCAGGTCGGCCAGGCGCACCGGAGCCGCCACCTGGCCGGGGGGCAGCAGGGCCGTCAGCCCGGCGCCGACCAGCCGGGCGTCGGTGAGCGGCTCGCCCCGGCGGACGTGCCCGGCGAGCACGCGCCGCACCAGGGGATCCGCGACGCCCACCGCGCCGTCGGGCACCGCACCGCGCGGCAGCCGCACGAGGGCCAGGTGTTCGCGGGTCAGGCTGGTGCCGGCCGGCAGGTCGGTGGCCGCCACCACGACGGGGGCCGTGCGCGACTGCTCCCCGTCGGCCGGGGTGGGCGCCGGGCGCAGCGCCAGGACCAGCGCGAGCGCGGCGAGCAGCGCGGCGGCCAGTCGGCGGGCCGTCAGCAGCGGGAACCGGGGTCGGCGCAGGCGCAGCATGCGCCGACCCTGCCCGAGCCGGCGGCGGCCCTGCAGTCGGCCGGCGGGAGCTGTGGATCGGGGGCGGTGCTGTGGAGGGCCCCGGACCGCCGACCTCAGGTGGTGGCGGCCTTGGCCCCGCTGCCGGACGTCGACGGCGTCGTCGACGAGGTGGAGGCCGAGCTCGACGAGCTCTCCTTGGCCGGGGTCGACGACGAGGTGTCCGTCGAGGTCCCGTTGCTGCCCGTGCTCTCCGACGACTTGCCGTTCGACCGGCTGTCGGTGCGGTAGAAGCCCGAGCCCTTGAAGACGACGCCGACCGAGCCGTAGACCTTGCGCACCGCGGCGCCGCACTCGGGGCACTCGCTCACCGGGGCGTCGGTGAAGGACTGCACCACCTCGAACTCGTGCTTGCCCTCGGCGTTGGTGCAGGCGTACTGGTACGTGGGCACGTCGTGGCTCTCCCTGGTCGAGCGGAGGTAGGGGTCCGGGCTGGCACTCCCGCCCGGAGACTGCCAATGATGCGCCATGCGGGGACCCGCCGTCCACGTCCACGGGGGCGGGTGGGACGCGCGTCGCCCGGACGGGGGCGTCACCGCCTCGCGCGCGGAGGCGGTGACGCGCGGGCCGGCGCCCGCCAGGATCGCCGGGTGCGCACATCCGACCGGTCGCTCCCGACCCCCGCCGCGGTCCTGCTCGTCCTCGGCGCAGCGACGTGGGTGCCGTCCCGCTACGGCGTGATGACCACCTGGGACGGTGCATGGCTGGGCCTGCACTACGTCGGCTGGAACCGGGTGGCGCTGCTCCCGCTCGCGCTGCTCGCCGCGGGCGCGGTCGCGGCTGCGCGAGCGGCCGCCGCACGGGCCGCCGCGGTCGGCTGGTCCGTCGTCGCCACCGGCTTCGTCCTCTCCTGGCTCGGCGTCGGCGTGGAGTTCGTGCTGGGCGGCGGTCTGCGCGGCGGGCCTCGGGAACTGGCCGTCGGCGGCTGGACCCTGTACCTGGCGGGGACGGCGGTCACCGCCGTCGGCGCGCTCGTGCTCGCCGCCGCACTCGCCAGGCGGCAGCCCAGCACTGCGGCGGCGGCCGCGGTCGCCGCCGCCGCGGTCCTCGCCTGGCCGCCGCTGCTCGCCGCCGGCCTGGATGGCGTGGCCGTCGCCGACCAGCTGCTCGGCGGGCTCTCCTGGGCGGCGGTCGGCGTGCTGGGCCGGTCGCGGTCCAGGAGCGTGCCGCTGCCAGCGGCCGCGTGAACGGGCCGCCTACCGCGCGGCGAGCCGCAGTCGGGCGGCGCGGTAGACGATGCCGACAGCGAACACGAGGACGCCGCCGACCACCGCCTGCGCGGGCAGCGCGGCGACCAGCACCAGGCAGCCGACCGCACCGAGCACCTGCAGCGGCCGGGGGAACCGGCGGCGCGCGCGGTCCTGGGTGAAGGCCGCGGTGTTGGCCACGAAGTAGTAGAGCAGCACGCCGAAGGAGGAGAAGCCGATCGCGCCGCGCAGGTCGACGGTGAGCACGAGCAGGCAGACCAGCGCGGCGAGGGTGAGCTCGGCGTGGTGCGGCACGGAGAAGCGCGGGTGCACCGCGGCCAGGTACCGGGGCAGGTCGCCCTCGCGGGCCATCGCCAGGCCGGTGCGCCCGATGCCGGCGACCAGCGCCAGCAGCGCGCCCAGCGCGGCCGCTGCCGCGCCGACGCGGACCACCGGCTCCGCCCACGCCCACCCGCCGGCGTCCACCGCCGCGGCCAGCGGCGCCGAGGTGGCGGCGACGCCGCCCGGGCCCAGCGTGGCGAGCAGGGTCACGGCGACCGCCGCGTAGACCGCGACGGTGATGCCCAGGGCCAGGGGGATCGCCCGGGGGATCGTCCGTCCGGGGTCGCGCACCTCCTCACCCATGGTGGCGATCCGCGCGTAGCCGGCGAAGGCGAAGAACAGCAGGCCGGCCGACTGCAGGATCCCGTGCAGCCCGCCGTCGGTGAACGTCCACGCCACCGGCCCGCCGGCGGCCGTCGCACCGCCCAGCAGGCTCGCGGCGACCGCGACGGCCAGCGCGGTGAGCACGACGGCCACGATGATCCGGGTCAGCCCGGCGGTGCGGGTCACGCCCCGGTAGTTGACGGCGGTCAGGCCCAGCACCGCGGCCACGGCCACCGGCCGCTCCCAGCCCGCCGGTGCGGCGTACGCGGCGAACGTGAGCGCCATGGCCGCGCAGCTGGCGGTCTTGCCGACGACGAACCCCCACCCGGCCAGGAACCCCCACCACTCGCCGAGCCGCTCCCGGCCGTAGACGTAGGTGCCGCCGGAGGTGGGGTACTGGGCGGCCAGCTGCGCCGACGCCGTCGCGTTGCAGTAGGCCACCACCGCGGCGACGGCCAGCCCGACCAGCAGGCCGGCCCCCGCGGCCTGTGCGGCGGGGGAGAAGGCGGCGAACACCCCGGCGCCGATCATCGAGCCGAGCCCGATGACGACCGCATCGCCGGTGCCCAGCCGGCGGGTCAAGGCGGGACCAGTGCTCACGGCGCTCCTCGGTGGTCCGGCGTCGACCGACGATAGCGAGCGGATCAGTGGTGGGCGGCCGGCTCGTGGTGGCTGTGCGCTGCGGTCTCGAGCTGGAAGGTGGAGTGCTCGACGGCGACCGGGAAGTGCTCGGCCAGGCAGGCCTGGAGCTGGTCGAGGACCTGCGGCGCGTGGCCGTCGTGGAAGCAGCCGTCCTCGACGACGACGTGCGCCGAGAGCACGGGCAGCCCGCTGGTGATCTGCGAGGCGTGCAGGTCGTGCACCCCGAGCACGTGCGGCAGCGCGAGCAGGTGCGCGCGGACGGCGTCGAGGTCCAGGCCGGGCGGGCTGCTCTCCAGCAGCACCGACACCGTCTCGCGCAGCAGCGCCAGGGTGCGCGGGACGATCAGCGCCACGATGACCAGCGAGGCGACCGCGTCGGCGCGCTGCCAGCCGGTCAGCGCGACGACGACCGCCGCCACCAGGACGGCGACGGAGCCCAGCGCGTCGTTGACGACCTCCAGCAGCGCCGCCCGCATGTTGACGTTGCCGCTGCGTCCGCCGCGGGCGAGCACCACGATCCCGGCCACGTTGGCGGCCAGCCCGAGCCCGCCGAAGATCAGCACGGCGGTGGGGGCGATCTCCGGTGGGTCGGCCAGCCGGCCGACCGCCTCGACCGCGATGTACCCGCCGACCGCCAGCAGCACGGCGGCCTGCAGGGTCGCGCCGAGCACCTCGGCCCGCCGGTAGCCCCAGGTGCGCTGGGACGTCGCCGGCCGGAGGGCCAGGGTGGCCGCGACCAGGGCGATCGCGAGGCCGGCGGCGTCGGTGGCGGCGTGCGCGGCGTCGGCGAGCAGGGCGAGCGAGCCCGAGACCAGTGCCCCGACCACCTGGACGACGAGCACGCTGGCCGTCAGGGCCAGCACGACCACCAGACGCCGGCGGTCGTCGGGGCCGCCGGCGTGGGCGTGGGCGTGCCCGCCGTTCACCGCGTGGTCCCCGGGCCCCCGCAGCAGCTGTCCACCTCGGCGTCCGGACCGGGGCGGGTGGGCGCGCAGCAGCCCTCGCCGCGCCACGCCTCGATGCCTTCGCGGAGGGCGACCGCCGCGATGACCAGGCCGGCGACCGGGTCGGCCCAGCTCCAGCCGAGCCAGGCGTTGAGCACCAGCCCGGCGAGGACGGCGGCGCTCAGGTAGGTGCACAGCAGCGTCTGCGTGGAGTCGGCGACGACGGCGCTGGACCCCAGGGCCCGGCCGGTGCGGCGCTGGGCCCAGGAGAGGAACGGCATGACGACCAGGGAGACGGCGGCCAGGCCGATGCCGACCGGCGAGGCGTCGGGGTCGCCGCCGACCAGCAGCGCGCGCACCGACTCGAACGTGACGTACGCGGCCAGGGCGAAGAACGAGCAGGCCATCAGCCGCAGTGCCAGCCGTTCCCGGGTCTCCGGGAGGTGGTGGCGGAACTGCCACAGGATGATCAGCCCGCTGGAGACCTCGACGACGGAGTCGAGCCCGAACCCGACGAGGGCGACCGAGCCGGCGACCAGCCCGGCGGTGATCGCGATGACGGCCTCGACGACGTTGTAGGTGACGGCGGCCCCCGCGAGCAGCTGGGCGCGACGGCCCAGCCGGGCGCGCTCGGCTGCGGTGGGGGCGGGAGCGTTGGTCGCTGCGCTCACCGGGGTGCCACCTCGCCGTAGGTGGGGCAGAGGGTGACCGCGTCCCCCGTGGCGGCCAGCAGCCGCTCCGTGGCGGCGAGCAGCTCGAGGACCTCCGGCGTCGCCGCCAGCGACCACAGCGACGCCCGCCCCTGCGGGCGGGAGGTGACCAGGCCGCAGTCCCGGAGGCAGGCCAGGTGCGCCGAGACGGTGGACTGGGCCAGCCCCAGGTGGCGGGTGAGCTCGACGACCTTGTGCTCCCCGAGGGCGAGGTGGCGCACGATGGCGAGCCGGCTGGGGTCGCCGAGGCTGCGGAACAGGCAGGCCGCAGCGGTGAGGGCCGCCGCCTCGTCGACCGGGGCCTCGGCGCGGGTGTTCCGGCCGTCGCCGGCCACGATCATCGTCATGCGACGATGATAGCGCCACCGACCAGGCGTTCCGCCTCAGCCGGCCACGTACTCCGCGAGGTGCTGCCCCGTGAGGGTGGAGCGAGCGGCGACGAGGTCGGCCGGGGTGCCCTCGAAGACGACCAGGCCACCCTCGGACCCCGCGCCGGGACCGAGGTCGATGATCCAGTCGGCGTGCGCCATGACCGCCTGGTGGTGCTCGATGACGATGACGGTCGTCCCGGCGTCGACCAGCCGGTCGACCAGGCCGAGGAGGTTCTCGACGTCGGCCAGGTGCAGGCCGGTCGTCGGCTCGTCGAGGACGTAGATCCCGCCCTTCTCCGCCATGCGGGTGGCCAGCTTGAGCCGCTGCCGCTCGCCGCCGGAGAGGGTGGTGAGCGGCTGACCGAGGGTGAGGTATCCCAGCCCGACGTCGGCGAGCCGGTCGAGGATCGCGTGCGCCGCGGGCGTGCGCGCCTCCCCACCGCGGAAGAACTCCTCGGCCTCGGCCACGCTCATCGCGAGGACCTCGGCGATGTTCCTGCCGCCCAGCGAGTACTCCAGCACCGCGGCCTGGAATCGCTTGCCCTCGCACTCCTCGCAGGTGGACTCGACCGTGGCCATGACGCCGAGGTCGGTGTAGATGACCCCGGCGCCGTTGCAGGTCGGGCAGGCGCCCTCGGAGTTGGCGCTGAACAGGGCCGGCTTCACGCCGTTGACCTTGGCGAACGCCTTGCGGATCGGCTCCAGCAGTCCGGTGTAGGTCGCCGGGTTGGACCGGCGCGACCCCCGGA
This sequence comes from Blastococcus sp. SYSU DS0552, assembly GCF_054050815.1. Classification (NCBI taxonomy): domain Bacteria; kingdom Bacillati; phylum Actinomycetota; class Actinomycetes; order Geodermatophilales; family Geodermatophilaceae; genus Blastococcus; species Blastococcus sp. SYSU DS0552. The sequence goes on from NZ_JBJHAB010000002.1 coordinate 263,591, forward strand.
TCGCCGACTGGTCGACGACCACCACGCCGTCCCGGCCGGCCAGGTTGCCGTGGATCAGCGAGCTCTTGCCGGAGCCGGCCACGCCGGTGACGACGGTGAGCACGCCCGTCGGGACGTCGACGTCGACACCGCGCAGGTTGTTCTGCCGGGCGCCGCGGATCTCCAGGGCGCCGGTCGACGTGCGCACCTCCGGCTTGAGGGACACCCGGTCACCGAGGTGGCGGCCGGTGCGGGTGCCGCTGCGGCGCAGCTCCTCGACGGTGCCCTCGAAGACCACCTCGCCGCCCTCGGTGCCGGCGCCGGGGCCGAGGTCGACGACGTGGTCGGCGATCGCGATCGTCTCGGGCTTGTGCTCGACCACGAGCACGGTGTTGCCCTTGTCGCGCAGCCGCAGGAGCAGGTCGTTCATCCGCTGGATGTCGTGCGGGTGCAGCCCGATGGTCGGCTCGTCGAAGACGTAGGTGACGTCGGTCAGCGACGACCCGAGGTGGCGGATCATCTTGGTGCGCTGCGCCTCGCCGCCGGAGAGCGTGCCGGCCGGGCGGTCCAGGGACAGGTAGCCCAGCCCGATCTCGACGAAGGAGTCGAGGGTGTGCCGCAGCCCGGCCAGCAGGGGCCCGACGGTGGGCTCGTCGAGGTCGCGCAGCCAGCCGGCGAGGTCGCTGATCTGCATCCGGCAGAGGTCGGCGATGTTCTTGCCGCGGATCCTCGACGACAGGGCCTCGGCGCTGAGCCGCGTGCCGTCGCAGTCGGGGCAGGTCGTGAAGGTGACGGCCCGCTCGACGAAGCGCCGCACGTGCGGCTGCATGGCGTCGACGTCCTTGGCGAGCATCGACTTCTGGATCTTCGGGATGAGGCCCTCGTAGGTGAGGTTGACCCCGTCCACCTTGACCTTGGTGGGCTGCGCGTGGAGGAGGGTGTGCAGCTCCTTCTTCGAGAACTCGGCGATCGGCTTGTCCATGGGCAGGCCGGCGCCGCTGAAGACCCGGCCGTACCAGCCGTCCATGCTGTAGCCGGGAACGGTGAGCGCGCCGTCGGACAGCGACTTGCGGTCGTCGTACAGCGCGGTCAGGTCGATGTCGGTGACCGAGCCCATGCCCTCGCAGCGCGGGCACATGCCGCCGAGCCGGGTGAAGGTGACCTTCTCGGCCTTCGTCCCGGCGCCGCGCTCGACGGTGATGGCCCCGCTGGCCGACACCGAGGGCATGTTGAACGAGTAGGCGTTCGGCGAGCCGAGGGAGGGCTCCCCGAGCCGGCTGAACAGGATGCGCAGCATCGCGTTGACGTCGGTGGCGGTGCCCACCGTCGAGCGCGGGTTGGCGCCCATCCGCTCCTGGTCGACGATGATCGCCGTCGTCAGGCCCTCGAGGACGTCGACGTCGGGCCGCGCCAGCGACGGCATGAAGCCCTGCACGAATGCGCTGTAGGTCTCGTTGATCATCCGCTGCGACTCCGCGGCGATCGTCCCGAACACCAGCGAGCTCTTGCCCGACCCGGAGACGCCGGTGAACACGGTCAGCCGCCGCTTGGGGACCTCGACGGTGACGTCCCGGAGGTTGTTCTGCCGGGCCCCGACGACCCGGATCAGGTCGTGGCTGTCCGCGACGTGCGCGGTCGGCGACTCGGTCAGCGTGCTCATCGTGCCTCCATCCGTGCGGGCCCCCGCCGGCGTGGCGAGGGCCCGCTGTCTACCAGCGGCGTCCGACAGGGGTGACTGCCCGGGGCGGTGGTTCTCAGCGCAGCTCCTGGATGCGGACGGTGTTGCCGGCGGGGTCGCGGAAGGCGCAGTCGCGCACGCCGTAGGGCTGGTCGGTCGGCTCCTGCATCACCTCGGCGCCGGTGGCCTGGATCCGGTCGAAGGCGCCGTCGAGGTCCTTGGTGGCCAGGACGACCGACGCGTAGGTGCCCTTGGCCATCATTTCGGCGATGGTGCGCTTCTCGTCCTCGGTGATCCCGGGGTCGGCGGTCGGCGGGTGCAGGACGATCGACGTCGCCGATTCGTCGGCCGGGCCCACGGTGAGCCACCGCATGCCGTCGTAGCCGACGTCGTTGCGCAGCTCGAAGCCGAGGGCGTCACGGTAGAAGGCCAGCGAGGCCTCCGGGTCGTCGTGGGGGAGGAAGGTGTGGTGCACGGTGAGGTCCATGGCGGTCACGCTAGGGACGGCGCGGCTGCCTGCGCTTCTCGATTCCTGACCGGTCTGGTGACCTGCTTCGCGGTGCACGACGGCATTCCCGCCGTCGTCGCTGCGGCCTCGCGCCGGTAGGTGCTCGGCGGCACCCCGACCAGCTCGGTGAAGCGGGTGCTGAAGGTGCCCAGCGACGAGCAGCCGACCGCGAAGCAGACCTCGGTGACGGTCAGGTCGCCGCGCCGGAGCAGCGCCATCGCCCGCTCGATGCGGCGCGTCATGAGGTAGGCGTAGGGGGACTCGCCGTAGGCGCGCTTGAACTCCCGGCTCAGGTGCCCGGCCGACATGTGCGCGCCGCGGGCGAGCGCCGCGACGTCCAGCGGCTGGGCGTACTCCCGGTCGATCCGGTCGCGGACGCGGCGCAGCCGCACGAGGTCGCGCAGGTGCGGGTCCGCGGCCGGTCCGCTGGTCACGCGCAGGATCGTGCCACGGAGCGCCGCCCGCGTCAGCGGTCCAGGCGCTCCCGGTACCGCGCGGCCCGCCGGGCCGCCGCCGCCCGCTTCCGCTCGCTCTCGGCCCGCTGGCTCGCGAGGCCGACGCGGTCGCGGGCGGCGGTCGCGGTGCCGGCGGGGTAGCCGGCCTTCACCACCCGGTTCTCGGTGGTCTCGGGCATGTAGGCGAGCGAGAAGATCAGCCCCAGGAAGATCCCGCCGCCCGCGACCGCCAGTCGCAGCCCCAGCGGCGCGGGGAGGAAGGCCACGACGAGCGCGATGGGGACGGACAGCTGGACCAGGGTCCGGACCACGTGCCGCGCCCACCAGGTGCTCGTGGTGGTGTCGTGCAGCACCCAGCCCCGGTGCCGCTCGGGGAGCCCACCGCCGAGGGCGTACCAGAGCCACCGGTGCGGAGCCGGGCGGACCACGCGGTCGCTCCGCGCGGCATCCGCCTCCCCGGGGACGTCGGTCCTCGCCTCGCCGTCGCTCACGGTCCCATCGTCCCAGCGCCACCGACGGGGCGCTGCCCCCCCGGCGCCGTCCTGGCTCACGTCCGCCCCGTCGGCCCCCTCCAGGGCACCGCCCCGAGCGTGCGAGGGGGTGGGGAGGAGGGGGTCCTCTTTCAGCGGCCGAGGTGGCGGTAGCGGTGCAGCCGCGTCCGGAAGCGCTCGGTGTCGTCGCGGCCGAGCAGCCCGGCCAGCTCCTCGCCCAGCACCCGGCCCAGCCTCAGGCAGAACTCGGTCGGCTCGTCCGCGGCGTCGGGCCGCTCGGGCACCACCCGGTCGACGATCCCCGCCCGCCACAGGTCCGTGGCGCGCACGCCCTGGGCCGCGGCCATCTCGTCGGCCCGGTCCACGGTGCGGTGCACGATCGCCGACGCGCCCTCGGGCGGCAGCGGGCCGAGCCAGCCGTTGGCCGCGGCCAGCACCCGGTCGGCAGGCACCAGCGCGAGCGCCCCACCGCCGGTGCCCTGGCCGAGGAGCACGGCCAGGGTGGGTGCCTTCAGGACGACGAGGTCGTGCAGGCAGCGGGCGATCTCCCCGGCCAGCCCGCCCTCCTCGGCGTCGCGGGAGAGCGCGGCGCCGGGGGTGTCGATCAGCGTGACCAGCGGCAGCCGGAGCTGCTCGGCCAGGTGCATGCCGCGGCGGGCCTCCCGCAGCGCCGCCGGGCCCAGCGGCGCCGACATCGACTGCCCGCGCCGGTCCTGCCCCAGCACCACGCACGGGGCCCCGCCGAAGCGGGCCAGCGCCAGCAGCAGGCCGGGGTCCTTCTCGCCGGCGCCCGTGCCGGAGAGCCCGACGACGTCGGTGGCCGCGGTGCGCAGCAGCCGGCGGACACCGGGGCGGTCCTCGCGCCGGGATGCCGTCACGACGTCCCAGGCGGTGCGGTGGTCCTCGGGGTCGTCGGCGTCCGTCCCGTCCGCCGGCGTCGGGCGTTCGGCGTCCCGGACGTCGACGTGCCAGGTCTGCCGGGCCGAGAGCACGCGCAGCGCGCGGTCGGCGACCTCTGCGATCTGCTCGGGCGGGACGACGGCGTCGATCAGGCCGTGCTCGGCCAGGTTCTCGGCGGTCTGCACGTCGGCCGGGAACGGCTCGCCGTACAGCGCCTCGAACACCCGGGGGCCGAGGAAGCCGATCGAGGCGCCGGGCTCGGCGATCGTCACGTGGCCGAGCGACCCCCACGAGGCCAGCACCCCGCCGAAGGTGGGGTGGCGCAGGTAGACCAGGTAGGGCAGCCCGGCCTCCTTGTGCCGGGCGATGGCGGCGGTGATGCCGATCATCTGCAGGAACGCGACCGTGCCCTCCTGCATGCGGGTGCCCCCGGAGACCGGGGCGGCCAGCAGCGGCAGCCCCTCCTCGGTCGCCCGCTCCACCGCCGCGATCAGCCGCTCGGCGGCGGCGACCCCGATCGACCCGGCCAGGAACCCGAACTCCCCGGCGACGACGGCGACGCGGCGGCCGCGCAGCCGTCCCTCCCCGGTGATGACCGACTCGTCCTGCCGACTCTTCTCGGCGGCCCGGGCGAGCTCCGCGGCATAGCCCTCGGCGATGTCGCGGGGCGGGATGGGGGAGTCCCACGACTGCCACGACCCGGGGTCGAGCACCAGGTCGCGCAGGGTCCGGGCGTCCGGGCGGGCCGCCCCGCCGGTCACGCCACCGGACCGTTCAGCCAGGCGCGGATCGCGTCGCCGTCGGCGCCCAGCACCGGGGGAGCGGTGTGGTCGCGGCGCGTGGTCTCGGTCTCGCCGTCCGGTCCGGCCGAGAAGAAGCGCAGCGGCGGCCCGGGCAGCCGGAGGTCGCCCAGCGTGGCGTGCTCGACGTCGACCACCAGACCCTGCGAGAGGGTCTGGTCCCAGCCGTAGACCTCGTCGATCGTGCGCACCTTGCCGGCGGGGATCCCGGCCGCGGCCAGCCGGGCGAGCAGGTCCTCGGGGGAGATGGCGGCGAAGGCCTCCTCCAGCAGCGCGATCACCTGGTCGCGGCGCTGCACCCGCTCGCCGTTGGTGGCCAGGCCCGGGGCCTCGGCGTCCAGGCCGAACTCGGTGCACAGCTTGCGCCACAGCGACTCGCTGCCGCAGGAGAGCTGCACGCTGCCCCCGGCGCAGCGGAACAGGCCGTAGGGCGCGATGGAGGGGTGGTGGTTGCCCTGCGCGCGCCCGACCTGCCCGGCCACCGTCCACGCCGTCCCCTGGAAGGCGTGCACGCCGACGATCGCGGCCAGCAGCGACGTGCGCACCACCTGACCGCGCCCCGTCCGCCCCCGCTCGATCAGCGCGGCGAGGACGCCGTAGGCGCCGTACATGCCGGCCAGCAGGTCGCCGATCGGGACGCCGACCCGCTGCGGCTCGTCGGGCCCGGGACCGGTGAGCGACATCAGCCCGGCCTCGCCCTGGGCGATCTGGTCGTAGCCCGCCCGGCCGCCCTCCGGGCCGTCGTGGCCGAACCCGCTGATCGCCAGCGTCACCAGCCTCGGGTTGAGCTCGGCCAGCACGTCGGTACCGAAGCCCAGCCGCGCCAGCGTGCCCGGGCGGAAGTTCTCCAGCAGCACGTCGGCGCGCTGGAGCAGCCCGGTCAGCACCGTCTTGTCCGCCTCGTCCTTGAGGTCGAGGGTGATCGACTCCTTGTTGCGGTTGGCCGCCAGGAAGTAGGTCGACTCGCGCTCGCCGGAGTCGGGCTCCACGAACGGCGGCCCCCAGCCACGGGTGTCGTCCCCCGTGCCCGGGGTCTCCACCTTGATGACGCGGGCACCGAGGTCGCCCAGCATCATCGCGGCGTGCGGCCCGGCGAGGGCTCGGGTCAGGTCGACGACGAGGACGCCGTCCAGCGGTCCGGGCATGGTGTGCTCCCTCGCTCGGGGGCGCGGCCGCGGCGGCCGCGTCCCAGAAGTGTCTCAGCGCTGAGGTATTTCTGGCAAAGGTCCTGCGCAGGGGGTCACAGCCAGCCGGGGACGACGAACACCAGCCACGACAGCAGCGGTCCGACGGCCACGACGATGGCCGCGTAGGCCAGGATCTGCTTGTAGAAGCGGTCGCGGTCGACGTCCTGGGCGTTGGCCAGCACCAGCGCGCCGTTCGTCGAGAACGGGCTCACGTCGACGATCGTCGAGGCCACGGACAGGGCGACCACGACACCGATGGCGCTGATGTCACCGGCCTCCAGGAACGGCACGGCGAGCAGGATGGCGACGCCGATGATCGCCGTCGACGAGGCGAACGCCGACACCACGCCGCCGATGTACGCCAGCAGCAGGGCGATCAGCAGCGGTACGCCGAGCCCGATGACCGCGTCGCCGACGTAGTCGATGGTGCCGGCCTCCTCCAGCACGAACACGAAGGTCAGCACACCGGCGATCAGCAGGATGGTCGACCAGCTGATCTGGGTCACCGCGCCCTTGTGCTGCTGCGCGGAGAACAGCGCCAGGACGACGGCGACCGTGATCGCGACGAAGCCGATGTCCAGGTCGAAGGCGAGCGCCAGGACGGCGACGACGACCAGCCCGATGAGCGTCAGGATCTGCTCGAAGCGGACGGGCGCCGGCCGGTCGGGGTGGATGTGCTCGTCGTCGTCCCCACCGACGGCGGGGCCGGGCGCCGCACCGTGGCCGCGGACCAGCGTGCCGTGCGCGTGCTCGGTGTGCGCGAGCGGCTCGGCGGCCACCTTCCGCCCGAGCAGCTGCCGGCCGCCCAGGACGAAGAACAGGGCCAGCGCGATGGCGATGTTGAAGAAGAGCGCACCGAGGAAGACCGCCACCGGGCTGCTGGGCAACCCCTCGTCGGCCACGATCCGGTTCACGGTGACGCCGTAGACGCTGATGGGGGAGAAGCCGCCGCCCTGGGCGCCGTGGATGACCATCATCCCCATCAGGAGCGGGCTGATGTCGTGCCGCGCGGCGAAGGTGAGCGCGATCGGCGCGATGATCGCCACCGCGGCCGGGGAGAGTGCCCCGATGGCGGTCAGCACCGCGGTCACGAAGAACATGACCCACGGGATGGCGGCGACGTGGCCGCCGACCATCCTCACCGCGCCGCGGACCAGCAGGTCCACGGTGCCGTTGTTCTGCGCGATCGCGAACAGGTACGTGACGCCGATCAGCGTCAGCACGAGCCCGGCCGGGAACCCGCTGATGATGTCGTCGGTGCTCAGCCCCACCGACAGCGTGCCGACGACGAACGCGGCGACGAACGCCAGCGCCCCCATGTTGATCGGCAGGAACGTCGCGATCGCGAAGATCACGACCAGCGCGAGGATGGTGACGATCTCGGTCGACACGGGCACTCCCACGGCGTCGGGGGCTGGGGTGCGCCCACTGTGTCAGTGACCCGCCGGTAGCGCCTGCCATCCGCCCGACGGCGTCACCACCGCCGTCACCCGCACGTCGTGCGGCTCCCTCGGCAACCGGTCGACGAGCTCGTCGTCGAAGACGACCGCGACCAGCACCGCCTCCGGCCGGGCGTGCCGCAGGGCGCGGTCGTAGTAGCCGCCGCCGCGGCCCAGCCGCGTCCCGTCCCGGGCCACCGCCGTCGCCGGGACGACGACGGCGCCGGCCGCCGCGAGCGCGGCCGGGCCCAGTCGCGGCCCGGCCGGTTCGAGCAGACCGAACCGCCCGGGCACCAGCTCCCCGGAGTGCTCCGCCCAGTCCAGCTCCCGGCCGTGGGCGGGTACGACCGGGAGCAGCAGGCGGGCCCCGTCGGCGAGCGCCGCCGGGAGGTGGCCGTGCCCGGGCTCGGTCGCGTCGGGCACGAACGCGGTGACCGTGGGGACGCCGGCCAGCCGCCCGGCGAGCGTCGCGGCGACCGTCCGGGCGGCCGCCGCGCGCTCACGCGCCGGGCGGGACGCGCGCCGTCCCAGCAGCTCCGCGCGGAGCGCGGCCTTGGCCGCGCCCCACTCTGCCGACGTGCCCATCCGCGCAGGCTAGCTAGGCTGCGGAGCATGTCGATGCCCCAGACCCGTACGGCCCGGAAGGCGGTCATCCCCGTCGCAGGAATGGGCACTCGCTTCCTGCCGGCCACCAAGGCCGTCCCCAAGGAGCTGCTGCCGGTCGTCGACCGGCCGGCCCTCCAGTACATCGTCGAGGAGGCGGCCCGGGCCGGCCTGCCCGAGGTGCTCATGGTCACCGGCCGCAACAAGGCCGCCATCGAGGACTTCTTCGACCGCACCCCCGAGCTCGAGGCCGCCCTGGAGAAGAAGGGCGACGCCGGGCGCCTCGCGGCCGTGCACGAGTCCACCGAGGTCGCGCAGGTGCACTTCGTCCGGCAGGGCGAGGCGCGCGGGCTCGGTCACGCGGTGCTCCAGGCGGCCGCCTTCGTCGGGGACGAGCCGTTCGCCGTGCTGCTGGGCGACGACCTGATCGACGCCCGCGACCACCTGCTCGAGCAGATGCTGGCCGTCCAGGCCGAGCACGGCGGCTCGGTGATCGCCCTGCTCGACGTCGGCCGGGAGAACATCGACAAGTACGGCGCCGTGGCGGTCGAGCCGACCGCTGACGGCGGCGACGTCGTCGCCGTCACCGGCCTGGTCGAGAAGCCGCCGGTCGACGAGGCCCCCAGCAGCCTGGCCATCATCGGGCGCTACGTGCTGGCGCCGGAGATCTTCGACGTGCTGCGCGAGACCCCGCCCGGCCGCGGCGGCGAGATCCAGCTGACCGATGCGCTGGCCACCCTCGTCGAGCGCGGCGCACCCGTCCACGGCGTGGTCTTCGGCGGCCGGCGGTACGACACCGGTGACAAGCTCGACTACCTCAAGGCGGTCATCCGGCTGGCCGTCGAGCGGGACGACCTCGGCCCGTCGCTGCGCGGCTGGCTGCGCGACTTCGTCACGGAGCTGCCCGCCGAGGGCGCGTCGTCGTCCTGACCGGCGCCCACGAGGGCACGATCGGACCCGCGGCCCCGCGCCGGACCCGTCCGGGTCCGGCGCTGCCGCACGGGCCGGTGTCGGCAGACGGCACGGCGGGACGACGGTGGTGGGGATGTCCGGGCAGAGCGACGACGACAGCAACGGGGGCGGGGAGTTCCGGGGCCACCGGGACACCGCCCAGGTCGACATGCCCATGGCCCCACCCCGGCGGACCGGTCCGGTCGTAGCCCCGGTCGACCAGGTGCCGGCGCAGCGCGCCCTCACCGGCCCGGTGCCGCTGCCGGCCGACGGCCGCTCGGACGTCTCCCCGCACGTGCGCACCGTCGAGCGGCACCTCGACGAAATCCTCGCCGCGGTGCCGCAGCCGGACCCGATCGAGCTGGCCGTCCTCGACGCCCAGGGGCTGCTCTGCGCCGAGGACGTGGTCAGCCAGCGGGCGCTGCCGGCCTTCGACCAGGCCGCGCTCGACGGCTACGCGGCCCGCGCGGAGGACGTCGCCGGGGCCACGGTGGCGCAGCCGGTCGAGCTGCCCGTCGTGGGGGAGAGCGTGGCCGGTGCCAGCGCGCCGTCGTCGATCGGCCCCGGGCTGGCCATGCGGGTCGCCGCGGGCGCGATGCTCCCGACCGGTGCCGACGTCGTCGTCCCGGCGGTGTGGACCGACAACGGTGCGGCGCGGGTCGCCGTCCAGGCCGCGCCGCCGGTGGGCAGCTACGTGCGCCGCACCGGCGACGACGTCGACCCGGGGGATCCGGCCGTGCACGTCGGCACCCCGATCGGGCCGGCGCAGATCAGCCTGCTGGCCGCCGTCGGGCGGGACCGCGTCCTCGTGCGGCCCCGGCCGCGCGTGGCGGTGCTCAGTGCCGGCCCGGAGCTGGTGGACATCACCTCCCCTCTCACCCCGGGTCAGGTGGTCGACGTCAACAGCTACGCCCTGGCGGCCGCCGCCCGGGACGCCGGCGCCGACGCCTACCGCTGGGGCATCCTCCCCGGGGAGCAGCGGCGCCTGGCCGAGGTGCTCGAGAGCCAGCTGCTGCGCAGCGACCTGGTGCTGATCGCCGGCACCTTCGCCGGTGGCGGGTTCGACATGGTGCAGGAGGCGCTGGCCGGCCTGGGCGAGATGCGCTTCCGCCAGGTGGCGATGCACCCCGGTCCCGCGCAGGGCTTCGGCCGGCTGGGGCGCGACCAGGTGCCGGTCATCTGCGTGCCGGGGGAGCCGGTCGCCGCCCTGGTCTCCTTCGAGGTCTTCGTGCGCCCCGCCATCCGCCTGATGCTGGGCAAGCGGCAGCTGTTCCGGCGCACGGTGCAGGCGATCTCCGGGCAGCAGCTGCTCTCCCCGCTCGGGTACCGCCAGTACCTGCACGGCACGGTGATGCGCCACCCCGACGGCGGCTACGTCGTCGAGCCGGTGGGCGAGGCCACCGACGCCCTGCTGGCGCGGATGGCCCGGGCGAACTGCCTCATCGTCATCGACGAGGACGTCACCGAGGTGGCCGCCGGCGGGCTGGTCACGGTCATGCCGCTGCTGCTCGGCGGCTGACCCGAGCCCGCCGTGACCGATCCGCTGCTGCACCCGGGCTGGCCCGCCCGGCTCGCCTGGGGACCGGTGGAGCTGCACCCACCGCGCCGCGGGGACGCGGCGGAGTGGAGCCGGGTGCGGCTGGCCAACGAGGAGTGGCTGCGCCCCTGGGAGCCGACCGCCGCCGTCTCGTGGCGGGCCCGGCACACACCGGGGGCGTACCGGGCGATGCGGCGGGTGATGGCCCGACGGGCTCGGCTGGGCACCGCGCTGCCGTTCGTGGTCCGGGTCGAGGGTCGGCTGGCCGGGCAGGTGACCGTGGACAACATCGTGCGCGGGGCGCTGCGGGCCGGGTACCTCGGCTACTGGATCGACCGCTCGGTGGCCGGTCGCGGGGTCGCCTCGCTGGCCGTGGCCCTGGTGTGCGACCACGCGTTCGGTCCGGCCGGGCTGCACCGGCTCCAGGCCGACATCCGGCCGGAGAACCTGCCCAGCCGGCGGCTGGTGGAGCGGCTCGGCTTCCAGCAGGAGGGGCTGCTGCGCCGCTACCTCGACATCGACGGCGACTGGCGGGACCACCTGGGCTACGCGCTGCTCGCCGAGGATCTCCCGCGGGGAGTGCTCGACCGCTGGCAGCGGTCGGGGCCGGGTCGACCCGTCGACTGATCGACTCGCGGCATAGCACGGGTGGTCGCCGTCGCGGGGCCGTGCGCGGCGGACACGCCGTCTCCCGTCACACCGGTCCCACAACACATCAGCGACACGCCCGCGCGCCTCCCGGTTCCCGGTGCCGTCCCTGCTTAGCCTCGCCTGGCGAGTGACTGATGTGACAGGTGGTGTCGTATGGGATCGGGTGTGCTTCTGGCAGCTCTGGTCGTGCTGTGGTTCGTCGTGCTGGTGCCCATGGTGGTGACCCGCGGCGACGCGCAGGAGGGCCGGGGCGAGCCTGCTGACTCGGGGCGGACCCTGCAGCGGCGTCGCGCGGCCGACGCCGTGCGGCACGCGGCGACCGAGCGGGTGTCGATCGACCGCGAGGTCCTGCGCACCACCGGCGAGCTCAAGGTGGACGTGCACGCGGTGCGCCGCCGGGTGCTGGGCGGCCTGGTGCTGCTCACCCTCGCGTCGCTGGCCGGCGCCCTGCTGGTCACGCCGTGGCTGTGGATCCTGCAGGCGGTCGCCACCGCCGCGACCGTCGGGTACGTGCTGGTGCTGCGCAAGGTGGCCCGGCGCGAGCGGCTCGCCGCGCGTCGCGCCGCCCGGGCGGCGGCGCGCCAGACCCTCCGCGCACCGGCGCGCCCGGCGCGCCCGGCCGCCCGGCCTGCTCCGGCGCCGGTCCAGCGCACGTCGCCGGAGGTGCACGAGACGGTCGCCCAGGAGGCGCTGCCGGCCCTGTCGCACCCCAGCATCCCGCTGGCCCCGGTGCACGCCCTGCGGCCTGGTCGCGTGGTGGCCGCGCGGACGCCGGCGCCCATGGGATGGCAGAACAGCGCCGTCGTCGGGCTGGACGACGACGACATCGGTTTCGCCGACATCGACGAGTACCGCCCGGCCCGGGCGGCCAACGGCTGAGAGACACCCCCTGCCCCCCACCGCGCGCACGCTCGCGGTGGGACCGTGCAGGGGGCCGGCCCCGCCCCGGTGGCGGGGCCGGGCGAAGCGGGCGGTAGTCTTTCCCGCGCAAGGGGCTGTGGCGCAGACCGGTAGCGCACCTCGTTCGCATCGAGGGGGTCAGGGGTTCAAATCCCCTCAGCTCCACCGGACGACGGACCGGCGCCGTCGGGGGTTCTTCCCCCGGCGGCGCCGTCGTCGTTGCGTCGGAGGGTCGATCGGCCGCTCCCGACCGCTAGGCTGCCCCGCGACACGGGGCCACGGCGTCCCCACGGGAGGCGGTTCCATGGTTCGGTCACCGGTCGGGGCCTCACCCGCCCCGCGGCGCGCGCGGGGGCGGGCCAGTGACAGCGCCGCCACCCGGCAGCTGATCATCGACGTCGCCGCCCGCGAGTTCGGCGAGCGCGGCTACGCTGCCACCTCGCTGAGCGACATCGTCGCCGGCACCGGCATGACCAAGGGGGCGCTCTACTGGCACTTCGAGTCCAAGGAGAGCGTGGCGGTCGCGGTCGTCCACCAGATGTTCGAGACGTGGCCGGTCATGCTGCGCGGCGTCCTGGACTCCCACGACGACGCGCTCGACGCCCTCGTCGCGGTCACGTACGTGGCCGGCCGCCAGTTCGCGACCGATCCGGTCACCCGCGCCTCCAAGCGGCTGATGGCCGAGCTGCCGCCGGAGGCGCTGGCGAAGCTGCCCCAGCCCTACGTCGGCTGGCAGCACGCGCTCACCCAGCTGATCACCCAGGGCCAGGAGCGGGGGCAGATCAGCCACCGGGCCGACCCGGTGGGCACCGCCCAGGTCATCGTCGCCAGCTTCTTCGGGATGCAGCAGGTCTCCCAGGAGCTGAGCGCTCGACGCGACCTGGAGTCGCGGCTCGACTCCTTCTGGGCGCTGATCCTCCCGCAGCTGCGCCCCGAGCCCCTCGCCTGAGCTAGCCGCCGAGGAACACCCGCCCCCGGGCGACGACGTCGTCGTCCTGCCCCAGCTGCACGGGCACGCCGTCCGATCGCCCGCTGCCGGCGTCCGTGCGCACCCAGGTCGGCCGGTCGAGCTCGGCGAACCGGTCGAAGGCGAGGTCCAGGCCGGCCAGCCGGGTGGCGGCTCCGGGCAGATCGGGTCGGTCCGTGACCGCGGCCAGCGCCGCGCCGACGAGGAGCATCCCCGGCAGGTGGTCGACCGGGTGGTCGAAGTAGGTCGGGTCGGTGAGGTCGACGGCGACCCGGGAGCGGTGGGCGCGGCCGTCGCCCTCGGCGGCGTCCCGCGGCCTGGGCACCAGCGTCCCGCCGCCGGCGCCGCGGTCCCGGCCGAGGGCCCGCAGCCGCGCGTAGACAGCCGGCGGCAGCCACGAGTAGTCGGCGTCGGCGGTCGCCCAGAGCTGCGCCCCGTGCCAGATCTCGGCCCGCAGCGACGCGCGGGACGGACGGCCCGCCCGCAGCCGGACGGTGGGCTGGACGGCGGTCACCGTCCCGGCCGGGGCGGCTCCCCGGAGCTCGGCGAGCGGCGCGGCGAGCCGGGTGCTGATGCGGTGGAACACGAACTGCTCGCCCAGCGGGACGTCCAGCCGGCGGTGGGCCAGGCACAGCCCGGCCTGGCGGATCGTCTCGACGACCAGCAGCAGGTGGCCCACGGTCCCGGCCCGCCGGTCGTACCGGCCGTGCGCCGCCGGCCAGTGCGCCGCCACGGCGGTCCGGTCCCCCGCGAGGTTCGCCAGCTCGGTCGCCAGCACCTCGTCCGGCGCGGTCTTGTGCACCAGCGCCTGCTCGACGGGCACCCAGGTCGGGGAACCGGCGCCGGGCGGCGCCACGGCGGGATCGTGCAGGGCGGGTCGTGCGGATGGCGGCGTCATGGGGTTCTCCGGTTCGGGAGCTGCGGCCGGGCTCGGCGCGTCGCGTCGAGTGTCGGCCAGAACCCGGCCGCACGGGGCGTTCCGGTACGCACCGGACCGGTGGGGCGGGCGCACCGGGCGCGGGCGGGGCCGCTCAGTACCAGGAGGGGAACCACATCCGCTGCACCCACTCGCTGTGCGAGAGCGGCTGCCCGGTCAGCACCGGCCAGAAGAACGCGAAGGTGGCCACGACGATCGCGATGTACCCGCAGGCGGTGGCCAGGCCCACCCGCCGACGCCACTCGTCGGCGCCCGGCCGGCCCACGACGTCCTGGAGCAGCAGGGCGACCGCGAGGACGAAGAACGGCAGCGCGGGGGCCGCGTAGAAGAGGAACATCGTGCGCTCGAGGTTCACGAACCAGGTCAGCCAGCCCGCCGCGATCCCGACGGCGACGGTGAGGGCGGCCGGGTCCCGCCGGGCGACGATCCGCCAGAGCAGCCACAGCGTCGCCGGGGCGAAGAGGAACCACAGCGTCGGCGTCCCGAGCATCAGGATGTACCGGATGACCTGATCGCCCTCGGCGTCGACGAGGCCCTGGGGGTTCCACAGCAGGATCGGCCGGCCGGTGACCAGCCACGACCAGGGCCCGGACTCCCACGGGTGCGGGCTGGACAGGCCGTTGTGGAAGCGCAGCCACTCGGCGTGCTCGTGCCACAGCGAGCGCAGGGCGTCCGGCACCCACGGGAACGCGGTGTCCGGGTGCTGCTGCGCCCAGGCCCTGCCCTGCGAGGTCTCGCCGAGGAACCAGCCGGTGAAGCTGGCCAGGTAGGTGAGCACCGGGACGGCGGCCAGCGCCCACAGCGCGCCGGGCAACCCCCGGCGCGCCGCCGTCCGCGTGGGCCGGGGCGCCCCCGCCTCCCGCCACGCCGCGCGGTCCCAGAACAGCGACAGGACGGCGAAGAAGGCCAGGAACCAGACCCCGCTCCACTTGACCGCGCAGGCGCAGCCGAACAGGACACCGGCCGCGATCCGCCACCCGCGCGGGCCCAGCCGGAAGCCGGTGGCGCCGACCGGCGCGGCCGCACGCACCCGGGCGCGGACCACGTCCCGGTCGACGACCAGGCAGGAGACGGCGGCCAGCACGAACAGCTGCAGGAAGATGTCGAGCAGCCCGATCCGCGAGAGCGTGAACTGGAGGCCGTCGACGAGCAGCAGCACCCCGGCGAACAGGCCGACGACGGTCGAGCCGGTGAGCCGCCGGGCCAGCCGGAACAGGATGACGACGGCGATCGAGCCGGCCACCGCGGACGGGAAGCGCCAGCCGAACGAGTTGTAGCCGAAGGCCTGCTCGCCCAGCGCGATCAGCCACTTGCCCAGCGGTGGGTGGACGATGTAGGAGTAGCCGCGGTTGTACTCGAAGCCCCAGGTGAGCAGCTCCCGCGCCTGGGGTGGGTAGTACGCCTCGTCGAAGACCAGCGCCCGGGGGTAGCCGATGCCCCAGAGCCGCAGGGTCAGCGCCAGCGCGCCGAGGACGGCGGCGATCGTCCAGGCCGTCCACCGGTCGTCCGGCAGCGGGGGGACGACGTCGCGGCGGCGCGCGGGGGACGGCGGGCGGCGCACCCGGGGGGTGGCCGGCTGCGGGGGCGCCTGCGGGTCCGACTCCGCCCGCCCGGGCGCCAGCACCGCCATGCGGTCAGGGTAGGTGGCGCAGCCACCGGTCCGGTCGTGACAGGCTCGACGGGTGAGCGGACGGCTGGTGCTGGGTGGGGCGCCCCTGGGGCAGCCCGGTGACGTCGGCCCGCGCCTGCGGGCGGCGATGGCCACGGCCGACGTGCTGGCGTGCGAGGACACCCGCCGGCTGCACCGCCTGGCCGCCGACCTCGAGGTCACGCTCACCGGCCGGGTGGTCACCTTCCACGAGTCGGTGGAGCGCGCGCGGCTGCCCGGCCTGCTGGACGCGCTGGCCTCCGGCGCGACGGTGCTGCTGCTCACCGACGCCGGGATGCCGTCGGTCTCCGACCCCGGGTACACGCTCGTGCGGGCGGCGATCGACGCCGGGATCCCCGTCACCTCGGTGCCCGGGCCCTCGGCGGTGACGACCGCGCTGGCGGTCTCCGGGCTGCCGGTGGACCGGTTCTGCTTCGAGGGCTTCCTGCCGCGCAAGGCGGGGGAGCGGCGCTCGACGTTCACCGCGCTGGCCGACGAGCGCCGCACGATGGTGTTCTTCGAGTCGCCGCACCGGCTGGCCGACGCGCTGGCCGACGCCGCCGCTGTCCTCGGCGAGGACCGGCCGGCCGCGGTCTGCCGCGAGCTGACCAAGACGTACGAGGAGGTGCGGCGCGGTGGGCTCGGCGAGCTCGCCGGCTGGGCGGCCGAGGGGGTGCGCGGGGAGATCACGCTCGTGATCGCGGGTGCGCCGCAGCGGGCGGTGGAGCTGACCGGGCCGGAGCTCGCCGCCGCCGTCGCCGCCGAGGAGGCCGCGGGCGCGACCCGCAAGGACGCCATCCGGGCGGTCATGGAGCGCACCGGCCTGCCCAAGCGCACCGTCTTCGACGCCGTGGTCGCCGCCAAGGCCACCTGACCGCAGCCGCTGTGCGCTGACCGGGGTCTCCCAGCGGCGACAGGCACCGAGAAGCGCACATCGGCGGCGCCTGTGGACAGGCCCGACCCGCAGGTCGCCGCATCCGGCACGGTTCGGCGGTGCCCCGGCCCCCGATGCAGCCCCGACCTCTCCGCGGCGGCCCCTTCCGGGGCAGTGCTGCGGTGGCGCAAGGCCTGCTGACACCGGACCAGCTCCGCAGCAGCGCCTGGCGCCGGCTCTTCCGCGATGTCTACGTCCACCGCGACGTCGTGGTCGACCACGAGCTGCGCGTCCTGGCCGCCGCGACGCTCGTGCGTCCGGACGCCGTCGTGACCGGCTGCAGTGCGGCCGTCCTCTGGGGCGTGGCTCTCGCCGGGCCCGATGACGACGTGGAGCTGACCGCCTCCCCGTCGAACCGGCCGGTTCGGGTCGCCGGGATCCGGGTCCGCCGGGCGACGTTGGCGGGGGAGGACGTGCGCTGGCGGCTCGGCGCGCGGGTCACGAGTCCCGAGGCGACCGCCGTCCGGGTGGCGGCCGCCCTGCCGGGGGACGACGCCGTCATCGCGCTCGACCGCCTGGCTGCGGCACGGGTGATCGACCTGGCCGAGGTGGGGCGGCGGGCAGCGGTCGCACGCGGCCCGGGAGCGGCGCAGGCCCGACGCGCGTGCGCGCTGGCCGACGGGCTCGCCGAGTCACCCCAGGAGACCCGCCTGCGACTGCTCGTCGTCCGCGGCGGGCTGCCCGTGCCGGTCGCCCAGTACGAAGTCCGTCATCGAGGGAGCTTCGTAGCGCGAGTCGACTTCGCGTGGCCCGAGTTGATGGTGGCTCTCGAGTACGACGGGGCGTGGCACGGCGAGCCCGGTCAGTTCGCCCGGGACCGCCGACGACTCAACCGGCTCCAGGAGGCGGGTTGGCGCGTCGTCTTCGTGACTGCCGCGGACCTGCACCGACCGGCCGAGCTCCTCGCTCGCTTGGCCGCGGCTGTGCAGTTCCCGGGCGTACCGCGCCGCCGGTGACCCCGACGAGTGCACACTCCGTGGCGCGGGGAGGCGGCTACAGCCAGCCGTTGCGCTTGAAGCCGCGGTACAGCAGCGTGATGATCGTCGCGATCAGCAGCAGCACGGCCGGGTAGGCCCACGGCCAGCGCAGCTCCGGCATGTAGTCGAAGTTCATGCCGTAGATGCCGGCGATCGCGGTGGGGACGGCGATGATGCCCGCGTAGGCGGAGATCTTCCGCATGTCCTCGTTGTCGGCCATGGTCGTCCGCGCGAGCGATGCCTGCAGGATCGACGTGAGCAGTTCGTCGAGGCCACCGACCTGGTCCCGCACCCGGAGGGCGTGGTCGAGCACGTCGCGGAAGTAGGAGCGCATCGCCGCGGGAACGACGTCGACCGGCCGCTCGGCGAGCTTCTGCAGCGGGACCTCCAGGGGGGAGACCGCCCGTCGCAGTGACACCAGCTCCCGCTTGAGCTGGTACAGCCGGCCGATGTCGTCGGTGCGCTCGGGGCTGAAGACCGACGCCTCCAGCTCCTCGACGTCCTCCTCGACCGCGGCCGCCACCTCCACGAACGTGTCGACGACGAGGTCGGCGACCGCGTACAGCACCGCCGACGGCCCCAGGCACAGCAGTTCCCGCTGCTCCTCGAGCCGCTGCCGCAGGTGCGCGAGGCCGCCGTGCTCCCCGTGCCGCACCGTGATCACGTACCGCGGGCCGAGGAAGACCATCACCTCGCCGGTGTCGACGACCTCGCTGGTGGCGGTGAGCTCCTCGTGCTCCACGTACGTCGCGGTCTTGAGCACCATGAACAGGGCGTCGTCGTAGGGCTCCAGCTTCGGGCGCTGGTGGGCGTACACGGCGTCCTCGACCGCGAGCGGGTGCAGGTCGTACCGCTCGGCGATCGCTCCCAGCTCCTCCTCGCTCGGTGCGTAGAGGCCGAGCCATACGAAGCCGCCGCGCTCCTCGGCCATCCGCAGCGCGGCGTCGGGGGCCACGGCCTCCTGCCGCCGGCCGTCCACGTAGACGGCGCAGTCGACGACCGCGCCGTCGGCCGGGCGGCGGGTGGGCCGACCGTGCGGGAGGCCGGCCGGCTGGGGACGCAGGGTCGGCGGGGTTGCCGCTGTCGCGCCGACGACCGGCCCCCGGGGGGCGGCCGGGTGCTGGTCCCGGGTGCTCATCGCGGGTGCCGCCTTCCTCGCGGGTCGTCGTCCGGGAGTAGGAGCGTAGGCGCGCACGGGGTACCCGGCCCACGCGGCCCGTCCTGCGCGCGGCCCGGCGACCTCGGTCCCACCCGAAAGGGGGAGCCGGCCCGGGCGGTGCTCCAGCCACCTCCGCGATCGACCGTCCAGTCGGGGGACACCCCCGACCGGTCAGGGAGAGATTTTCTCGTGGCGAGCACCGTCCTCGACGTCCGCACCGCCGCTCGGGCGCCGCAGCTCGACGCGACGCGGCCCGCGCCGGATGCCGCAACGCGGCGGTTCCCGGTCCCGGTGCTCGCGGCGGGGGTGCTCGCCGTCCTCGAGGCCGTCGGCCTGCTCGCGGTCGGCCTGACCCGGGCCGATGCCGTGCTCGCCACCCCGGTGCGCCCGGCCGGCTGGGTCGTGGCCGGCGCCCTGTTCGTGCTGGCCGGGTGGATCGTGCTCACCGCCGGTGCCGGGGCGGCGCTGATCGAGGGGTCCGACCGGAAGCTGCTCGTCGTCACCTCGGTGGTCGAGCTCGCCGCGGTGTCGGTGCTGGGCGGCATGGCGGTCCTGCTGCCGCTGCCGACCGCGCTGACCGGGGGGCTGCCGCTGCCGCTGCTGTTCGCGGCCGCCTTCGCGCTACCGATCGGGAAACTGCTGCTCGTGGACGCGCCCACCGCCCGGGCCTGGGTGCTGCGGGGGCCGCGGGTCCGCGTGCGCCGTCCCGATCCGGTGACCGTCCACCGGTCGCTGTGCGCGCTCACCCTCGGGTGCATCGCCCTCGTGCTGGGCGGCCTCGCGGTCCTCCAGCCGGCCGACGTCGAGCCGGCGGGACCCGCGGCGAGCGTCGTCTCGCAGCCCTGACCCGGCGTCGGCCGCCCGCCCGGGCGACCGGCGGCGAGCGCGCCGCCTAGGCTCACCGGCGTGAGTGATCGGCACATCCTGACCGCCGTCGCGTGGCCCTACGCCAACGGCCCGCGGCACATCGGCCACGTCTCCGGCTTCGGCGTCCCCTCCGACGTCTTCAGCCGCTACCACCGGATGGCCGGTGACCGGGTGCTGATGGTGAGCGGCACCGACGAGCACGGCACCCCGATCACGGTCGCCGCCGACGCCGAGGGGATCACGCCCCGGCAGATCGCCGACCGGAACAACCGGATCATCGTGGGCGACCTGCAGTCGCTGGGGTTGAGCTACGACCTGTTCACCCGGACGACGACGGCCAACCACGCGCAGATCAGCCAGGAGATCTTCCTCGGCCTGCTGAAGAACGGCTACGTCTTCCCGAAGACGACGCTCGGCGCGATCAGCCCCTCGACCGGCCGCACCCTGCCCGACCGCTACATCGAGGGCACCTGCCCGATCTGCGGGTACGACGGCGCGCGCGGCGACCAGTGCGACAACTGCGGCAACCAGCTCGACCCGGTCGAGCTGATCAATCCGGTCAGCAAGATCAACGGCGAGACGCCGAAGTTCGTCGAGGAGGAGCACTACTTCCTCGACCTGCCCGCCTTCACCCGGGCGCTCGGCGACTGGCTCGCCACCCGGAAGAGCTGGCGGCCCAACGTCCTCAACTTCAGCGTCAACCTGCTGGAGGACCTCAAGCCGCGCAGCTACACCCGCGACATCGACTGGGGCGTCCCGGTGCCGCTGGACGGTTGGCGCGATCGCAACGACAAGCGCATCTACGTCTGGTTCGACGCCGTCGTCGGCTACCTGTCGGCGTCGATCGAGTGGGCCCGCCGCTCCGGGGACCCGGACGCCTGGCGCCAGTGGTGGCAGACGCCGGATGCGTCCGCCTACTACTTCATGGGCAAGGACAACATCGTCTTCCACTCCGAGATCTGGCCCGCCCAGCTGCTCGGCTACAACGGCGAGGGCGACAAGGGCGGGACGCCGGGCTCGCTCGGCCGGCTCAACCTGCCCACCGAGGTGGTCTCCAGCGAGTTCCTCACCATGGAGGGGCGCAAGTTCTCGTCCTCCCGCAACGTGGTCATCTACGTGCGGGACTTCCTGGCCCGGTACGACGCCGACGCGCTGCGCTACTTCATCGCCGTGGCCGGGCCGGAGAACCAGGACACCGACTTCACCTGGGCGGAGTTCCTGCGCCGCAACAACGACGAGCTCGTCGCCGGCTGGGGCAACCTGGTCAACCGCACGGTCTCGATGTCGGCCAAGAACGTGGGCGCGATCCCGACCGCGGGAGAGCTCACCGACGCCGACCGCGCGCTGCTGGCCACGACGGCGGGGGCGTTCGCGCCGGTCGGTGAGCTGCTCTCCAGGAATCGGCAGAAGGCCGCGATCGGCGAGGCGATGCGGGTGGTCGCCGAGGCGAACAAGTACCTGTCGGACCAGGCGCCGTGGAAGCTCAAGGAGGACCCGGCCCGCCGGGACACCGTCCTGCACACCGCGCTGCAGGCGATCAAGGACTGCAACGCCCTGCTGACCCCGTTCCTCCCGCACTCCGCGCAGAAGGTGCACGAGCTGCTCGGCGGCACGGGGGTGTGGTCGCCCGCCCCGCGGATCGAGGAGGTCACCGACCTCGACGACGGCTCGCCGTACCCCATCATCACCGGGGACTACGACGAGGGGCAGGCCGGCTGGGGCTCCACCCCGCTCCCGCCGTCGGGCACCCCGCTGGCCCCGCCGACGCCGATCTTCAAGAAGCTCGACGACTCCGTCGTCGCCGAGGAGCTGGCCCGGCTGGAGGAGAAGGCGCAGTGAGCCGGTCGGCCTCCGCCCGCGCCAACAAGCGGGGCGAGGCGCCGCCGTCCCCGGAGCCGCTGCCGGCGCCGGCGCTGGACAGCCACACCCACCTGGACATCGTCCTGGGGGAGCGGCCGGCCGACGGTGAGCACGGCGAGTGGGCGTCCGACGCCGCCGTCGACGCGGAGATCGCCGCGGCGGAGGCGGTCGGGATCCCCCGGCTGGTGCAGGTCGGTGTCGACGTCGCGTCGTCCCGGTGGTCGGCCGAGCTGGCGGCCCGGCACCCCAACGTGCTCGCCGCCGTCGCGCTGCACCCGAACGAGGCCGGCGCGGGGAAGGCGGACGACGACGCGCTCGCCGAGATCGACCGCCTGGCGGCGCTGCCGCGCGTGCGGGCGGTGGGGGAGACGGGGCTGGACCGCTTCCGCACCGGTCCCGACGGGTGGGCCGCCCAGGAGGCGTCGTTCCGGGCGCACATCCGCATCGCCAAGGAGCACGGCGTCGCGCTGGTCATCCACGACCGGGACGCGCACGAGGAGATCCTCCGGGTCGTCGACGACGAGGGCGCGCCCGAGCACGTCGTCATGCACTGCTTCTCCGGTGACGCGGCGTTCGCGCGGGCGTGCGTGGCGCGCGGGTACGTGCTCTCCTTCGCCGGCACGCTGACCTTCGCCAACGCCGGCTACCTGCGCGAGGCCGCGGCCCTGACCCCGGTCGGCCAGCTGCTGGTGGAGACCGACTCCCCGTTCCTGACCCCGGTGCCGTTCCGGGGTCGCCCCAACGCCTCCCGGCTGGTGCCGCACACGGTCCGCGCACTCGCCGAGGTGACCGGGACCGACCTGACGGAGCTCTGCCACGCCCTCACCGCCACCGCCGAGCGCGTCTTCGGCAGCTGGTAGAAGGCCACCCTCCCCCCGCGCCTCGCTCCGCTCGGTGCGGGTCCCCGAAGGGTGGCCGTTCCATCCCGTCACCGCGGAGCGGGTCCCGCCGAGCGGGGGCCCGGATGGCTCCCCGGGGCGGGACGGGGAGGGCTCCGCGCAAATGGGGATGGCAATTGGTGGCGGTGTCGTCCGGTAGGACGACAATCAACACCGTGGGTCGTCTCATCGCCGTCGTGGTCTTCGTCGCTCTGCTGGTGCCGGGCGTCCTGCTGGCCCGCGCCTGGGGGCTGGCGGCCGGGCGGCGGGCCGTCGCCGCCGCGGGGGTGGAGCTGGCCCAGCCCACCCGGGAGGGGGCCGCGGTCCTGCAGCGTCAGGCGCTGCACGGCCGTCGCTGGCGGTGGCTGGGCCTGCTCCTGGGCATCGCCGGGATCGTGGCCAGCGTGGTGGTGCTCGCCGAGGCCTCGGTGTTCCTGTGGCTGCCGCTGCTCGTGGTCGGCTCGCTGGCGGGCGTCCTGCTGGCCGAGGTCACCCGGCCGCGACCGCGCTGGCAGCTGAGCTCGCCGGCCCGGCGACCGCGCCAGGGGGAGCAGATCTCGGGCTGGCTGGTGTGGACGATGCGGGTGGTGGTCGCCGCCGAGCTGCTGCTGGCCGGGTGGTTGTGGTCCTCGGGTGACCTCGGGGGTGCCGTGGCCTGGGCGGCCGTCGCCGTGCCGCTGGCCGCCTGGTTGCTGGCCGAGGTGGCGCTGCTGCGCGCCCTCCTCCGTCCGCTGCCCGCCGACGGCGCCGACGTGCCCGTGGACGAGGCGCTGCGCACGTGGACGGCGCACCTGGTCGTCGCCGCCGCGAGCGTGAGCGCCCTGCTGCCGCTGGGCACGCTGCTGCTCCGGGTCGGCCTGGACCTGGGGGACCAGATCGGCGAGGGCTTCGACGTGCTGCCCGTCGCGTTCGTGGCCGGGGGCTTCTCCGCGCTGGCCGCGGGGCTCGCGGTGGCCGCCTTCCTGCTGAGCTGGCTGCGGCCGGTGCGGTCCAGCGCGGTCGCGCTCGCCGGCTGAGATCGGCCGCGTGCCCGTCCGGGGCACCCCTGACGCCGTGTGCTTGATCACCGCGCATCCGGGCGGCGGTCGTCCCGCACGGCGCCCGATCCCGGCGCGGTCGTCACTGCTCGTGTCGGCGAGTCGACACAGTGGAGGCGCCGACTGCTGCTTCACTGCTCGTGCACCATCGCCACGCGCAGAGTGTTCGTTATCGTGTCGTGACCGACAGCCGGGGTGGAGGAACGACCGGGTGGCGCCATCGCGGGGAATCCGCCGGCCGCCGCCCGGGCCGCCGAGCGGCCGAGGCCGCTCCGGCGGCCCCGTTACCCTCCTGCCCGGGTTCTGTGACCCCTGGAAGTGTCGTGCGCCGCTCCTTGCAGCTCAGCCTCTTCGCCCTCGTCCTGCTCGGACTGGTGGGCGGGACGCTGGCCTTCTTCCTCGCCCAGAAGTCCGTCTCGCTGACCGTGGACGGGCAGACCCGGGACGTCGGCACCTACGCCGGCACGGTGGCCGAGGTGCTGGAGGACGAGGGGCTCACGCTCACCGCCCACGACGTCGTGCTCCCGTCGCCCGATCAGGCGGTGGCCGACGGCGACGCCGTCGTCCTCACCCGGGCCCGGCCGCTCGAGCTGACCGTGGACGGCGTCTCGCGCCAGGTGCAGGTCACCGCCCTGTCGGTCGAGGAGGCGCTGGACCAGCTGGGCTTCCGCACCGACGGCCTGGTGCTCTCGGCCAGCCGCAGCGATCGCCTCCCGCTGGAGGGGATGCAGCTGAGCATCACCACGCCGAAGGACGTCGTGCTCGTCGCCGACGGGCAGGAACGGGTGGTCACCACCACCGCCGCCACGGCCGGCGACCTGCTCGCCGAGCAGGGCATCGCGCTCGGCGAGACCGACCGCACCAGCCTGCGGCCGTCCCAGGCCCTGCTCAACCGCATGCGGCTGCAGGTGTACCGGGTGCAGGTCTCCGAGGTCACCGAGACGACCCCCATCGCCCACGGGCGGGTGGAGACCAAGGACGCCGAGGCGTTCCAGGGTGACGAGACGGTGACCGTCCCGGGCGTCGACGGCGAGCAGTCGACGACCTACCGGGTGACCGTCGTCGACGGTCGCGAGACCAGCCGCGAGGAACTCTCCCGCACCGTGACCCGCGCGCCGGTCGACGAGCACGTCACGGTCGGCACCAAGGCCCGCCCGACCAACCGCCCTGCCGCCGACGGCCTCAACTGGTCGGCGCTGGCGGCGTGCGAGTCCGGCGGGCGCCCGAACGCGGTCAGTGGCACCGGCAAGTACCGCGGCATGTACCAGTTCTCGCAGGCCACCTGGAACGCGGTCGGGGGGACCGGTGACCCGGCGGCCGCGTCGGCCGACGAGCAGACCTACCGCGCCCAGCTGCTGTACCAGCGCTCCGGAGCGGGCCAGTGGCCGCACTGCGGCCCCCGCCTGTTCAGCTGATCCGCTGAGCACCGCACCCGAGCAGCCGGACGGGTTGCTGGGCCCGGCCGCCATCCGCGAGCTGGCCCAGCGGCTCGACCTGCGCCCCACCAAGACCCTCGGGCAGAACTTCCTGCACGACGCCAACACGATCCGGCGGATCGTGCGGACCGCGGACCTGCGGCCCGACGACGTCGTCCTCGAAGTGGGTCCCGGGCTGGGCTCGCTGACCCTCGGCCTGCTGCCGGCCGCCGCGCAGGTGACGGCGGTGGAGATCGACCCGCGGCTGGCCGCGCTCCTGCCCGAGACCGTCGCCGCGCGCCGCCCCGACCTCGTCGACCGGCTCACCGTGGTCCAGGCCGACGCGCTGCGGGTCCAGGAGCTGCCCGGGCCCCCGCCCACCGCGCTGGTGGCGAACCTGCCCTACAACATCGCGGTGCCGGTGCTGCTGCACCTGCTGGAGCTGCTGCCCACCCTCGACCGGGCGCTGGTGCTCGTGCAGGCGGAGGTGGCCGAACGGCTGGCCGCCGCGCCCGGGACGTCCGCGTACGGCGTCCCCTCGGTCAAGGCCGCCTGGTACGGCGAGGTGCGCCGCGCCGGCAACGTCGGCCGCCGGGTCTTCTGGCCCGAGCCCAACGTCGACTCGGGGCTGGTCGCCCTCGTCCGCCGGCCGCCCCCACCGGGGGACCGGGAGGCGACCTTCGCCGTGGTGGACGCGGCCTTCGGCATGCGGCGCAAGGGCTTGCGGGCGGCGCTGGCCCGCTGGGCGGGCGGCCCCGCCGCGGCCGAGGCGCGCCTCCGCGCCGCCGGCATCGAGCCCACCGCCCGCGGTGAGCAGCTCTCCCTCGCCGACTTCGCCCGGCTGGCCGGCACTGGAGCGGTGCAGCCGTGAGCGGCCGGGACGCGGTGGTCGTCCGGGCGCCGGCGAAGATCAACGTGCACCTGGGCGTGGGACCCCTGCGCGCCGACGGGTTCCACGCGCTGCAGACCGTCTACCTCGCCGTGTCGCTGCACGACACCGTCACCGCGCGGCCGGGCGAGGGGCTGTCCCTGCGGGTGACCGGGGAAGGGGCCGGCGCGGCCGACGGTCCGGGACAGGTGCCCGCCGACCGCACCAACCTGGTCTGGCGGGCCGCGGAGCTGCTCGCCGCGCACGCGGGCGTCCGCGCCGACGCCGACCTGGAGGTGGCCAAGAGCATCCCGGTCGCCGCGGGGCTGGCCGGCGGCAGCGCCGACGCGGCGGCGACGCTGGTGGCGCTGGACGCGCTCTGGGGGACCCGGGCCGGCCGCGAGGACCTGCTGTCGCTCGCCGCCGAGCTGGGCAGCGACGTGCCGTTCGCCCTCGTCGGCGGCGTCGCCCTGGGCACGGGCCGGGGGGAGCAGGTCTCACCGGTGCTCACCGACGGGCGCTGGCACTGGGTGCTCGGCATCGCCGGGGAGGGGTTGTCCACCCCGGCCGTCTACGCCGAGCTCGACCGGATGCGCGCCGCCGGCCGGCTGCCCGACGCGGCCGGGCCGACGCCGGCCGACCCGGTGCTCGCCGCGCTGCGCTCGGGCTCGACGACGGAGCTCGCCGCTGCCCTGGTCAACGACCTGCAGCCGGCCGCCCTGGCCCTGCGGCCGGAGCTGCGCCGGGCGCTGCACGCGGCCGAGGACGCCGGCGCCCGCGCCGCGCTGGTGAGCGGCTCGGGACCCACGGTGGCCGCGCTCGCGGCCGACGAGCGGTCCGCCGTCCGGCTCGCGGCCGAGCTCGCCGGCGTCGGCGCGTTCCGCACGGTGCGGGCCGTCACGGGCCCGGTCCCCGGGGCCCGGCCGACCGCCTGACGGGAGCCCGCGGGATCGCCCCGCGGGCTCCGGAGCTCAGCTGCCGGTGGCCGCGGGCAGCCGCCGCTTGGCCGCCAGCCGCACGGGGTCGGGCCACTTGACGTTCCAGGCCCAGCCGAGCTTCTCGAACACCCAGATGGTGCGGGCGCTGATGTCGATCTGCCCGCGCAGCACACCGTGCCGGGCGCAGGTTGGGTCGGCGTGGTGGAGGTTGTGCCACGACTCGCCCGCGCTGAGGATCGCCAGCGGCCAGAAGTTCGTCGCGCGGTCACGGCCCGGGGAGACGAACGGGCGGTCGCCGACCACGTGGCAGATCGAGTTGATCGACCAGGTGACGTGGTGCAGCAGCGCGATGCGGACCAGCCCCGCCCAGAAGAACGCCGTCCAGGCGCCGGCCCAGCTCATCGTCACCAGGCCGCCGATGACGGCCGGGAGGAACAGGCTGATCGCCGCCCACACCACGAACAGCCGGTCGGTGGTGACCAGCGCGGAGTCCTTCATCAGGTCGGGTGCGTAGCGCTCCTGGCTGGTCTTGCGCCGCTCGAACAGCCAGCCGAGGTGGGCGTGGAACATGCCCTTGAGCAGCGCGCGGGCGTCGCTGCCGTAGCGCCACGGCGAGTGCGGGTCGCCGTCGCGGTCGGAGAAGGCGTGGTGCCGCCGGTGGTCGGCCACCCACTGCACGACCGGGCCCTGCACCGCCATGGAACCGGCGACGGCCAGCAGCAGCCGGAGCCGGCGCTTGGCCTTGAAGGAGCCGTGCGTGAAGTACCGGTGGTAGCCCACGGTCACGCCGAGGAGCGTGAAGAAGTAGAAGCCGACGGCGAGCCCCACGTCGAGCCAGGACAGGCCCCAGCCCCACACGGCCGGGACGACGGCCGCCAGGGCGAGGAAGGGCACCACCACGAAGACGTAGAGGGTGACGATCTCCAGGACGCTCTTGCGTCGGCCGATCGCGTTGGCCGGGAGCCCGGCGTGCGGTTCCGCGGGACGCGGAGGAGCCATGGGCCGGGTGCGGGCAGGAGCAGACAAGGGGCCTCCGAGGGCGACCGGTGGGGGATCGGCCGGCGCGCACTGGGGCCCGGCTGCGTGGCCGTAACGTACGGCACCCTGGGTGAGTCGGCGAGCCGACGGCGGGGGATCGGTCCCCACGCGGGTGCTGCCCACGCCGGCGGGGCCCTAGGCTCGTCCCGGGCGCCGCTCCCCGGCGCCCTCCGGGCCGGCACGGCCCGGGGATGGGGGATGGGGTAATCGGCAGCCCGCCGGCCTTTGGAGCCGGGAAGTCTCGGTTCGAGTCCGAGTCCCCCAGCGCAACCCGCCGACGCCGATCGAGGAGTTCCGTGACCCACGTGCAGCCGGCCCCTGCCCACGCCGCGCCGGCGGTGGCCGCCGTCGTCGTCCTGGCCGCCGGGCAGGGCACCCGCATGCGCTCGACCACCCCGAAGGTGCTGCACCCGCTGGGCGGGCGCAGCATGCTCGGCCACGTGCTCGCCGCCACGGAGCCGCTCGGCGCCGGCGCGACGGTCGTGGTGGTCGGCTCCGGTCGCGACCAGGTCGAGGAGCACCTGGCGCAGATCGCGCCCACCGCGCTGCCCGTCGTCCAGGAGGAGCAGCTGGGCTCGGGGCACGCGGCCGCGGTCGCCCTGGCCGCGGTCCCGGAACTCGAGGGGCCGGTGCTGCTGGTCAACGGTGACGCACCGCTGCTCCGGGCGGCGACCGTGGCGCGCCTGGTGGACGAGCACCTGCGGGCGGGGAACGTGCTCACGGTCCTCACCGCGGAGGTGGCCGACCCGACCGGTCTGGGCCGCATCGTGCGGGACGCCGACGGCCGGGTGCGCGCGATCGTGGAGCAGCGCGACGCCACACCGGAGCAGCGGGCGATCCGCGAGATCAACGCCGGCGTCTACGTCGGCGACGCCGCGGTCCTCCGGTCGTCGCTGGGCCGCATCGACGCCGGCAACGACCAGGGCGAGCTCTACGTCACCGACGTCCTCGGTCTGCTCGTCGGCGACGGGGCGCCGGTCGGCGGGGTGGGTGCCGAGGATCCCGACGACGTGCTCGGCTGCAACGACCGGGTGGAGCTGGCCGCCCGCCGGCGCACCCTCAACGACCGGGTGCTCGCCGAGCTCATGCGCAGCGGCGTCACCGTCGTCGACCCGCTCACCACGTGGGTCGACGTCACCGTGACGGTGGGCCGCGACGCCGTCCTGGAGCCCGGCACGCACCTCCAGGGGGTGACCTCGGTGGGTGATGCTGCCCACGTGGGCCCGGACACCACGCTGGTCGACACCGAGGTGGGGGAGGGGGCCACCGTGGTGCGGGCGCACGCGGTCGGTGCGCGGATCGGTCCGCGGGTCTCGGTCGGCCCGTTCGCCTACCTGCGGCCGGGCACCGACCTCGCGGCCGGGGCGAAGGTCGGCACCTTCGTGGAGACGAAGAACGCGCAGGTGGGGGAGGGCGCGAAGATCCCGCACCTGTCCTACGTCGGCGACGCCACGATCGGCCGCGACACCAACATCGGGGCGGCCACCGTGTTCGTCAACTACGACGGCGTGGCCAAGCACCGCACGACGATCGGCGACCACGCGCGCACCGGCGCCGACAACATGTTCGTGGCGCCGGTCACGGTGGGCGACGGCGCCTACACCGCCGCGGGGTCGGTCATCACCTCCGATGTGCCCCCCGGGGCGATGGCCGTCGCCCGGGCACCCCAGCGCAATGTGGCAGGCTGGGTGCGTCGCCGACGGCCCGGTTCGCCCGCTGCGGAGGCCGCGGCAGCGGCCGAGAACCGGACCGAGGCACCCGGGGAGGACCGGTCCGGGCCCTCCCGTGCGGACTCCGACAGCTAGGGGCAGCGAGCCGATGAGCGCCATCCGGCAGACGACGAACAAGAGCATGATGCTCTTCTCCGGCCGGGCCTACCCCGCGCTGGCCGACGAGATCGCCGGTCACCTGGGCGTGACCCCCACCCCGACGGCCGCCTACGAGTTCGCCAACGGCGAGCTGTTCGTGCGCTTCGAGGAGTCGGTGCGCGGCTGCGATGCCTTCGTGGTGCAGAGCCACACCGCCCCGATCAACACGTGGCTGATGGAGCAGCTGATCATGGTCGACGCGCTCAAGCGCGCCTCGGCCAAGCGGATCACCGTCGTCGCGCCGTTCTTCCCCTACGCCCGGCAGGACAAGAAGCACCGCGGGCGCGAGCCCATCTCCGCCCGGCTGGTCGCCGACATGTTCAAGACCGCCGGCGCCGACCGGCTGATGACCGTCGACCTGCACACCGCCCAGATCCAGGGCTTCTTCGACGGCCCGGTCGACCACCTCTTCGCCCTCGACCTGCTGGTCAAGCACGTCTGCGACCGCTGGGGCGACCGCGACATCACCGTCGTCTCGCCCGACTCCGGCCGGGTCCGGGTCTCCGAGCGGTGGAGCGACAAGCTCGGCGGCACCCCGCTGGCCTTCATCCACAAGACCCGCGACCCGCTGGTCGCCAACGAGGTCGTCGCCAACCGCGTCGTCGGTGAGGTCGAGGGCCGGGTCTGCATCCTGGTCGACGACATGATCGACACCGGCGGCACGATCGTGAAGGCCGCCGAGACGCTGTTCGAAGCGGGCGCCGCCGACGTGATCGTCACGGCCACGCACGGCGTGCTGTCGGGCCCCGCGGTCGAGCGGCTGTCCAACAGCAAGGTCAGCGAGGTCATCGTGACAAACACGCTGCCGATCGAGCCGGAGCGGCAGTTCGACAAGCTCACCGTCCTCTCCATCGCCCCGCTGCTCGCGCGGGCGATCAAGGAGGTCTTCGAGGACGGCTCGGTCACCAGCCTGTTCGACGGCGCCAGCTGACACACCGGTCCGCGCCCGCCGGTCGTCCCCTGGGAGGATGGCCGGCGTGCCGGCTCGCTGCAGACTCGGTGACGCGCAGGTCGCCGCCGTCGCCCGCTACCACTTCGGCCTGGTCGGCTCCGCGCCCGGCCTCCCCGCCGCGGAGGAGTACGAGGACGCCCAGGGCGTGGTCGTGGCGACCTCCGACGGCGAGGACCTGACCGTCGCGGAGGTGCCGCGCTGGGAGCCGCCGGCCGCGGTGGCGGCCCGGCTCCGCGAGCGTGGCTGGCAGTCCCCGGCCGCCTGGGTCGGTGCCCCGCCGGCCGACGTCTCGAGCCTGCCGCCCCGGCTGCTGGTGCTGCTGCCGGCGGCCGGGCTCCCGCCGGACTCCGCGGCGCTGGCGCAGCGTGCCGCCGCCTGGGGACCGGTCCGCACCGGGGGGCGGGAGGTCGTCGTCCTGCCGGTCCCGGTGACGCCGGAGAGCCCCGAGGTCCCGGCCGAGGAGGTCGCCGCCGCGTACGGGGCGACCCTGCTGGGCAGCGAGCTCGGCGTCGCCCCGCCCCGCACCGGGGGGCTCGTCGTCTTCTGCACCGGGCTCTCCGGCGCCGGCAAGTCGACCATCGCCGCCCGCCTGGTGGAGCTGCTGGTCGAGCGTGGGCGGACCGTGACGCTGCTCGACGGCGACGAGGTGCGCCACCACCTCTCCGCGGGCCTGGGTTTCTCGCGGGCCGACCGGGACACCAACGTCCTGCGCATCGGCTGGGTGGCCGCGCAGATCGCCAAGCACGGCGGCGTCGCGGTCTGCGCCCCCATCGCCCCCTACGCCGAGGTGCGCACCGCCGTCCGCAGGGAGGTCGAGCAGCAGGCCGGACCGGGCAGCTTCGTGCTGGTGCACGTGGCGACGTCGCTGGCGGACTGCGAGGCGCGCGACCGCAAGGGGCTCTACGCCAAGGCGCGGCGCGGGGAGATCCCCGCGTTCACCGGGATCAGCGATCCGTACGAGGCGCCGACCGATGCCGAGGTCACCGTCGGCACCAGCGGGCGGACGGTCGACGACTGCGCGCGGCAGGTGCTCGACGCGGTGCTCGGCGGCTGACCGGGCTGGGGTAACGTGGCTCCCGTTGCCCGGCGAGGGAGACGGTCCACCCGTACTCCGTGATCGACGTGCGTGTGCCCCGTGGGGTGTGCTGCGCCCGGTCGCCGGCCCGCAGACCGATCCACCTTCCGAGGAGCACATTCACCGTGGCTGACTACCGTCTCGAGGCCGAGACCCGCACCGAGTTCGGCAAGGGCAGCGCCCGCCGCACCCGGCGCGCCGGCCGCGTCCCCGCCGTCCTCTACGGGCACGGCCAGGACGTCGTCCACCTCTCGCTGCCGGCGCGCGAGTTCGCCGCGGCGCTGCGCAACGGTGGCGCCAACGCCCTGCTGACCATCGTCCTGGACGGCAAGGAGCAGCTGGCGCTGACCAAGGCCGTCCAGCGCGACCCGCTGACCCGCGTGCACGAGCACGTCGACCTGCTGGTCGTCCGCCGCGGCGAGAAGACCACCGTCGACGTGCCGATCGTCGTCGTCGGTCAGCCGGCGCCGGACGCCATCCCGAACCACCAGCTGAACACCGTCTCCATCGAGGCGGACGCGACGCGCCTGCCGGACAGCATCGAGGTCGACGTCACCGGCCGCGACGCCGGGCAGAACATCACCGCCGGCGACCTGGTCCTGCCGGCCGGTTCGACCCTGATCACCGACCCCGAGGCACTGGTCATCGGCTTCCTGGGTGCGCCCACGGCCGAGGCGCTCGAGGCCGAGCTCGCCGACGCCGAGGCCGAGGCCGGCATCGAGCGCGAGGAGTCCGCGGAGGCGGCCGAGGGCGCCGGCGAGGGCGACGTCGTCCCCGAGCCCCTGGCGCAGGGCAGCGGCGAGTCGATGGACGCCGCCGAGAACAGCAAGAACGACTGAGGCATCCGCTGATCGAGAGCACGGCCCGCAGGGGCGCCGGCACCGCCGGCGCCCCTGCGGCGTCCCCCCCGCCCGAGGGGCCCTACCTGGTCGTCGGGCTGGGCAACCCCGGGCCGGCGTACGCCGGCAACCGGCACAACGTCGGCGCGATGGTCCTCGAGGAGCTGGCCCGTCGAGCCGGGATCCGGCTAGCCCCGGGCAAGGGTGCCCGTTCCCGCGCGGTCTCCGGCGAGGGCCGGCTGGCGGGCCGGCGAGTCGTGCTCGCGCAGCCCACGACCTACATGAACGAGTCCGGCGGCCCGGTGCGCGGCCTGCTCGACTACCACAAGCTCCCGGCCGAGCAGCTGGTCGTCGTCCACGACGAGCTGGACATCGACTTCGGGGTGGTGCGGCTCAAGCGCGGGGGTGGGGAGGGCGGCCACAACGGGCTGCGCTCCATCACCCGGTCCACCGGCACCAAGGACTACCTGCGGGTGCGGGTCGGCATCGGCCGGCCCCCCGGTCGGCAGGACCCCGCCGACTTCGTGCTGAAGGACTTCTCGGCGACCGAGCGCAAGGAGCTGGATCTGCTGCTCGTGGAGGCCGCAGACGCCACCGAGCTCCTCCTCACCAGCGGCCTGGAGGCCGCGCAGAACCAGGTCCACCCCCGCGGCTGACGACCGTCGCCGGGCGTTCCGCGGCCCTATCGGGTGACAGGGTGACGCTCCGTGTTGACGCCCGCCCTGACGCGCTGTGAGGGTTGCTCTCGATCAGCACCGCTCCGTGCCGGGTTGCTTCCCTGCTCAGGCCGCCGCGCGCGGTCGACCGCAGTAGTCGACTACGGTGCGTGACGTTCGGGGGGACGCATGCTTCTGGACCGCCAGCAGGCGAGCTCGGGTGAGGTGATCCTGCCGGGGGCTCCCGGCGGGTCCGCCGCCGCTCCCGGGCGTACGCGGCTGCCCGCCCGTCGCTCCGCGCCGGCCTGGGTGCGGTCCTACACGGTGGCGCTCGTCGTGGTGGAGAGCGTGCTGGCCGCCGTCGCGAGCGGCACCGTGCTGCTGGCCCGCGCCACACCCCCTGGGCCGGGCACGGCGCTCTTCTGGGCCGCGCTCGGTCTCGTGCTGGCCTGGCCGGTGCTCCTGGCGGCCACCGGTGCCTACTCCGAGCGGTCGTACGGCACCGGCAGCGACGAGTACCGCCGTGTCGGCCGCGCCGGCCTGCTGCTCCTGGGCGGGACCAGCTTCCTCTCCTACGCCGCCGCGCTGGAGCTGAGTCGCGCGCTCGTCGTCGTGGCCATCCCTGCCCTCACCGCCGCCACGCTGCTCGGCCGGTACGCCGCCCGCACCCGGCTGCGCGCCCTCCGGGCGCAGGGCCGGTGCACGAAGAAGGTCGTCGTCGTGGGGCGTGGCGGTGCGGTGCTGGAGCTGGTCGGGCGGCTGCAGCGGGAACGCTTCGGCGGGCTGGAGGTCGTCGCCGCCGCCGTCACCCCGGCCGACCGGGTGCGGGTCGCCGAGCGCGCCGGCGTCCCCGTGGGGGGCCTGGACGACGTCCTGCTCCTCGCCGACACCTACGGGGCGGACACCATCGCGGTCACCTCCGCCAGCGAGACGGCGGCGCAGTACCTGCGGCAGCTGTCCTGGCAGCTGGAGGGCACCGGGCTCGAGCTCCTCGTGGCCCCGGGCCTGATCGAGGTCGCCGGGCCGCGGCTGCACATCCGCCCCTTCGAGGGGCTGCCGCTGCTGGCGGTGGAGGAGCCGTGCTTCGAGGGGTGGCGACGCGTCGTCAAGGGCGGCATGGACCGCGCCGTGGCGGCTCTGGCGCTGCTCGCCCTCTCGCCGGTGCTGCTGCTCATCGCCGCGGCCGTGCGGCTCACCAGCCCCGGCCCGGTGCTCTACCGCCAGGAGCGGGTCGGCCTGGGTGGGCGGACCTTCACGATGCTGAAGTTCCGCAGCATGGTGGTCGACGCCGACCAGCAGCTCGACGCCCTGCGCGCGGAGAACATCTCCGACGGCCCGCTGTTCAAGATCCGGGCAGATCCGCGGGTCACGCCGGTCGGGCGGCTGCTGCGCCGGCTCTCCCTCGACGAGCTGCCCCAGCTGCTCAACGTGCTCGGCGGAGCCATGTCGCTGGTGGGGCCGCGCCCACCGCTGCCCGCCGAGGTGGCGCGCTACGACTCCTCGGTGAGCCGCCGGCTGCTGGTCAAGCCCGGGCTCACCGGGCTCTGGCAGATCTCCGGCCGCAGCGACCTCTCGTGGGAGGAGTCCGTGCGCCTGGACCTCCGGTACGTGGAGAACTGGTCGCTGGCGCTGGACGTCGTGATCCTCTGGAAGACCGGGCGGGCCGTGCTGTCGCGCTCCGGCGCCTACTGACCTCCCCCTCGCGAGCGTCACCCGCACGGGTCATCCGGCCCCCGGAACCGTCCGCCCCGGCCCGCGAGGCGACGAAGCTCCTGGTCAGAGGACGTGGAACGGTACCCAGGTGGCCGGTTCCGCTGCACCAGGAGACGGACGGAGGGGCCATGCGGATCGCCATGGTCGGCACGCGCGGCGTACCCGCGCGGTACGGCGGGTTCGAGACCGCGGTCGAGGAGGTCGGTCGCCGGCTCGCCGAGCGGGGGCACCAGGTGGTCGTGTACTGCCGCACCGTCCCGGGTCAGGAGGCTCGGCCCGAACGCCACCTCGGCATGGAGCTGGTGCACCTCCCCGCCGCCCGCAAGCGGTCGCTGGAGACGCTGAGCCACTCGGCGCTCTCCGTGGCCCACCTGCTGGCGCACCGCACGGACGCGGCCTTCGTGTTCAACGCGGCCAACGCCCCCCTCCTCCCGGCCCTGCGCGCCGCCCGGATCCCGGTCGCCACGCACGTCGACGGGCTGGAGTGGAAGCGCGCCAAGTGGGGCCCGATCGGGCAGCGCTACTACCGCGCGGCCGAGGCGCTGGCGGTCCGCTGGTCCGATGCCCTCATCGCCGACGCCCAGGGCATCGCCGACTACTACCAGTCGGAGTTCGGGGTGCCCACGACACTGCTGACCTACGGCGCCCCGATCATCGAACCGGGCACCGGCAAGCTCGCCGAGCTGGGGCTCACCCCGGGTGGGTACCACCTCGTCGTCGCCCGATTCGAGCCGGAGAACCACGTCGACGTCATCGTCGACGGGTACCGGCGCAGCCGGGCGCGCAAGCCGCTGGTCGTGGTCGGCTCCGCCCCCTACTCGGACGCGTACACCGCACGGGTGCACGGGCTCGCCGATGGGCGGGTGCGCTTCCTCGGCGGCGTGTGGGACCAGGAGCAGCTCGACCAGCTCTACGCCCACGCCTACACCTACCTGCACGGTCACTCGGTCGGTGGCACCAACCCCTCGCTGCTGCGCGCGATCGGCGCCGGTACCGCCGTCCTGGCCTACGACGTCGACTTCAACCGTGAGGTGATCGAGGACTCCGGCCGGTTCTTCGCCAGCCCCGCGGACGTGGCCTCGCTCGTGGACGCCGCCGAGGCCGACCCGGGCGCGGTCCGCCGCGCCGGCGTGCGGGCACGCGAACTGGCCCGGGGATACGACTGGGACTCGGTCGCCGCCGGCTACGAGCAGCTCGCCCGCCGGCTGGCCGGACGCCAGGTGCCGAGCCGACGCCCGTCGGGCCGGCGCCTCCCCGAGCCCAGCTCGCTCCCTGCGCCGGTCCCCTTCCCGCGGGCGGCGGCGAGGGACGAGTCGGTGGCGGTCGGGCCGGCCGATCTGGCGTCCGACGTCATCCCGTTCCCCGGGGCTCAGCAGTGACGGCGACCCGCGCCGCGCAGCCGGCCCCGACGGGAGCCGAGGACTTCCGGACCACCGTGCGCCGCCTGTCCGCGGCACAGAAGGGTGCCCAGGGGGCGCCTGCCTACTCGCGGTTCGTCAACCGCAAGCTGGGCCGGGTCCTCGCTGCGGCGGCCTTCCACGCGCGGCTGACCCCCAACGTGGTCACGGGCGTCAGCGCCGGGTTCACCACCTCGGCCATCGTGCTGCTCGCGCTCGGGAGCCCGTCGTGGACGACCGGGGTGGCCGTCTCCGTGCTCCTCGCGGTCGGGTACGCGTTCGACGCCGCGGACGGGCAGCTGGCCCGGCTGCGCGGTGGCGGGTCGCCCGCCGGCGAGTGGCTCGACCACATGGTGGACGCGGCCAAGACCTCGTCACTGCACCTGGCCGTGCTGATCCACCTCTACCGCTCCGAGGCGGTGCCCCGGGGGGTGTGGCTGCTGGTGCCCCTCGGGTTCTGCGTCGTCGCCGCGGTGCTCTTCTTCGGCACCATGCTGAACGAGGCGCTGCGTGAGCGGCACGGGGCGCGGACGCGGGCCGAGCGCACCGACGAGCGCCCCAGCGTGCTCCGCTCGCTCCTGGTCGTGCCCACGGACTACGGCCTGCTCTGCTGGGTGTTCGTCCTGCTGGGGACGCCCGACGTGTTCGTCGGCGCCTACTCCCTGCTGTTCCTCGCCACCGCGGGCTACCTCGCGCTGGCGTGCCTCAAGTGGTTCGGCGAGATCGGAAGGCTGCCGCAATGAACACTCCCCACGACGACGGGCTGCCCCCGCCGCCCCCTGCCCCGCGGGCCGCGGCCGTCCGGAGGTGGCTGCTCCCGGCGGTGGCCGTGCTGCTCGTCGCGGCCCTCGGCCTGGTGCTGCTCCTGACGGGTGAGGACGACCGGACGAACTCGGCCGGCGCTGATCCAGCGGCCCCGTCATCGGTTCAGCCCGCGGAGGCGACGGGGTCAGCGGAGCCGACGGTCCCGCCGCCGCCCCCCACACCCGAGCCGACCGGACCGACCGAGGACGTCGACGCTCCGCCGCCGTCGTTGCCGGAGGTGCCGCTCGACGCGCCGGCGCCTGTGGGCAACGGCATCGTCGCGACGTTGCCCTCCCTGGAGGCGATCGAGGGGACCGCGGTCGGCCCGGGCAACATCGCCGGACCGGCGCTGCGGGTGACCGTGCGGATCGAGAACGGCACATCGGCGGCGGTATCGCTGTCGGGCGTGGCCGTCAACCTCTACTACGGCCCCGACCGGGCGCCGGCGTCCCCTCTGGACGACCCGTCCCAGCGGCCCTTCACCGGCATGGTCGCCGCTGGCGCCTCCGCCGACGGCGTCTACGTGTTCACCGTCCCCGCCGACGCCCGCGACTCGGTCACCGTCGAGGTCGGTTACCAGGCCGGGGCCCCGCTACTGCTGTTCACGGGAGCTGCGCCCTGAGCGGCGCCTGCCCCCCACCGGCGACCCCCGCCGCTGCGATCCGTCGCGGCGGCGGGGGTCGTCGGCGTTCCGGGGGGTGGAGCTCTGTCCGTCTGCACACGGAGAGTCACCGCTGGCTCGCCTGTGGTGTGCATAGTGCCTGGTCGTCACCTGATCGAGTGGGGTGACGGCCCCTGTCGTACGGATTCTGGTCACGCTTAGTGTTCGGCACCGTCCTCGGTGGACGGTTGCGTACGGAGACGAGCGGGGAGTCCATCCATGGGGGAACGGTCGAGCGGTGTGCCCAGGCGGGCGCTGGCCGGGCTGGTGAGCGGTGTGCTCGCGGCGGCAGCGTTCGGTGTCGGGGTGCCCGTGGCGCACGCGGACACGGCGCCGCCGGCGGTGAGCGCGACCGATCCGGTCACGGTCTCCGCCGACGCCCTGCCGACGGTGCAAATCAACGGTGTCGTCTGGGCGCAGGCCGTCGTGGGCGACACCGTGTACGCGGCCGGCTCGTTCACGCGGGCCCGTCCGGCCGGGGCCGCCCCGGGCACCCGGGAGACGGTGCGGAACAACCTGCTGGCGTACGACATCCGCACCGGTGAGCTGGTTACGTCGTTCGCGCCGGACCTCAACGGGCAGGCCTTGGCGGTCACCGCCTCCCCGGACGGTTCCCGCATCTACGTCGGCGGCGACTTCACCCGCGCCGACGGCCAGGTCCGCAACCGGATCGCCGCGTACGACACCCGCACCGGTGCGCTGGTGGAGAACTTCGCGCCCAGTGTCAACGGGCAGGTCCGCGCCCTCGCCGCCACCGCCTCCACCGTCTACCTCGGCGGCAGCCTGAGCGCCGTGGGCGGCGTCAGCCGCACCCGGCTCGCTGCGGTGTCGGCGGCCGACGGCTCGCTGCTGCCGTGGGCCCCGGTCCCCGGCACGGGCCCGACGGACGGCAACCGGATGCCGCTCTTCGACGCGAACGGCAAGGCGATCGGCGGCACGACGGACACCGCCGCCAACAGTCGGACCTCCAACGAGGTCATGGCGATCGTGGTCACCGGCGGCGGGAACCAGGTCGTCGTCGGCGGCCGCTTCTACTCGATGAACGGGGCGCGTGCCACGGCGGTCGCGGCGCTCGACCCCGTCTCCGGAGCCAACCGCGCCTTCGCCCTCAACCAGCTGCTGACCAACCAGGGTGCGCACTCCGCCGTCTGGAGCCTGTCCACGGATGGTGCGACCGTCTACGGCACGGCGTACGACTACTACGGCCCCGGCAACCTCGAGGGGGCCTTCGCCGCCGACGCCGCTGGCGGTGGCGTGCGGTTCATCGCCGACTGCCGCGGTGACAGCTACTCCAGCTTCCCGATGAACGGCGCGCTCTACACCGCCACGCACGCCCACCGCTGCAACAACATCGGTGGTTTCCCCGAGCAGGACCCGCAGGTCTGGAAGCGGGCCACCGCCGTGAGCCTCGCCGCCTCGGGCCGCGTGGGCAGCGACACGCTCGGCAACAACAACCTCAACGGCCAGCCGGCGCCGTCGTTGCTCACCTGGTTCCCCGAGTTCGCGGTGGGCACCTACACCCGCCAGTACCAGGGCGGCTGGAGCGTCTCGGGCAACGGTCAGTACCTCCTGTACGGCGGCGAGTTCCCCTCGGTGAACGGAAAGGCGCAGCAGGGCCTGGTCCGCTTCGCCATGCCCTCGATCGCCCCGAACGCACAGGGTCCCCGCGTCAACGGCGCAGTGAGCGTCACGCCCGTGGCCGCCGGCACGCTGCGGGTGGGCTGGCAGGGCGCCACCGATCTGGACAACCGGTACCTCACCTACCGGGTGTACCGGGACGGCGCCACGGCGCCCGTCGCCACCTTCACCCGTTCCTCACAGTGGTGGCAGGCTGCACCGCTGGCGTGGACCGATCGCGCGGTGCCGGCCGGGGCGCACAGCTACCGCGTCACGGTGTCCGACCCGTACGGCAACGAGGTGGTCATCGGCACGGCCTCGGGGACCTCGTCGGGAGCTGGGGTCGCACGTCTCTACGCAGACCTGGTGCACGCCGACGGAGCCACCGGCTACTGGCCGCTGGGGGAGCGCTCGGGTGCGACCGCCTTCGACCAGGGCGGCGTCGACGACCTCGGGGCGAGCGGCGGGGTCACCCGCGGCGTGACCGGTGCCCTCCGCGGCGACTCCGACGCCGGTGCCCGTTTCGACGGCACCAGCGGAACCTTCGCCACCCAGTCGCCGCGGCGTGGCCCGCACACCTTCTCCATCGAGGCGTGGTTCGAGACCCGGAGCACGACCGGGGGGAAGATCATCGGCTTCGGTGACCAGCGGACCGGGCTGAGCAACAACTACGACCGCCACCTCTGGCTCGACCCGGACGGCAGGCTGCACTTCGCGGTCTGGCCGGGGATGCCGTTCGAGCTCGTGAGCCAGCAGACCTACAACGACGGGTCGTACCACCACGTGGTCGCGACGCTCGGCCCGAACGGGCTGTCGCTGTACGTGGACGGGAAGCTGGTCGCCAGCCGCACGGACGGAATCTCGGCGCAGGAGATCCCCGCCGGCTACTGGCGGATCGGTGGCGACCGGAGCTGGTCGGGGGCCCCGTACTTCCCGGGGTCCATCGACGAGGTGGCGGTGTACCCGACCGTGCTCACCGCGGAACAGGTCGCCCGGCACCACGCGGCGGGCACCGGGGTAACGGTGGCCAACGTCCCGCCGACGGCGGTGTTCACGGCGACCGTCGCCGGCCTCACCGCCACGGTGGACGCCTCCGGTAGCAGCGACCAGGACGGGCGGGTCGCCGCCTACGCGTGGGACTTCGGTGACGGCGCGACCGGTATGGGCCCCACGGCGGCGCACACCTACGCCGCGCAGGGCACCTACACGGTGCGGCTGACGGTCACCGACGACCGCAACGGGACGGCCGCGACCGAGCACCAGGTCACCGTCCACACCCCGGAAGGGCTGCCATCGATCGCGAGTGACGCCTTCGACCGGGTGGTGTCCGGTGGGCTGGGGTCTGCGGATGTCGGTGGTGCGTGGACGGCGTGGGCCGGGGCCAGCCGGTTGTCGGTGAGCCCGGGTGTGGCGTCGTTCGAGTTGCCGGGGGCCGGTCACAACACCGGGGCTTATCTGGGTGGGGTGT